>CAVAPV010000055.1:0-13217 GCA_963590525.1 Agathobacter rectalis
GATGATGACTATGTCGTCTTTTGGGATAAGGTAGCCGTAACCATAATCCTTCGAGATATTCCTGCTGTAAAGGCAATCAAAGAACGGCTCGACGTTATCGTGTACCGGCAAGAACTCCTGAAGCGTTTTGTAAAGTTTGAGCTGCGTTACCGGAAGAGCTCTCCTCACGCTTGAGCGCGGGCCATCGCATCCTACGAGATAATCTGCCTCAACATCAAAGGGCTCTGAATCACGATTTACAGCATCTTTGAAGGTGGCTGTTACTTTGTCGTCGTTTTGCGTAAGCCCCGTAAAGCGCGTTTGAGGCAAAACTGTGACGTTGCTGGGAAGCATGCTCATCATCCAGTCGTCGAACTTAACGCGGTCGACATTCATGAATCGCAGAGTAGTGGCTTTCTTGATCTTTCTGTCCCAATCATAGAAGCGAAAGTTGATCCACTCTGGGTCGCAAACGATGTCATTGGGGATGTCGGATACTTTGGATAAAAATTCCTGTGCGTATTCGTTGAGCATGCCGCCACAGCTTTTTTCGCGAGGCATGGACATGGCATCAACGAGAAGAACGTCGCCTAATGCCGATGCGTATATTGCGGCCATGACGCCTGCGGGACCCGCCCCTACAACGATAGTCGAGTAGTGTGACTTTATTTGCACGGTTAGGTCCTTTCGGTTGCTTGGTCTTGTACAAGGTCTTGGCTTGCGTCATCCCATGGTACCATGCAGCATATGCTAAACGACTTCTACCAAACCCTCGACCCCGTTGCCTTTGCCCTTGGGCCTTTGTCTGTGCGCTGGTATGGATTGGCCTATATTTGCGGATTTGTCTGCGCTGGGGTTGTAATAGCCCTCACGGCTAAGCGATGGCGCATTCGCTTTGATGCCTATGACGTGACAAGCGCGGTTTGCGCGATAGCTTTTGGCATCATCATCGGCGCAAGGTTGGGTTACTGCCTTTTCTATGGTGACGGTTATTACCTGGCGCATCCGCTTGAGGTGTTTGCGCTTTCTAACGGCGGAATGTCGTTTCACGGCGGATTAGCAGGTGCCTTTGTGGGCGGTTTTGTCTTTTGCAAGACATCTGGCATGCCTGTGCTGACCCTTGCAGATCTTGTTGCCTGTGCAGCGCCTATAGGGCTGTTTTTTGGTCGCTGTGCAAATTTTGTCAACGGCGAACTCTACGGCGCTCCTACGACTTTGCCTTGGGGTGTCGATTTTTTGAATACGGGAGTTATGTACCATCCCTCGCAGTTGTATGAGGCCTTCTTGGAGGGTGTTGTCGTCTTTGCCGTAATGACCTTGCTCGCAAGAAAAGTACCACCTCGGCCAAGGGGCTTTTTCTTCGGGGTCTTTTTGGTCTTGTATGCTTGCTGCCGAATCTGCATCGAGTTCGTTCGCTTGCCAGATGTCCAGATCGGGTATTTCTTTGGGACGTGGGGCACTATGGGCCAGCTGCTATGTTTGCCCATGCTCGCCATTGGTCTTGCCCTTCTCGCATATTCTCTCAAAGTCAAAAAACCGCAAGAGGGTCTTAAATATCAAGAGCAAGAGTAGTAAACTAAATCTTTGTCTGTGCTTAACCAGCTGTGTAGTGCAGCTTTCCAACAAATACGATTAGTCGAGGGAAGGGGTAGATATGTCCGGACATTCTAAATGGGCTACCACCAAACACCGCAAAGGCGCTCAGGACGCCAAGCGCTCTGCGCTTTTCTCTAAGCTGAGCCGCGTTATCACTGTTGCCGCCAAAGAGGGTGGAGACCCCAATCCCGACAACAACGCCTCCTTGGCCGCCGCAATCGCCAAGGCCAAGGGTTACTCCATGCCCAAGGACAAGATTCAAGTCGCCATCGACAAGGCCTTTGGCAATGGCGGAGATGCCGCTTCTTGGGAAACCGTCATCTACGAGGGTTACGGCCCCGCTGGCATCGGCATGTACGTCGAGTGCCTGACCGACAACCGCAATCGCACCGCTGCCGATGTCCGCAGCGCCTTTAACAAATCTGGCGGCAGCCTTGCAACGAGCGGTTCTGTTGCCTTCCAGTTTGAGAAAAAGGGCCAGATCACTATCGAGAAGGTCATCGAGGGCGACGGCAAGAAGGTTGCAGACAAGCAAAACGCTCCTGCCGACGAGGATGAGTTCATGATGGTCGTTGCCGAGGCTGGTGCAGACGACTACATCGACGCCGATGAGGACTGGGTTGTCTTTACTGCCCCTACAGATCTCATGGCTGTCAAGAATGGGATTGAGGCTCAGGGCATCGAGGTCAAGGGTGCAGAGCTCATCATGGAGGCCACCAACCCCGTTGCTGTCAGCGTCGAGGACGCTAAGAAAGTCCAGCGCCTTATCGAGCGTCTCGAGGATTTCGACGATGTTCAGTCTGTTTCCCACACCATGGAGATCACCGAAGAGATCGCAGCTGCTTTGGAAGAGTAAGATCTTTTTGCAATAACCTTGAGGGAGCTGTGCAAATGCGCGGCTCCTTTTCTTTTTCATGATTTCTTGATTCTGCTCCAAAGAGCTATCCTCGTATGCTAAAATCGAACAAATGTTTGAAATGATGGGATAGCTTTGAGTTCAACGATGATTATGGGAATCGACCCCGGTCTAGCGCATACGGGTTGGGGCGTAATAGAAGAGCATGGAGCCAAGGTCAGCGCTGTGGCTTACGGTTGCATAGAAACCGAGGCTGACCAAGACCTTGCATTAAGGCTTTGCATCATTCAAGACAAGATTACGGCTGTGCTTGAGAGATATGAGCCAGACGAGCTTGGTATCGAGGGTATCTACTTTGGCGTAAACACCAAAAGCGCTATCGCAACGGCCCATTCGAGAGGGGCGGTTCTCGTTGCCGCGGGGCGTAAGAAGGTCGTCGTTGGCGAGTACACCCCCATGCAGATAAAAAAGGCGCTTGTTGGAACCGGGTCTGCCGATAAAGCGCAGGTTCAGTATATGGTTAAAGCTGTCTTGGGGCTTGATCATATGCCCAAGCCCGACCACGCGGCAGATGCGCTTGCTGCCGCGGTCTGTCATGCGCGCCTGAGATCTATCGAGGCTTCAGCTAGGAGAATGAACCGGCATATGCACTTGCACGCAAGCGAGAGGGATGCCTGGACAGACAAGGTCGCATTGATGAAGGAGGGGCAGCGTTGATTTCCTTTCTCAGAGGCAAGGTTGTTTTAGTGGGTGCTTACGCGCTTATCCTTGATGTTGGCGGCGTTGGATACGAGATCTATATGTCGTCAAAAGCATTGGCAAGTTTGCCGCCAAGTGGCGAGGAGTGTCTCGTTTTGGTGAGCATGCACATAAAGGATGACAAGATCACGCTCTTTGGTTTTAAAGACGAGCTGGAGAAGACCGTTTACACAAACCTTACCAGCGTGAGCGGTATCGGGCCTAAACTCGCGCTGGCAGCTTTGTCTACTTATACGGCATCGCAAGTTGCTCAGTTTGTTTCTGATGGAGATGTTGCCGCGATTTGCAAGGTCTCAGGCATCGGCAAAAAAACAGCTCAACGCATTGTCTTGGAACTCAAAGGCGTTTTGCATAAGGATGCAGATCAACCCGCAGCTGTGCCTGAGCAACAGAAGGCTTTTGCAGACGCTCGTGCGGCATTGCTGTCGATGGGCTTTGGCGATGATGAGGTTTCGGCTGCTCTTGATTGCGTGGACAAGTCTGCAGAAGACGTGTCGGTTATTGTGAGATCTGCTCTCAAGAATGTTGGTGGAGGTCGCTGATGGCATGGGAAGCAGATGATTTTGAAGCAAAGCGAAGCGCAAGGTCTCAAGAAAGGCTTGTCGATTTAGCATCAACTCCAGAAGAGGCAAGTGCAGAGGTCTCGCTTAGACCTAAGACTTTGCGTGAGTATTTGGGGCAGACTCGCATCAAGGAAAACCTCGACATCCTTATCAAGGCTGCAAAGTTTAGGGAAGAGCCTTTGGACCATTTGCTCTTTAGTGGGCCTCCGGGTCTGGGCAAAACGACGTTGGCGACAGTTGTGGCAAACGAGATGGGCGTCAACATAAAGACGACGTCGGGTCCCGCTATAGAGCGCGCTGGAGATCTTGCAGCGATACTTACCAACCTCGATGAGGGCGACGTCTTGTTCATCGATGAGATTCATCGCATGAACCGTGCCGTGGAGGAGGTTCTCTATCCTGCGATGGAAGACTTTGCCCTTGATATCGTCATCGGACAGGGCCCTGCCGCACGATCTATCAGGCTTGACATCCCCAGGTTCACATTGGTTGCTGCCACAACAAGAAGCGGCATGCTCACCGGTCCTTTACGCGATCGCTTTGGCGCTAGCTTCAGGCTCGATTATTACTCACCTGCCGAGCTGAGGGATATCGTTGTCAGGTCTGCGACGATACTGGGAATCGAGGTAAGCGAGGACGGCGCTATGGAAATAGCCTGTCGCAGCCGTGCCACGCCGCGACTTGCCAATAGGCTTCTCAAGCGCGTCCGCGATTATGCGCAGGTAAGAGCAAACGGTGTCATAACAGCTCCTGTTGCTCGCGACGCACTTGCGTTTTTTGAGGTCGACAGCATTGGGCTTGATCCTATGGACAACAAGATATTGGATCTTTTGGTTCGCACCTTTGAGGGTAGGCCTGTTGGGCTTACGACTATCGCAAGCGCGCTTGGAGAGGAGCCGGACTCTTTGGAGGACGTCTACGAGCCTTTCTTGTTGCAGCAAGGCCTCTTGGTTAGGACGCCTAAGGGAAGGCAGGCCACACGCGCGGCGTTTGCCCATGTCGGTTGCCCGTATCCAGAGAACTAGGTCTTTTATTTGCCAATGTCATGTGTGGCTTGAGCCGTCTTTGGTTACGTAGCGAGTTGGGCGTTCTTTGCCGCTTGGTTGAGCGTCGGGTGCCCATCTGCTGCCTTGCCGTGGTATCTTAACCCCTGTTCAATTTGCAATTACTCGTTTGGAGCATGTTTCATGAGTGAGAACTCCTACCTTTTCACCTCCGAGTCTGTCACCGAAGGGCATCCTGATAAGATCTGCGATCAGATCTCGGACGCTATTGTAGACGCCATCTTTGCAAAGGAGATCGAACTGGCCAAGTCCGGCTATGTGTCTCCCGATGGTCTCAAGGCTGATCCTGACAACGTTCGAATCGCGTGCGAGACCATGGTTACGACCGGTCTTGTCCTTGTAGCCGGAGAGGTTCGCACCCAAGCTTACATAGATGTAGATAGCATCGTGCGCGATGTTATCCGCGAGATCGGCTACACGCGAGCCAAGTTTGGTTTTGATGCTGATACCTGCGGTGTTATCAACGCTATCCACGAGCAAAGCCCCGATATCGCCCAAGGCGTAGACAACAGCACAGAAAACCGCGAGGACTCTGCAGATCCTTTAGATGTCATCGGCGCCGGCGATCAGGGAATGATGTTTGGTTATGCCTGCAACGAGACCTCTACTTTGATGCCGATGCCTATTTTCTTGGCACATCGTCTGAGCGAGCGTTTGACGGCTGTGCGCAAAGACGAGACGCTTGCATACTTGCGTCCTGATGGCAAAACCCAGGTTTCGGTGCGCTATATCGACGGCAAGCCCGTTGCAGTTGAGAAGGTCCTTATCTCTACGCAACATTCGGAGGAAGTCGAACTCGAGCAGATCAGGCGCGATCTTGTCGAGCACGTCATCTCGCCTGTATTCGAGCAGGAAGGCGTTAATTGGAAGGATGCCCAGGTCTACATCAACCCCACGGGTCGTTTTGTGGTTGGCGGGCCCATGGGAGATTGCGGTCTTACGGGCCGCAAGATTATCGTTGACACGTACGGCGGCATGGGCCGTCATGGCGGTGGTGCCTTTAGCGGTAAGGACTGCACTAAAGTCGACCGCTCTGGCGCCTATGCGGCCCGTTGGGTGGCTAAAAACGTTGTGGCTGCGGGCTTGGCTGATCGTTGCGAGGTTCAGATTGCCTATGCTATCGGTGTCGCCCGTCCGCTAAGCCTTCTGGTTGAGACCTTTGGCACCAACAAGGTTGCGGTTGAGGATATCGAGCGTGCTGTCAGCGCCACCTTTGACTTGAGACCGGGCGCGATTATCCGCGACCTCGACCTCCGTCGCCCGATTTATCGTAAAACTGCTGCCTATGGCCATTTTGGGCGCGAGGAATTTCCTTGGGAGCAAACTAACAAGACACAACAGCTGCGCGCTGCCGCCGGCTTGTAGTTCCAAGGCGCTTTTGGATGCTAGCTGCATCTGTCATAGTCGACGTGTCGGCCCGGGCGTTAGACCGGGCCTTCGATTACCTTGTCCCCGCAGAGCTTTCTGGCGTGGAGGTGGGCTGTGCTGTTAGCGTCGAGTTTTCCAATCGCCCCGTGGTGGGTTATGTGGTTGCCATCAAAGAGCTGAGCGCGCAAGAGCTTGCTGGCAGAAACTACAAGTACCTAGCGGGAATTTTATCGACGCCTTATTTTGACAGGACTTTTGCGGATCTTGCCTTGTGGATGGCTTCGGAGTATGCCGCACCTTTAAGCGATTGCATCAGATTGCTCACGCCGCCCGGCGGTGCTCCAAAGATCAAACGCATCGATGGCAAGTGGACTTTGGTGCATCCGGGTGCTGGCCCCGTGGACGATCGCTGGGTTTTTCTCACCAAGGCTGCCGACAACTATGTGGTTCCAAAAAACGCTGTCAAGCAAAAGAGAATCATCGAGGCGCTGTCGTATGGCGGAATGCGTATGGCGGAGCTGTCGCTAGAGGTTGGTGCTGCAAACCAGTCGTGTAAAGCGCTCGAGCGCAAAGGCGTTGTCGTTATCGAGGAACGCAGACGTTTGCGCAGCGCGATGTCGGGCGCGGCCAGGCAAGAAGCTGTTATGCGCGAGCTTACGGGCGGCCAGGCTCGTGCGCTTGAAGTCATAACCAGCAAGATGCAAGCGGCGTTGCCTTCCAAAGAAAACGTTGTCGTGGTTGACGGCATCACAGGCTCAGGAAAAACCGAGGTCTATCTGCGCGCTATCCAGGCCTGCCTCAAAATGGGGAAAACCGCATGCGTTCTCGTCCCTGAGATCTCCTTGACTCCGCAAACCGTCGGACGCTTCAGGGCGCGTTTTGGCGAGGATGTTGCGATCTTGCATTCGAGATTGTCTGTGGGGGAGCGTTTTGACCAGTGGGACATCGTCAGGCAAGGTGTTGCCCGTGTGGTCGTTGGCACACGCAGCGCGCTTTTTGCCCCTTTACGCAACTTAGGTATCATCATCATCGATGAGGAGCACGAATCTAGCTATAAACAGGACAGCTCACCTCGCTACGATGCGCGTCGATGCGCCTTGGAACTCGCAAGACTCAGCGGTGCGGTTTTGGTGCTGGGGTCGGCAACGCCAAGCTTGGTCACGCTTTCTTGCTGCGAGCACGGACTGAACGGTAGAGAATGGCAACGCGTAGAGCTGACGGAGCGGCCTGGCGGGCAAAAGCTTCCGGATGTGCACGTTGTCGATATGGCTCGCGAGTTTGGTCAAGGGCATCGCTCGATGTTTTCCAAGAAACTTCAAGAGGCCTTGCTCGAAACGTATGAGCAAGGTAACAAGTCGGTTCTGCTTTTGAACAAAAGGGGCTTTGCATCCTTTGTGCTGTGCAGGGAATGCGGGTTTGTGCCTCAATGCCCAAACTGCTCGGTAAGCCTCACCTATCACGAGAAGGGCAATATCCTCACCTGCCATCACTGTGGTTTTACCCAAGCGGCTTATGTTGCCTGTCCGTCTTGTGCAAGCCCGTATCTGCGCAAGTTTGGAGCTGGCACGCAGCGAGTCGAAGACGAGCTCAAGGCGCTTCTTCCTCTAAAGGCGTCTGTTATCAGGATGGATGCAGATACCACTTCTAAAAAAGGCGCTCATGAGGCTTTGCTCGACGAGTTCTCAAAAACGCCGTGCGCTGTGCTTCTCGGAACGCAGATGATTGCAAAGGGCTTGGATTTTCCGGATGTCACATTGGTGGGTGTGATCAACGCGGACACAACCCTCAAGCTGCCCGATTTTAAGGCATCGGAGTCTACCTATCAGCTTTTGGAGCAGGTGAGTGGGCGTGCAGGACGTGCCGATAAACCTGGTCATGTGATTGTTCAGACATATTGCCCTGATCATCCTGCGATACGGGCTGCAGCTATGCACAGACGCGAGCTTTTTCTTGATGAAGAACTGCCTGCCAGAAGGGAGCTCTTTTATCCCCCGTATGCGCGATTGGCCAATGTACTTATCTGGGGCAAGTCCGAAGAAGATGTAAAGAGCACCGCTGTTGCCTTGTCGCTGTGCATAAGCTCTTTGATCGTCTCGAACAATCTCGATTGGCAGATGCTAGGACCGGCGCCGTGTATGCTCTCTAAGATCAAAGGGGATTATCGTTGGCATATTCTTTTGAAAGGACAACCTGACGCTTCGTTTGGTCGTTTGGTAGGTGGCGCTTTGGCAAAAACCAAGAAACGTCCTGGGGTCAAAACGACTATTGACGTCGATCCAAGCAGTTTGCTTTAGAACTCTTGTCCCGAGTTTTTATTTGTAGTAAAATTCCGCCTCGCGTCGTTTCCTCCATGGGCAAAGGGCCGCATGTGAAACGTATGGCATGAGTAGAAAAGGAATGATAATGGACATCATTCGCGCAATCGAGCTTCAGCAGATCCGCCAAGACATCCCCGAGTTCTTTGTTGGCTCGCATGTCAAGGTCCACTACAGGATCAAAGAGGGCAATCGCGAGCGTATCCAGGTCTTCGAGGGCGATGTCATCCGTCGCCACGGTGCTTCCAACCGCGAGACCTTTACCGTTCGCAAGATTTCCTTTGGCATCGGCGTTGAGCGTACCTTCCCGGTTCACTCTCCCAAGATCGAGAAGATCGAGGTTGTTCGCCATGGCCGCGTTCGCCGCGCAAAGCTGTACTATCTCCGCGACAAGGTTGGCAAGGCTGCCCGTCTGCGCGAGAAGGGCTTCTAGGCTTTTTCGTGGTAACGAAGATCGAAAGAGTAGAGCTCCGGCGTCTCAAGACGCTGGAGCTTTACTCATATATGGAAGAGCTTTCCTGCGGGGGAGTGGCCGTTGGGCTTGATGAGGTCGGAAGAGGGCCTTTGGCAGGCCCTCTGACTTGTGCTGCGGTCGTGTTGCCAGCCAATCCTATGATTATCGGGTTGGATGACTCCAAGAAGATAAGCGCAAAGAGGCGCAAGGAGCTTGCCTCGCAGATTTTAGATGTTGCCTTGGGTGTTGGGATCGCGCATGTCCAGCCTCAAGAGATCGATGCCTGCGGCATGACAGCGTCTCTTAAGGTTTGCATGTCGCGAGCGCTTGCTGCCTGCGGTGTCGAGCCAGATCACGTGCTGCTTGACGGCAATCCCCTGCATTTTCATCCTAATGAGACAAACATCGTCAAAGGGGATGCCAAGGTGGCCTGCATATCTGCGGCAAGTATCGTTGCCAAGGTGACGCGCGACAAGATCATGGAGGGCTTTGCGCAGGAGTATCCCCTCTACGGGTTCGAAAGCAATAAGGGGTATGGCTCTGCTGCACACATAGCCGCGATAAAGGAATATGGTCCCTGTCCAATTCATCGTATGAGCTTTTTGGGAAAGATCCTCGCATAGGCAGCGGGCGCTTAACGGACAGTAGCTTTGAAAGTTGTCCCGTCTGCATATTGAGGATGATTTATCTCCTCAGAGCTTGCATGTGTTGTAAACTCTTTCCTTACGTATCGATGCTTTACTGTCGGATAGCACTATCCTTCCAAAAGCATAATGCCAGTCAATTTTCAGGAGTTAGTGAATGGCTGAAAAGAAAAATGCCTCGTCAGAACTGACAGAGGCGCAGAAAGCTAAGGCCAAGGCCCAGCTGCAAAAGCAGAAGGCCAAGGCCGCAAAGAAGCGCGAGCATGATCAGGCAAAGGCTGCCAAGGACGCGCTTCGCTACGAGAAGGCGGCAGCTGCCGAGCGCAAGCGCGCTGCCGAGGCCAGGGCTTTGCAACAGGCTCGTGAAAACGATCCCGAGTACAAGGCCAAAAAAGCCGCAGAGCTCGAAAAGCAAAAGGAAAAAGGCCGCAAGGAGATGGAAAAGGCTCGCAAGCGCAGTGCCAAGAAGGCCGCTGCTGCCGAGAAAACCCGTCAACGCGGCGAAGAGAAGGCTAAGAAGAGCGGGCTTGCCAAGGCTGCGGATGCTTCTGGATCTGCACGTAAGCAGAGTGCTCCATCTAAGCCCAAGGTCAAGCGCAAGAAGGGTAATATCATCGCGCTTGCAGCTATCTGCGTTATCGCGATTGCCTCGGCCATCATGCTCTACCCGCCTCAAGACAAGATCACGCAGGGTCTCGATATCCAAGGCGGTGTGAGCGTTAACCTGAGCGCGACGACGCTTGACGGTTCTCAGGTCACGCAAGACCAGATGGATGAGGCGCAGGCCGTCATCACCTCGCGCGTCAATTCCTCTGGCGCAAGTGCTGCAACCGTGCAGCAGCAGGGCTCTAATTCCTTCCTCGTGCAGGTCCCCGGTGCCGAGGACTCGCAGTCGATCATCGACACGCTGTCTACCACCGGCGTGCTTGAGTTCGTGCGTGTCGATGCCATCGAAGACGACGATGTGGTCAACCTCATCAAGCAGGGCATCGAGGGCATGAACCTCAAAGACGACAACATCAGCTACACGGCCTTCATGAACGGCGATAACGTGAGTAACGTCACGGTTGATCGTCCCCAGGGCAGCGCCGATTACGCTGTCAACCTGACGCTGGACTCCGAGGGTACCTCCGAGTTTGCCGATGTTACCTCCGAGCTTGTGAGCACCAATGGCCAGATCGCTATCTTGCTTGATGGCAAGGTTGAGTGCGCACCCGCCGTGCAAAGCGCTATCACCGGTGGTCAGGTTCAGATCACGGGCAACTACACCTCGCAAGAGGCAAACGACCTCAAGGCGATCATCAACTCCGGCTCGCTTCCTGTGAGCCTCAACATCGACCAATCCTCCACCGTTGGCCCCACGCTTGGTCAGGACGCCTTGTGGGTTGGCATCATCTCCGCCGGTATCGGTTTGGCACTCGTTATGGTTTGGATGATCCTCTTCTATGGCGGCCTGGGTTTTGTTACCGGTCTGTCCATATGCGTTATGGCGATCTTGTACATGGGTCTTTTGGCGCTGCTGTCCTCTTTTGGCATGTTCTCGCTCACATTGCCTGGCATCGCAGGCGTTATCGTCAACATCGGCCTGTCTGCCGACTCGTCGATTCTTATCATGGAATGCTTCCATGAGCAGATACGTAACGGCAGATCGGTTAAGGCCGCTGCATATGGCGGCGCAAAAGAAGGCATCTTTACTTCGCTTGACGCCGATATCGTCACCTTGGTATCTGCGCTTGCGCTTTACATCGTTGCCATCGGTGATGTCAGGGGCTTTGGTTTGACCTTGGCTTTGGGCATCGTCTGCGACCTTATCGTCATGATGCTTTTCAGCGGCCCCATCGTGCGAATCCTCGGAGAGAAGCAGATTGCCAAGCATCCCGGCTTCTGGGGAGTTCGTGATGAGATCAACGAAGGCCAGTTCATCGCAAAGGAGGTGAGGTAGTCATGGCAAACCTGCGTCCTCATCGTCATTTCAATTTTGTAGGCCTGTGGAAGTACGGTTTTGTACTGTCTAGCCTCCTCATTATCTTGTCTATTGCAGGCTTGGTTGCAAGTTTTGTGACTACCGGCTGCCCCTTGACGCTTGGTACCGAGTTTTCTGGCGGTACCTCTATCCAGATCACAGAGGCCGGCGATCTGACGCAAGATCAGATCACGGAGTCTTTTGAGAAAGCTGCATCTGATGCAGGGATCGATTCTCAGATATCGTCTATCCAGACCTCTTCGAGTGCTTCAAGCGGCAACGGTTTCATCATCAAGACGACCGATACCAACTCGTCTGACTCGCTTACCATCATGGAGGCGGTCGAAAGCGACTTGAGCTTGGACTCGCAAAACGTGCAGATCGAGACCATCGGCGCAAGCTGGGGTGCCTCGGTTATCTGGCGCTCGTTTTTGGCGTTCATCATCTCTTGCGTTGCCATCTTGATTGTTATCGCCGCACGTTACCGCGAGCCGCGTATGGGCGTTGCTGCTTTGTGCTCGCTGTTCCACGACATGATCATCATCATCGGCATTTACGCGTGGGCGGGCATGTTCTTCCATATGGAGGTCACCTCCGATGTCATCGCTGCGCTGTTGGCCATCATCGGCTACTCGCTCTATGACACGATCGTCAGCTTCCACCGCATCAACCAAAACGCCTCTCCGCAGATGCATATGTCTCTCAAGACCTGCGCAAACATGTCGGTCAATCAGATCTTCATGCGCTCTATGAACACGTCTATCACGTCTGTTATCCCGGTTGTGTTCATGCTCGTCTTGGGTACAGACACCTTGCGCGACTTTGCCTTTGCAATGTTTTGCGGCATGGTGATCGGCGTGTATTCCACCTTTGCGATCTCTACTCCCGTCTACACGATGTGGAAGATCCGCGACCCGCAGTACAAGCGCCTCGAGGAGAAGTATCCCTACGAGGTTGTCCAGTCTCCCTTTACTAAGGAGATGATGATCGAGGCGCGTAAGGCGTCAAAGGCTGCTCAAAAGGAGGCGGCGAAGGCTGCCAAGGCACAAAAGTCCGAAAAGAAAGCTCAAGGAGCAGAGTCATCCAAGGATGCGCAGTCTGCCGCAGCCACAACTGCCGTTGCTAGCGCTGTTTCTGCCAACGTGGCTGCTCCTAAGGCCGACGAGTCGTCTGAGGCACCTGAGCCCGCTTCGGCTGTCGAGCACGCAGACGATGTTGCGACCTCGGTAACCATTACGACAGACGGCGAGGTTGCCTCGCAAGATGACCAAGAGGAAGTCGAGATCGAGCTTACACCTGAGCAGCTTGCAAAGATCGGCATCACCGATCTTGAAGACGGGCAAGAGATCGAGCTTACGCCCGAGCAGATCGAGGCTTTGGGCATTGATATCCAGATTGAAGATGACAAAGAGTAATCTCTAGTCCATATCTCCGCTTTTGACGCAGCAAAGATTTGGCAGGGTGCGGGTTTAAAAGCCCGCACCCTGTTTTCTTGTTTTTCGTGTCATATCTTTGTGCGACAATCGATTGCATGACACAACTGAGCAAACAGACATACGATATAAAGCCCTATGACGGCGACATAGCGAAAGAGATAGAGCTAGCTTGTTCTCTAAGGCCGCTTACTGCTCGCATTTTAGCTTCGCGTGGGGTGAC
>CAVAPV010000056.1:0-12985 GCA_963590525.1 Agathobacter rectalis
TGGCATGTGCGTGCGGGGTAGAGCCCATGCCGGCCTCGTTGGAGAACAGGCCGCGCTTTGCGCCCTGGGTCAAAGCGGCGATGAGGCCAAAGGTGACGCCGCCGATGGAGGCATCGGGGTTGAAGGCGCACTGGAAGATGAGCGCGATGGCGGGCAGCACGTTGCCTGCGTTCATGACGAGCAGCACCAAGCCACCCAAGAGGTACAGGACAGCCATGACGGGGACGAGCTTCTCGGTAACAGAGGCCAGGCGCTGGACACCGCCCAAGAAGATGAAGCCTGCCACGATCACGACAAGAGCGCCTACGATCCAGCTGGGAATGCCAAACGCGGTGTTCATGGTGCTGGCGATAGAGTTGGACTGAACCATGCAGCCCATAAAGCCCAGGGCCAAGATGATGGCAACGGCAAAGAAGCCGGCCAGGAACTTGCCGCCGGCGCCCTTGAAGACGTGGCGAATGTAGTAGACCGGGCCGCCGTGAACGGTACCGTCCTCATCGACGGTACGGGTCATCTGGGCCAACACGGCCTCGGCGTAGTTGGTGGCCATGCCCAAGAAGGCGATGATCCACATCCAAAAGATCGCGCCCGGGCCGCCGACCAAGATGGCGCCGCAGGCACCTACGATGTTGCCGGTGCCCACCTGAGCGGCGATAGCGGTTGCCAGAGCCTGGAAGGAGCTCATGCCGCTCTCTTGCTTTTCTCCGTTGAGGTTAAAGCCGCCAAAGAGCTTCTTGATGCCCTGGCCAAAGCAGCGCACCTGAACAGCGCGCGTGCGGATAGTAAAGTACAGACCCAAGCCGATGAGCAAGATCAGCAACACGTAGTTGGAAAGATAGGTGTTGATCGTCTGCACGATCGTAAGCAAAACGTCCATTGTCTTTGGGTTCCTCCCCTTCTAAATCTGCGAGCAAGCACTCTGGGGAGTCAAAAGAAAACGCAGCCCTTAAGCCCTGGCGGCTTGCAGGCGCTGTGTTAACTCTGTCCTTTTGCCTGAGAGTTTCGGCGTGATGGCCTGGACCATCGTTGCCTTGCACCGTCGGCACCCGTTTTTCAGGGATTCTCCAGAGTCTGCTCTGCCACCGGTCTCATAAGCGATTCCTGTGGCTTCATTGCAAAACGTGTGGGCAACTATACCCCTAGAAACGGCGGTTTCGTTACGCAGATGTTAAATGCGTGAAGATTCTGTGATTTACAGCGGTGAGCGGCGAGGAATGGCAGGTATGCCGAGCGGAGGGGGTGGGTACTGCTCCAGCGCGCTTCGCTGCTCGCATCCTGCGGATGCTCGTGCGCTCGCTCCGCGCAACTATACGCAGGAACCGTTGCGCGAGGCATTCCGCAGCACCCATCCCCACCGCTCGGCGCAGCGTCAGCCCCTACGCACACCTGCGAATCGACGATGCTTGCTTGCAGAGTGGAACGCGCGGGCAAACTTGCGAATAGGAGGCAGATCGCGCGAAAAGCGCCTGCGGTAGCGAGGACTCGGAAACGCCAAAGGCGTTTCCTCCGCAGCTGCAGGCGCTTTTCGCGCGATCGGGTGCCGAGTCTGAGCGTAAGTTTGACCGCGCGTTCCACTCTGCAATGAAATCACCGGCCGCGTCAGCTGGCGCGGCGCTCGGCCGCACTAACCAGCTTCTTAGGACAGATCGACGGCGCGATAGAAGCAGGTGTGGGCGCCGGTATGGCAGGCAGGGCCGTCTGCATCCACCTTGGCGAGCAGGCAATCCGCATCGCAGTCGTAGCAAAGCTCGCGCACATGCTGGATGTTGCCGCTTGTCGCCCCCTTGTTCCACAGCTCCTGGCGGCTACGGCTCCAAAACCAGGTCGTCTTGGTCTTGACGGTGAGCGCCAGGCTCTCCTCGTTCATCCACGCCATCATGAGCACGTCGCCGCTTGAGGCCTCCTGCACCACGCAGGGCACAAGGCCGCGGTCATCATATTTAATCGCCACATAGCCAAGCGGCGTTACAGGCATATCTGCCATCTTGGTCTACCTCTCTGTCAATCGTGATGCGATGGGCAGCACGGTACGTCCAGCTCGAACAAGCGCGAGTAACCACACCGCCTATCATCGGCATCCTTAAAACGCTGTAGGTGCTGCAGGCGCTACAGACGCACCGCGATGCCCTGCGCTGCCATGTACTCTTTGACCTCGCGGATAGACAGCTCGCCAAAATGGAAGACGCTTGCCGCCAAGACGGCGTCTGCCTCGCCCTCTATGATGCCTTGGGCAAAGTGCTCGAGCTTGCCCACACCGCCGCTGGCGATGACGGGAATATCCACCGCGCGCGCCACAGCTCGCGTAAGCGCCAGGTCAAAGCCATCTTTGCTGCCATCGCAATCCATGCTCGTGAGCAAGATCTCCCCTGCTCCGCGACGCGCAGCCTCGACAGCCCACTCAACGGCATCCAGGCCCGTGTCCTCGCGCCCACCGCGTACATAGGCCGTCCACTTGTTTGGGTTGCCAGCCACGCGCTTGGCGTCTATCGCCACGAGCACGGCCTGGCTGCCAAAGGCGAGGCTGCCGGCCGTGATGAGGCTCGGGTCCTTGATGGCCGCAGAATTGAGCGAGACCTTGTCTGCGCCCGCAGCGATCATCGTGCGCATGTCTGCAATCGTCTTGAAACCGCCGCCGACTGCGTAGGGGATGTGGACCTCCTCGCTTGCGCGGCTGGCCATGTCGATCGTGGTCTTGCGGTCCTCGTGCGTAGCCGTGATGTCCAAGAAGACAACCTCGTCAGCACCCTGGCGGTCGTACTCTGCTGCAAGCTCCACAGGGTCTCCCGCATCGCGCAGGTTGACAAAGTTCACTCCCTTGACCACGCGGCCATCCTTGACGTCCAGACAGGGGATCACGCGCTTGGTTAGCATGCAGCGCCTCCTTTGCTCAGCGCGGCTTGGACGGCCTTGATGCAGGCGATGCCCTCTTCCACGGTAAAGTTACCCTCGTAGATAGCGCGCCCGGCGATGGCTCCGTCAAGCGGTGCACCCGTGGCCACCAGGTTGCGCAGGTCGTCCAAACCGGCAAGGCCGCCGCTTACCGTAACCTTGACGCTGGGATGCGCGTTGGCCATAGCCGCGTAAGCTGCTGCATCAACGCCTGTCTGCATGCCGTCACGCGCGATGTCGGTGTAGACCAAGCTCGTGATGCCCATACCCTCCAGGTCTGCCACCAGTTGGTCTGCGGGCACGCCGTCTGCTGTATCCAGCCAGCCTTCGGTGGCGACAATGCCGTCTTTTGCGTCGATGCCTGCCACGATCACACTGCCGTATTTATCGGCTGCACGCTGGGCAAAGGCACGGTCCTTGACAAGGGCGCTGCCCAACACGATGCGCCTCACGCCCGCATCCACATAGCGCTCGATAGCCTCCATCGTGCGGATGCCACCGCCTACCTCGACCTCGCAGGACAGCTCGGCCACCATGCGCTTGATGAGCTCCATATTAGTGGCGCGACCGTCGCGCGCACCGTCCAGATCCACGATGTGCACACGCTGCGCACCCGCCTGCTCAAACGCGCGCGCCTGAGCCACGGCGTCGTCGTTGTAGACGGTGACCTGGTTGTAGTCGCCCTTCTTGAGGCGCACGGCGCGCCCGTCCAAGATGTCGATAGCGGGAACGAGAATCATACGGTTGCCTTTCTTGTGGTTTCCATAGGCTTAAGGCTTAAGGGTTGCAGCTTGCAGGCTTGGGATACGACTTGCAAGCTGTGTGCAGCTATGCAGTTAGGCGCAAGTCGAGCAGCCGCCGTGCAATCCTAGAGCTGCCCGGCGACGATCGCGCCAAAGTTGGCGAGCATGCGCATTCCCTTAGCCGAGGATTTCTCGGGGTGAAACTGCGTGAGGTAGAGCCTGCCCTTTTGGATGGAGCTCGTAAACGGACGCGCGTGGCAAGTCACACCCGCAACGTCTTTATCGTCATCGCACACGCACATATACGAGTGCGTGAAATAGAAGTAGCTGTCTTGATCGATGCCCTCAAAGAGCGGGCTTGTGTCCTGGCAGGCTGTGACGCTGTTCCAGCCCACATGCGGGACCTTGAGCTTAGTGCCGTCCGGTGCTGTAGAGGCAACGCGCTCGACATGGCCGGCAACAAGGCCCAAGCCGTCCATGCGGCAGCCGGGCTCGCAACCCTCGTCTCCCCAGTCCATGCACAGCTGCATCCCCAGACAGATGCCCATCATAGGGGTGCCTGCAGCCACCTTGGAGCGGATGGCGTCGGTCTGGCCAAGCTCGTTCATCGTGGTCATGGCATCGGCAAAAGAGCCCACGCCCGGCAGCACAAGGCCGTCGGCGTTCATGATATCTGCCGCATTGCTGCTGATAAAGGCGTCGTAGCCAGCATCGGCCAGGCCGCGCTGGACGCTTGCCAGATTGCCCTTCTTGTAATCGATAACGCAGATACGAGGCGCCATGCTAGAGCGCCCCCTTGGTTGAGGGCACCGCATCGCCCACACGCGCATCCAAGCTCACGGCTTGGCGCAAGGCACGAGCTGTGGCCTTGAAGGCGGCCTCTATGATGTGATGCGAGTTCTTGCCCGCCATCTGGCGCACATGCAGCGTGATACCGGCGTTTGCCGCAAAGGCGATGAGAAACTCCTCAGCAAGCTCGGTGTCAAAAGTACCCACGCTGGGCGCAGGGATGTCCAGCTCCGCATGGCACTGACCGCGGCCGGAGATATCGACAGCCGCCAAGACAAGCGTCTCGTCCATGGGCAAAAGCGACTGCCCGTAGCGCGTGATGCCCTTGCAGTCTCCCAGCGCCTGCCTTACGGCCTGACCCAAGACGATGCCGCAATCCTCCACCGTGTGATGGGAGTCCACCTCCACGTCGCCTTTGGCATGCACTGTAAGATCGAGCTGCGAATGGCGGCCCAGGGCATCTAGCATGTGATCAAAAAACGGCACGCCGGTGCTGATGTCTGTCTTGCCGGTGCCATCCAAGTCCAGCTCGATGCTGATGCTGGTCTCCTTGGTAGCACGCGAGACCTTGGCGCTACGTGACATGGAGTTCCTTTCCGCTTGCCATGAAGGGCGCTGCCACTGCGGTTGGGCATCGCCCTTTGCGCCGCATGCGCAGCGCTGCTTATATCGTGGCGCTATTCTCGCACACTTTAGCACGCTAAAGTGTTTCGATGCTATGAAAGGCGTCGGCGAGAACGCGATGAGCGCGAGCGAACAGAAGCGCAGGCGCAAGCAGAAACCGCGAGGAGCCGCCGGCGTTGCTGCCAGCGGCTCCCAGATTTGCAAGCCCCGCGGCCCGCGCGATACAGGCGCGTCTACAAGCTGCGGATATGCGCGCTGCTTTGCTCCAAGGCATCCGCCGCTTCTTTGATGGCGGCGACATCGTTTTCTGCACCCTTCTTGGCGCGCGCCATCAAGGCCTTTTGCAGCGCGGCGATGTCGCGCTGGACCGTGCGCTTCTCATCTTTCTCGATGTCTTTTTTGTGAGCCTCGAGCGCAGTCTGCGCCGTGTTGAGCAGGCTTTGCGCCTCATTGCGCACGCGGCTTGCCTCGCGGCGCTCGTCGTCTTGAGCGGCATACTGCTGCGCGTCGCGGATGGCAGCCTCGATCTCTTCCTCGCTCATGCGCTGGTCGTTGTCGATGGTGATGGACTGCTCTTTGCCCGTGCCCAGATCCTTGGCGCTCACGCGCAGGATGCCGTTGGTGTCGATGTCAAAGGTGACCTCGATCTGCGGGTTGCTCATGCGCTTGATGCCCTTAAGGCGAAACTTGCCGATTGACTTGTTGTCGCTTGCACGCGGGCGCTCACCTTGCAAGACGTTGATCTCGACCTGCGTCTGCATGGGGGACGTGGTGGTAAAGATCTGGCTGTAGTGCGCCGGCAGCGTCGTGTTGCGATGAACCAGCGGCGCGGCGTTGTCTCCTACCGTCTCGATAGAAAGCGTAAGCGGCGTCACATCAAGCAGCAAAATCTCACTGCCGGGGGCGCTGTCACCTGCCGCCCCGCCACCAGCCAGGGCATTGGCAAGCGTAGAAGCTTGGATGGCAGCACCGCAAGCCACGCACTCGTCGGGGTTGATAGAGCTTGAGGGCTGCTTGCCGGTAAGGCGGCGCACATGTTCTTGCACGGCAGGGATACGCGTAGAGCCACCCACGAGCAGCACTTGGTCAAGCTCGGCCGCCGTCACACCCGCATCGCGCAGCGCCTGGTTGACAGGCCCGCTTGTACGCTCCACCAAATCTGCCGTCATACGCTCAAACTGCGCACACGTGACCTCTGTCTCCAAATGGACGGGCTGGCCTGCGTCTTGAGCCAAAAACGGCAGGTTGACGGTAGTGCTTGCCGTGGCAGAAAGCTCCTTTTTAGCTTGAACAGCAGCCTCGCGCACGCGCTGCATGGCCTGTGCGTCGAGCTTGGCGCCAGGGTGCTGCTGCTTGAACTGCTCAACCAGATGGTCGGTCAAACGCTGGTCAAAATCGTCTCCGCCAAGGTGGTTATCGCCGCAGGTGGCCAAAACCTCGATGACGTCGTCACCTATGCCTATGACACTCACGTCAAAGGTGCCGCCGCCCAAATCGTAGACCATGACCTTTTGCGCGTGGCCGTTGTCCAAGCCGTAGGCCAAGGCAGCCGATGTGGGCTCGTTGATGATGCGCAAGACATTGAGCCCGGCAATGCGGCCGGCGTCTTTGGTAGCCTGACGGGCCACATCATCAAAGTAAGCGGGAACAGTGATCACCGCATCGCACACATCCTGGCCCAGATAGGCCTGCGCATCTGCCTTGAGCTTGGAGAGGATCATGGCAGATATCTCTTGCGCGCTAAAGGATTTGCCGTCCACGTTGATAGACCAGTCCGTGCCCATATGACGCTTGACGCTTGCCACGGTGCGGTCCGGGTTCATAGCCTGCTGGCGCGCAGCCACCGTGCCCACCATGCGCTCTCCGTCTTTGCCAAAGGCAACGATGCTGGGAGTCGTACGCGAGCCCTCCGCGTTGGCGATGACGGTGGCTCGGCCTCCCTCGATAGTTGCAACACAGCTGTTGGTGGTGCCTAGGTCGATGCCGATAACTGCCATGAGTTTCTCCTTACGCAGGTGAGCTTGTTGAGCGCGGACGCGGATTGTGTTGCGGTCCCACTTCGAGTCCGAGTCCGAGTCCGAGTCCGAGCGAAATCTTATGCTCTCAACTCTACTTGCGGCGCGTTACACGCAGTTGACGGCAGATGCGCAAGACCTTGACGATATGCGCGTTGCTTTCAGGAGGCTTTAAGGGTGCAGGGGCGATAACACAAGTTACAGCTAAGACGGAGCTGCAAAGGACGCGCTGAAACTAATGCATTTTCCAAATATCAAGACTTATTATGAACAAATGTTCTTGTTATGATTGAAACTGCCACGACAGTCTGAGTTCAGGCGACGCCTTCCAATAAGATTGGAGGTGAAACCATGAACCTAGCAGCAGCAATCTTGTATGTCATCGGGGGAGCTTTTAGCCTCGCGGCAGCGGTTGTTGGCTTTGCTCAGGCCTGCCTCAAAGGTGGTCGCCGTAAAAGCAGGAAGCGCTAGAACGATCTAGCGCTTCTTTTCAAAACAACGGCGTCGCCTGATAGCGGCTCAGGCTGTCGTTGGCACCATCATAACACCCCGCGCATAATAAATGAACGCTCATCAAGCTTTCGTTTTCAAATGCCGTCATCAACCTCTACATAGGTGCATGTCAATCAATGGTTGGCGTCCCTCATGTCAACCAAATGCTTGCTATAGACCAAATTGTCAAAAACTAAAAAGCATACAAACTAATTGCTTAAAATCGATTTTAATGCGCTTATGAGCTTGGCATTCTCATCTGGAGTACCAACGGTTATGCGCAGACAGTCTGCAAGCCTCGGGTCGCCGCTCACGTTTCTGACCAAGACGGAATGCTCGTCATACAAACGCTTCCAGACCTCTTTTGCCTGGGGCAGTGTGACAAGAATAAAGTTGGCATCCGTAGGGTGAACCTGCAGGTCGTCTATCGCCTCAAGCTGCGTGAGCAGCCCCTCGCGGGCATCGACGATGGCATCGATCTGAGGCTGAAACAAGTCGATATTGCCCATAACCTCCTCACCCACCACCTGGCTCAAACTGTCAACGCTGTAGGCCTGGCGCACCTTGAGAAACTCGGTGATAACGCTTTTGGCGCCCAGGTAGTAGCCCAGCCTCACACCCGCCGCGCTAAACGCCTTGGAAAACGTGTGCAGGATGAGGCAGTTTTCATAGCTGTCCAAAAGCTCGCGGCAGGTCTTTTGCGGCGCGAATTCGATGTAGGCCTCGTCGATCAAAACGAGCGCATCGCTTGCCTCCAAGATGCGGCGCACGTCCTCTACCGGCGTGCAGCAACCCGTGGGGTTGTTGGGGCTGGTGAGGATGACAACGTCGATATCGCCTTGCTGCAAGCGCTCTACCGCAGCGTCGACGTCGATGTGATAGTCGTTGCCAATGCGCTCGATCTCTACCAGCTTGGTCCCAGTGATCTGGGCGTTGAGCTCGTAGATGCCAAAGCACGGCGGAAAGCTCAACAGTGTGCGTCCGGGACCGCCCCAGGTGAGCATGAGGTTGAAGAGGATCTCGTCGCCGCCGTTGCCCAAGATGACGTTGTCGCGCTCAAGACCGTATTGCACGGCGATCTTATCGCGCAACGCATTGGCCAAAGGGTCCGGGTAACGGTTGAAGTCAAGGCTCGCAATGCGCTTGACGATCGAATCGCGCACCGCAGCAGGGATGTTGTAAGGGCTCTCGTTTGCAGAGATAAAGACATCGGCTGGTAAAGACTTGGGATCGTAGGGCTCGATGTCTGCCACACGCGGGCTTGAGGGGCGGACACTCTTCATTGAGAACTCCTTAACTAGAAAACACGTTCTAAGCCGCAAGCGTTGGGGCGCTTGCGGCTAACCAAAACCTACCGGGCGAGCAAGGAAAAGCCCCTACACGCACCTGCGAACCTACCTGGCCTGTAGTCAGATCCCTCGACTGCGGTCCCTTGCGGGACCTTCGCTCGGGATGACACAGTTGCAGGTCATCCCAGGGATCTGCGCACACCTGTGGCTCAGCCTAAGTTGCGGCTAGGTCCTTCGACTTCGCGGCCTTACGGCCGCTTCGCTCGGGATGACACAGACGCAGGTCATCCTAGGCTTCTGCGCGCACCTGCGACTCCACCTGAGTTGCGACGCATGCCTACGATGCATCGCCGTAAGACAGCTGCGCCTACTTACCGCAGCTGCACTCGTGGTTGGGATCATCGCCATGACCGCACTCGCAGTCCGGGTCCCCGCAACCGCCACCGCAGTCGCAGTCCGGATCATCGCAACCGCAACCGCAGCCGCCGTCTTGCATGGCCTCCATGGCGTACTTGATAAACGCCATGCGCACGTCAACCGCACGGCCATGTGCCCACAGGCCCTCGCGCGCGGCCAAGGTCATGATTGCATCGGCATCTGCCTCGAGTGCATCGTAGGTGTAGCTAATCACGCTAGATTTCTTGACAAAATCGTCCACGCTCAGCGGACTGGAGAAACGCGCCGTGCCACCGGTGGGCAGGGTATGGTTGGGGCCGGCCACGTAGTCGCCCACGCTCTCGGGCGTCCAGCTGCCCAAGAACACTGCACCGGCATGCTTGACCTTGCCCAAAAGCTCCCACGGCTCGCTCATCGCAATCTCCAAGTGCTCGGGCGCGATGGTGTTGACCACGTCAAACGCCTGCTGCAGACGCTCGCAGGTAACGATCAGGCCATGGTCCAAAGAATCGCGCGTGATCTGCGCGCGGGGGGATTGCTCGATCAGCTCGTCGATAGCTGCCTCGATGTCTGGCACCATCTCGGGCACGGTAGTGACCAGATAGCAGGTGGCCTTGGGGTCATGCTCGGCCTGAGCCATGAGGTCTACCGCCACGAACTCGGGGATGGCGTTCTCGTCTGCAAGCACGCAGACCTCGCTGGGGCCGGCGATCATGTCGATGCCGCAATCGCCGCTCACGAGCTTCTTTGCTGCCGCCACAAAGGCGTTGCCGGGGCCGGTGACCTTATCGACCGCAGGGATAGAGGCCGTGCCGTAGGCCATGGCACCGATGGCTTGGGCGCCGCCGGTCTTGAAGATGCGATCCACGCCCGCCACGCTTGCAGCAGCCAGAGTATAGGGGTTGACCTTGCCGTCTTTTTGCGGAGGCGTGCACATGATGATCTCTCCCACGCCGGCCACGCCCGCGGGGATGGCGTTCATGAGCACCGTGGAGGGGTACTGGGCGCGGCCACCGGGCACGTAGATGCCCACGCGGTCGAGCGGGGTGATCTTCTGACCGGTGATGGCACCGTCGGCGCGCGTGTCAAACCAGCTCTGCTGTACTTGACGCTTGTGGAAATCAGAGATGTTGTCGGCCGCGTACTCGACAGACCTCAAGAACTCCTCGTCGACCATCTTGAGAGCCTCGTCGATCTCTTCTTGCGTGACCTCCAGCTCGTCTAGCTCCACATGGTCGAACTTAGCCGCGTAATCACGTAGCGCATCGTCTCCGCGGTGGCGCACGTCGTCCACGATGTCGATGGCAACCTTCATGGCCTCCGCGTCAAAGGCGCCGGTCCTCTCCAGCTGGTCTGCGCTAAAGACGTCGCCCTCTTTAAGGTCTATACGTCGCATGTTCATGTCTCCTTGTCTATGCCAGCGCCCGCAGCTGCAAGCGCATGGATTTTGCGTATCCGCTTATTTTGTCACGCGCGCTGCCTGCGGCAAAGCGCAGGTGCAATGCGTGCGGCAGCCGTCAACTGGCCGTCGCCCTACTTGCCCTCGCCGCCGGCTGTCACCTTGACGCCGTCTTGATGCGCCACCAGCTCTTCGAGCTTTGCAGCTAGCTCGCGCACGCGCTCGTCGGTGCGAGCCG
Organism: Agathobacter rectalis; assembly: GCA_963590525.1. Lineage (GTDB taxonomy): Bacteria > Actinomycetota > Coriobacteriia > Coriobacteriales > QAMH01 > W2P13-069. Next base: position 10,875 of record CAVAPV010000056.1, read on the forward strand.
ATGCCGGGCTGGCGATAAAGCGCGCCGTGGATTCCAAGACCTCGTCCACGATAACCAGGTTGTTCTCGCGCAAGGTCGTGCCCGTGGCGGTGATGTCGACGATGTAATCGGCCATGCCGGTGATGGGGGCCAGCTCGATGTTGCCGTGCATCTTGATCACATCGACCTGCTTGCCTTGCTGCGCAAAGAAGCGCTGCGTGATGCCGGGGTACTTGGTTGCCACGCGCAGCGAGCCACGACGTTCGTAAGCTTTGGCGGCCTGACCGGCGGCTGCAGCAGGCTCGGCTACGATAAAACGGCATCCGCCAAACTTGAGGTCGACCATCTCCATGACGCTCAACGATGCCTCAACCAGTGTGTCCTTGCCGCACATGCCGCAATCAGCCCCGCCATAGGCGCAAAAGACCGGGGCGTCGGTAGGACGCACGATGATGAAGTCCACCCCCGGGTTGGAGATGATGAGCTTGCGACCGGGGTCTGCCAGGCCGGTGGTGTCAAGCCCCGCACGCGTGAGCAAGTCCACGGCGTCTGCAAACAGCGAACCCTTGGGCACCGCGATTCTCAGGTTCTTGATCATCTAGTTTTCCTCCCCTATCACCACGCGTTTGCCCTGACGGCGCAGGCTGGCGGCGCGCGCAAAGAGCTCTGCGGCGCTTTCGCCCTCTTGGCAGGTCACGACTTCGTCTGGTTCGCATGCTGGCGGTGTTGCACCCTGCGCTTCAAGTGCGGCCATGAGCCGCTCCAGCCCCAGCGCAAATCCCGCGGCAGGCTCTTTGCGCCCAAAGGCCTCGAGCGTGTTGTCATAGCGGCCGCCGCTGCCAAGCGATTGGCCCATCTGCGGCGCATAGGCTTTAAAGACCACGCCCGTATAGTAGTCAAAGGAGCTGATGATGGAGAAATCAACCAGAAGCGTGCCAGTCTCTTTGGCGGACTCAACCAAGTTGAAGACCGCCTCGAGCTCGTCGAGGCCATCATCGCAACCAAGAGGGGCCACGATGGCGCGGCAGCGCTCTATAGCATCGATGCCACCGCGTATGCGCAGCAGCTCTTTGATCGCGTCGCCAAAGATCTGGCGTACACCGCTGGCACTTGCCAGGCGGTTGACTGCCACAAAGTCGCTCTTATGGAAGGCCTCGCGCACCTGGGCTTGCCACTCATCGCCTGCTCCTGCACCTATCACCAGCGCATTGAGGACCTTGACCGTGCCCAAGGCAACGGTAAAGTCTGCCACGCCGGCAGCGGCAAGCGCGTCAAAGAGCATGCAGATGACCTCGGCATCGGCCATGACGCCGCTAGCGCCTATGAGCTCGATGCCCATCTGCGTGAACTCGCGCGCCTCGCCGTACATGCTGTCTTGCTCGCGGAACACGCGCTGCGAATAGAGAAACCTAAACGGACCGCTCTTGCTTTTAAGGCGAAGCGCCGTCAGGCGTGCGACGGGAAGCGTGCAGTCTGGGCGCAGGGCCAAAAGCTGGTTGTCGCTGTCAAAGAACCTAAACGGCGTGTTGGACAGCGTGCCTCCCATCTGCAAAACCTCCAGACGCTCAAGCGTTGGGGTCTCGATAGGGGCATAGCCCCAGGTGGCAAAGCTATCGCACACCTGGCGGTTGACAGACTGGCGCCACGCGGACTCTGCCGGCAGGCAGTCGCGAAACCCGCGCGGGGTTGTGGGTATCATCAGGAACGACTCCTTTGGGAAATCACTTTATCACGGTAGAGTGCTAGAGTACTCTCCCCTCTAGCGCTTGGCAAGCATATGATTATAGAAAGCTGCAAGCGGCAAGGGTGTGAGATGGAGCTGCCAATCTATGCACGACAGCACTGAGTCCAGTGAGACAGGCGCAGCGCAGAGCAATCCACAGATGCTTTCCGACCTCAAAGCCTCTCAGATTCGTAATAGTGTTCCGGATTTGAGAGGCTGTTGGTGTAACGACTGAAGAAAAGAGTCACAGCAAGCATCGATCTGCGGACACACATGCCACATATCGCCGCAGCGCTTAGAGACGTTACAGATATGAATGAACTGATCGCCAAGGACACCGGATATGAACGATTTGGGGGTGCGGACATTTTCTTGGACCGCCTAGGCGGTGTATCCAAGACTCCTGCGG
>CAVAPV010000057.1:0-12820 GCA_963590525.1 Agathobacter rectalis
GAGCGCATGGCCCTTGCACGACACGGCGCGCAAAAGACAGCTCTGCACAAAAGCGGGCCTGTAAGCCGGGTTATGTCTTTGAAGACGATCATTTATCTACGAACGCTGTTGCCAACGTCCTCTAGCAGGCAACCCGGACGCGAGTCGGGCCAACTCATAGCATCCCTATTTGCCCTTGCTCCGGATGGGGTTTACCAAGCCGCCGCATTACTGCGACGCTGGTGCGCTCTTACCGCACCGTTTCAGCTTTTCTCGCGCATAAAGCACGGGAGTCTTCTTTTCTGTGGCACTATCCGTCGGGTCGCCCCGCCCGGCCGTTAGCCGGCATCCTGCCCTGCGGAGCCCGGACTTTCCTCATTGCCGCACAAGGCGGCACCGCGATCGTCCAGCTCGCTTTTGTGCGTGAGCCATTGTAGCAAACCGGCAGCGCTTGCAGGCGACAATCAAGGGCGCATCATCACCGGCATAAGCTACTGGCAAGTGCCCTAATCGCCCAGCTTGGCGTCGAGCTCCTCTTGGGTGATATCGATCTCGATCATCTTGTGGCGGCTCAAGTCTCCCCTAACGCACGACACGCTGCTTTTGGGAACGCCAAAAAAGGCAGCCAGCGTCTTGCAGACTGCCTTTGTTGCTTTTCCCTTTTCTGGAGCGGCTGTCACCTTGACAGAAAGCTCGCGGTCGCCGTTGGCGTCTTGCACCCACCCGGCAACAAGGTCCTTGCCAGACTTGGGTGTGACGACAACTGCAAGGCGCATGGGTTAGTCGATCTCCTCGATCATGTCGTCGGCGATGGAGCTGTCTGCATCGGCGGCAGAGTCAGGCACGGGCATGGATGCAGCAACGGCAGCCTCGGTCACAGAGGGAGGGTTGACGTCGCTAAAGCAGCGGTCTGCCTCGACAGAGAAGTGGTCGATCAACGCGCGGTACTGAGCGCGGAAGCTGTCGCAAGAGGCAGTCAAGGCCTCGGTCTCGTCCATGATGCGCTGCTTTTCGAGCAAAGCCTCGCGGATAAAGTCGCGCGCCTTACCCTCGGACTCGCGGTAGATGCGCTCGCCTTCTGCGCGTGCTTCCTCTTTGAGAGCGTCGGCAGAGCTGCGGGCCTCGGCGAGCATGGAGTCTGCGGCATGCTGCGCAGAGATGAAGGCGTTGGAGATGGTGGAGTCCATCGTGTCTTTCTCGGCGAGCTTCTTGTTGAGCTCTGCGATGGTTGCCTTGGCGCGGGCAAGCTCGTCCTCTGTCGCCTTAGCCTGGGCGGCAATGGCGCGTGCTTGGTCTGCCGCGGCCTTGGCGGCTGCCTCTGCCTGGGCAATTCGATCGTCAGAGCCGGCAGATGCGGCCTCGGGCGCAGGGGCGGCAGAAGCGCCAGCAGCGAGCTGCTCTTTGAGCTCTGCGTTCTCGTTTACGAGCAGGTCGATCTCTGAGGCGACATGCTCCAGAAAATCATCGACCTGGGCTACGTCGTAGCCGCGAAACGCGTGCTCGAAACCCTTTTGCTGAATATCCATTGCCGTGATGCTCATTTACGTCCTCCTAATCCGGACTGCGCAGCATTACATGAACTGCAGCAGCAACCTGCCGATAAACCTCGCTGCAATCTGAAGCACCAAGATGGCGAGGATGGGGCTGAAGTCTATTGCCATGCCAGGCCCGCCTATGGGCGGGATTATACGCTTGAACAAATCAAGGTACGGGTCGCAGATGCGCCCAAAGGCATCGTAGATATCGCGCACGATCCCGTGCATAGAGGGGATCCAGCTCATGAGGATGTAGATGAGGATGATGCCGACGTAAAAATCGACGGCCGTCATGAAGATGTTGTAGATAGTCACTTAAGCGCCCAGCTCCTTGGATCGTCTGCATGCGGCGTTCACACCGCTGGTGATTGCGGATTCTACACGAGAGCTGCGCATGGCGTCCAACGCGGCAACCGTGGTGCCGCCCGGACTGCTCACAGCGGCGATGGCCGCGTCTAGGTCCTGCCCGGTCTCCATAAGCATCTTTGCCGTGCCATACATGGTACCCAGCGCAAGCTCGAGCGCTTGGTCGTAGGCCATGCCCAGGTCTTGACCGGCGCGAGCCATAGACTGCAAGAACAGCTCGAAGTACGCCGGCCCGCTGCCGCTTATAGCTGTGACGACATCCTGTTGTGTTTCTGGGACGATGACGGCGCTACCCATGCGCGCAAAGACATCACGCACGAGCCTGACGTCTGCATCCGGCGTATGTGCGCCACCGGAGATGCCGGAGGTTCCCGCGCCAACGGTAAGCGGCGTGTTGGGCATAACCCTCACCACGCGAGACGCGCCGCCCAAAGCATCGGTCAGCGCCTGCGTAGAGACACCAGCTGCCACGCTCACGACCAAGGCGTCACCCAAACCCGCGCTTGCAAGGCAGGCTGCGACATCTGCCACCTTGGCAGGTTTGACGGCGACAAAGACGGTATCTGCAGGCAGCGCCTGGGCGTTGTCCTCGACCGTTGCCACACCGTACGTTTTTGCGACAAGCTGTCGTTTTTCTTGGCCTGGATTGGCAACGGTAATGCAAGACGGGTCTATGCCGCCTACTCCCACAAGGCCTGCCACGATGGCTTGGCCCATGTTGCCTGCGCCGATGACAGCGATACGCCCCAAGCGCTGCGCAAGGGGCGCACAGCTGGTGTTGTCTGTAGCCGCCACGTTAGAGAACGCCTTGCTCTTTGAGGTAATCCGTCTCGGCATCAGAGAGGCTCTTAGCGCCGCGAGAGATGACAAAGACCTTATCGGCCTGCTTGTCTACCGTGGCGTTGAGCACAGAGGCCGCGCCAAAGGAGAAATCCAAGATGCGCTTGGCAAGCTCGGGGCGGGTGTTGGTAAGCACCAAGACAACGACCTTGCCCTCGCGAAGCGCGCTGCCTACTTGCTCGGCATCTGCATAGGCATAGGCCTTGACGATGGCAAGATGCTCGGCAGGGTTGTTGCGCATGTTGCTGATGGAGCTCACGAAGTCTGCCGCACCCCTAAAAGCAGGGCTTTCGGGGCTGTCCCAGCTCGAAGAGGAGCTGCGCCTCGAAGACGAGGACGCACGGCTGCCCGCAGACGTTGCGCGCGATGCGCTCGTGCCGATGTTGGAGCCGTAGCTTGCCTTGCGAGAGAAATACGAATCTTGCGTATCGTCCATAGAGGCGACCTTGAGCTCGCGGTCTGAGTCAAGGTTGACGTGCGCAAAGTTGTCTGGGTTGTAGCTGTCAAAGTTGAGCAGATTGTTGCCCTGAGCAGGTGCATCGTCTGCATAGCCATCATCATAGGGCTGGTCTGCGTAATCGTCGTAAGGGGTTTGCTCGTAGGGCTGGTAGGGTTCTTCTTGCCATTCCTGCTGCCCGCCGCCAAAGCCGAGTTTTGACTTCATGCTGTCGAAAACGCCCACGGTATCCTCCGAAAATATATGAAAAGCGAGCTCACTTACGAGGTGAAGCTCTCGCTGAAGATTCTTCTGCCGATCCTCACCATGGTCGCGCCCTCTGCGATAGCGGCTGCGTAATCCTGAGACATACCCATGGAGAGTTCGTCAAATTTGATACTACCACGGGTACCGTAGGCCGTTTGCAGTTCTTGGGACAGTTTTCGCAAACCTTCAAAAACTTTACGAGCCACGTCAAGATCGCCCTGCGGCGCCATCGTCATAAGACCCTTGACGCGCACGTTGGGGCAAGCTGTGACCTGCTCCAGCAAAGCGGGGACATCCGCCGGCGCGATGCCTGCCTTGCTTTGCTCACCAGAGATGCTCACCTCGACAAGCACATCTTGCACGACGTCGAGCTTGGCAGCCTCTTTTTGAATGGCCTCAAGCAGCGAGCTGCGGTCGAGCGAGTGGATGAGATGCGCCTTGCCCACCACCTCTTTTGCCTTGCGCGACTGAAGCTGGCCGATGAGATGCCATCTTGCCTGCGGATAAGCGGCAAACTTCTCGTTGAAGGGCTGGGTGCGGTTCTCTCCAAAGTCCATGGCGCCGGCGGCTATGGCACGGGCTACAACGGGAGTCTCGACCGTCTTGCTCACCGCGATGATGCGCACTTCTTTGGGATCGCGGCCGCAGTCGCGGCAGATGCTCTGAACATCGGCGACGGTGTCTTGCCATCTCTCTTTAAGCGACATTATGTCGTCCTTTCTATCCATTTGCCCTGCATTTGGGCGATATTTGATATTGTCTAAAACCTAACGCCATAGGCCTTAGAGACTCGCGCCTCAAACTTTACATGCGGCCTTGTAGGCAAAAGCGCCATGCCGGCCGGTGTCCTTGTCATCTGCCCTATAGGAGAAGTAGCGGTCGTTGTTGCATGAAGTGCACGACATGCTGTCGCATATTCTCTCTTGCTCGATACCAGCCTCGGTCAACGATGCGCTCACGGCAGCCGTAAGGTCGAGATGCCTTGAGCCAGCATCGCAAACACTCCCATAGCGCTGCACAAAGCAGTCTAGTATCTCTTGCGAGGTCTCATAGCAACAAGCCCCGATATGGGGGCCTATATAAGCATTGCACGACGACACGGCGCATCCTGCCGCTTGCGCGAGCGCCTTTGCACCCTTGCCTGCAATGCCTGCCAAAGCCCCGCGCCACCCGGCATGGAGCACGGCAAAGGCGCCTGTGGGCGCCACAACGACAACCGGCACGCAATCGGCAAAGGCCAAAAGCACGGGCACGTCGTCTTGCGCGCAGACGATGCCATCGGCTCCTGCACGGGCGGCTGCCTGTGCATCTGCCAAGTTACCTCCAACGCAAACGAGAGTATCCCCATGCACCTGCTTGGGTACGACAAGCGATGCAAAGCGGCTGCTGTCAACGCCTATAGCGCCCATGAGAAACTCTCTGTTGCGTGTAACAGCGTTTAGGTCATCGCCTACATGATCGCCCAGGTTGAGGCTGGCATAGGGTGGTGCACTGTACCCGCCGCCACGTTGCGTAAACGCGATGCGGGTGCCGATATGCTCATAGAGAGCATCATCGGTCAAAACCACGACACTATGTCCATCTTTGCAAAAAGAAGCCTCTGCCAGCTTGGGGGCCGGCAGAGGCTTTGTCTCAAGGTTCATGTGCACCTCGAATAAGGTTGAGTCCTAGTAGCGGTTGCGCTTGAGGAAATCGGGGATGTCATCGTCGAACATGGAGTCGACGGTGGGCTCGGGGTCGGTGTAGCGCGCACGCTGGGGCTGCGCGGGCTGAGCAGCCGGGGCAGCAGCGTAGGTGACAGGGTTGGCAACCGGGGTGTTGAGCGGCATCTGAGATTGCTTCTCGGTGCCGTCAAAGCCGGTGGCGATAACCGTGACGCGGATCTGGTCTTCCATGCTGTCGTCGATGACGGTACCAAAGATGATGTTGGCGTTCTCATCTGCAGCAGAGTTGATGATGTCGGACGCCTCGCTGATCTCTGCCAAGCCCATCTCGGAAGAGCCGGTGATGGAGAACAGGATGCGGTCTGCGCCCACGATGGAGCTCTCGAGCAGCTTGGAGCTGATGGCCTGGGTTGCGGCGTCTGCGGCGCGGTTTTCTCCAGAGGCGATGCCGATGCCCATCATCGCAGAGCCGGAGTCCTTCATGATGGAGCGGACGTCTGCAAAGTCCAAGTTGATGAGGCCGGGGATGGTGATGAGGTCTGTGATGCCCTGGGTGCCCTGACGCAGGATGTCGTCTGCGATGCGGAAGGCGTCGAGCATAGAGGTGCGCTTCTCGATCACCTGGAGCAGGCGGTCGTTGGGGATGACGATGAGCGTGTCGACCTTTTGGGCCAGAAGGGCGATGCCCTCTTCTGCCTGGCTCATGCGCTTGCGGCCCTCAAAACCAAAGGGTTTGGTGACGATACCCACGGTAAGCGCGCCGATCTCCTCCATGGCGATCTCTGCCACAACGGGAGCTGCGCCCGTACCGGTGCCGCCGCCCTCGCCCGCAGTGACAAAGACCATGTCTGCGCCGGCCAAGGCCTCGCGGATCTCTGCGCGGGACTCCTCTGCCGCCTGGCAGCCGATCTCTGGGTTGGCGCCAGCGCCAAGGCCGCGGGTGAGCTCTTCGCCGATGTGGACCGTGCGGTCTGCATCAGACATCAAGAGAGCCTGGCGGTCTGTGTTGACGGCGATGAACTCGACGCCTTTGACGCCTGCCTCGACCATTCGGTTGACAGCATTGGTGCCGCCGCCACCGACACCGACGACCTTGATGACGGCGAGGTGGTCGTTTCCTACATAATCGGCCATTCGAGTTCCTCCATTTATTGCATTTAGTTCTACGTTTTGATTCAAGGGCTTTTAAACCCAAAGCTAACCTTTGGCATTGTACCCCAATGTTTAAAGCAGAAAAGCCCGCTACACCACCTAAAGCCCCTCGTTTACCGAAGTTTTTCACAAATCATGCCCATTTTGACGATTCTGTGTCGCATATCTGCGCTATGGCGGCCGCTTGCAACAACAAAAAAGCCGCACGTCCTTGCAAGGACGCGCGGCAGCTAAACGCGGTTGGGTTGAGCGCAGATGGGTTACTCGCTCTCTTTGGCTGTGCGGTAGGTGGGACGGTCTGGCACGCGCACGTTGATATAGGAGATAGAGCCGGAGTACTTGTCCAAAAGCGTGTTGACGTCGGCCTCTTTGAGCTCGATGTCTTGCGCCTCGCCAAAGGCAACGGTGACGCCGCCTTTGAGCGTGAGCGATGCCTTGACCGCAGACGCTGCGGAGATGCTTTTGATGGTGCTGGCAAAATCGCTGGACACACCGTCGTATATCTTGAGGGCATTGAGCACGCCTTCGTCTGTGCACTCGCTGCCGGCAACAGGCGTGGACAAGTTGGCGTCCACGTCCACGATACGGTGGTAGTCCTTCCAATCCTGCGTGGTGGCTGCAGACAGCCAGGCTCCATCGGTGGATATGACCCAGATGCTCTTCTTAGACAGCTTGACCACGGCAGCCGGCGTGCGCTCGGTGATCTGGATCTTGATGGAATGGGGGAACTGCCTGGAGATCTGCGCGCTTTTGACCCAAGGGTGCTCTTCCAAGCGCTCACAGATGCCCGCGCTGTCCAAACGCAAAAGCGTTGAGTCGTCCGGCACGGCGGCAAGCTGCGTGACCTCTTGGTCGGTAAGGTGCGCAGCCCCGGTGACGGTAACCGTCTCTACGGCAAGCAAATCTGAGCGGTAGATGAAGATGCAGCTAAAAAACACGACCACGACAACAAACACAACGGCAAACAGTTTGAGGATGTAAGACAGGTAGCGTTTGCGAGCACGAGCCGCGCGCTCGGCAGCACGCGATGCGCGGATATCACCCACGCGGCGAGCTGCGCCGCTGGCGACGTCGTCGACATCGTGGTTGCGACGTCGCTGGTCGCTTTGGCTCACAGAAAGGTCTGCTGTGCCGGCAGGCGCTTTGTCGCGCTTGCGAGAACCCTTGGCGGCCTTGTCCTTTATCGATTTGCGCCGCCCTTGCTTCTTGCCGCCTTCAAGGGCGGCAGACGATGCAGACGAGCGCATGCTGTTGCGACGCGAGCTGCGCGCGGGCTTTTGAGATGATGTTGCATCAATAGGCTCGGGTGCGGCACTGCCGGCAGAGACAGCAGCAGAGTCAACACGCGATAAGCGCGCAGAGGAGCTGTCTGCGCTGGCGGCAGAGCGGCTGCGATACGACGAGCGCCCCGAAGACGACGAGGCCTCGCGCGAGCTGCTGTGGCGTAAAGATCGCCTGCCGGTTGCAGATGCGGCCCCGGATGCGCTGGCGCTGCCGTATGTGACGCGTTTGGGCTTAGAGCTGTCTGCGCCAGAAGAAACGCGGCCCCGCTTGCTTGAGTCCAGCGAGCGGCGAGAGCCCTTAGAAGCCGAGGAAGCGGACTTCCGGTTGAAGCTCGATGCCATGTTTCTCCCTTACCTTGTCTTGCGCGAGTTTGATAAGGCTTGCGACGTCGCGCGCTGTCGCATTGCCGTTGTTGACGATGAAGTTGGCGTGGACGTCTGATATCTGCGCACCGCCGCAGGCAGTGCCCTTGAGACCGCAAGACTCGATGAGCTGGCCGGCAGATACCCCGTCTACGCCCCTAAACACGCTACCGCAGCTGGGCTTTGAAAGCGGCTGGCTGGCGCGGCGGCGCCTAAGCTTAGACTCCATCGAGGCATGAAGCAACATCTTATCGGATGGATGCAAGATGAGCTCGACCTCCACAACAATCGCATCTGCGTCAATCGAGCTTTGACGATAACCCCAGCTGATATCTTGAGCGGCGATCTTTGAGAGCCCGGCCCCCGGAGTGAACACGGTGACAGACTCGATGACGCTGGAGAACCACTCCTGGGCTGTGCCGGCGTTCATGCGAACAGCTCCGCCCACCGTGCCCGGCGTGCCCACCGCAAAGCCCAAGCCCTCAAGCCCAAGCCCAAAGGCCTTGGTGACCAAGCGGCTCAAAACGCAGGCAGCGCCCACCGTGACGACGACCTCGGCCGGCTTGTCGTCGGCAGCCGCGTTTGCAGCATCCTCGTCAAAGCCGCCAAAGTCGATGCGGCCAAACTCGCGGCCCAAGACGATGACAGCGCCGTTGTAGCCTTCGTCTGCCACGAGCAGGTTGCTGCCCTTACCCACGACGGTCCACTTGACGTCTTCTTCGGCCAAGACCTCGGTGACAAGCGATAAATCAGACACTGTGTCGCATGTTATATAGAGCGCAGCCGGCCCTCCGATGCGATAGGTCGTATGGCGTGACATGGGCTCGTCGCAAACGACAGAGCCGCTGATGGCACCGTCGAGACGTATGTAGGCGTCAAAGGCTCCCACGGCTAGTCCTCGTCAGAAAGCGCAGCTAGGATCTGCGCGCCAAAGGTAGTCACGTCTCCTGCGCCCATGGTGATGATCAAGTCTCCAGGTGCGAGCTTGGTCTTGAGATACGGGACGACCTCTGGGCGATGGGGCATCCAGGCAAGGTTGCTGCGATGCTTGTGGCCCATGATGGATTCCACAACGGTCTTGCCGCTCACGCCGGGGATAGGCGTCTCCCCCGCCGCATAGACATCCATCACCGTGACGCTCGAAGCATCGTCAAAGGCATCGGCAAACATGCGCGCCAACGCCTGCGTACGCGAGTAGCGATGCGGCTGAAAGAGCACGTGCACATGGTTGAAGCCCAACTTGGATGCAGCGGCAAGCGTCGCCTTGATCTCTGTTGGATGGTGAGCGTAATCGTCCACGACGGTGACGCCGGCGGCCTCACCCACGAGGTCGAACCTGCGCTTGACGCCGCCAAAGGTGGACAGCGCCTTAGCTGCAGCGTCCATAGGCAAACCGAGCGCCCAGGCAACGGCCAGGATGCCCGTGGCGTTTAAGACGTTGTGGCGGCCGGGATTGCGGCTGATGGAGGCGTCGACAGACGTGCCGTCCGGGAAGCTCACGGTAAACGCGCTGCCGATGCCGGCGCGCCCGGTGATCTTGAAGGTCACCTGGGCTGCGGGGTTGCCCTCTTGCCCGTAGGTGATGGTGCGCGCACCCGTAGCGCGCGCGATCTGGGCAAGCTTTGGGTCATCGGCGCACACGACGGCAGCACCCTCTTGCGGCAGCAGGCCCAAAAAATCGCCAAAAGCCTCGTAGATGGCCTCTATGGTGCCGTAGTGGTCCAGATGATCTGCCTCTATGTTAGTGATGAGCGCGACATGCGGCGACAAGTGCACAAACGAGCCGTCGGACTCGTCTGCCTCGACGATGTAGTAATCACCCGCACCGCACTTGGCGTTAGTGCCGTAGGCCTGCACGGTGCCGCCGATGAGAAAGCTCGGGTCGAGCCCCATCGCGTCGATCATCGTGGCGAGCATAGAAGACGTCGTTGTCTTGCCGTGCGTGCCCGCGCAGGCGAGCGTCTTCTTGCCACGGCCCAGGTAGGCGAGCATATGCGAGCGATGCCAGACCTGGATGCCGTGCTCGCGGGCGTAAGCGAGTTCTGGGTTGCGCTCGGGGATGGCCGTGGAAATGACCACGGTGTCTACATCGGCATCTATGTTTGCGGCGCTATGGCCAACGTGAACCGGGATGCCGGCCTCGCGCAGTTGGAGCACGGCGCGCGACTCCTTCATGTCGGATCCGGTTACGGCAAGGCCGCGCTGATGGGCGACGAGCGCGATGCCCGACATGCCCACGCCGCCGATGCCGATGAAGTGGATCTTCTTAGGTGAGCTCGTCATTAGGCGCGGCTCCTCTCTGTTATGTTGCAGGCGATATCTGCCAAGGCCGTGCGTGCAGACGAGCCGGAGAACTGCTTGCAAGCCTGCGCCATCTGCTGGCGGCGTGCAGGGTCTTGCAGGAGGTCTAACACGAGCTTGGAGAACTGTTGGCCCTCGACCTCTGCGTCCGGGATGAGGCAGGCGGCGCCGGCGCTCACGCAGCCAGACGCGTTGAGGGTCTGGTGATCGCCGCGGGCATAGGGAAACGGCACGAGCACGGAGGGGATGCCCAAGGTCATGATCTCTGCCAAAGACGAGGCGCCGGCACGCGAGACCACAAGATCGCTTGCAGCCAGGACATCACCCATGTTGTCGATGTAAGAGAACACTTTGTAGCGCTCTTGCTGCTCAGGGGTGAGACTAAGAGCATCGAGCACGGCCTGGTTGTCTTGGGCGCCGGTGCCATGGATAACATAGAGGTTGTCTATGGCTAGCAGGCTGTCTTTCATCGCGCAGATAGCGGCGTTGAGATGCTGGGCGCCCAGGCTTCCGCCAAAGGTCAAAAGCACCGTTGCGTCTTGGGGGATGCCCAGATACTCGCGGCCCGCCGTACGGCTGCAGGTCTCAAACGACGCGCGCACGGGGTTGCCGATGACGCATGGTTTGTTTTTGCAGCTGAGGTGCTTGGCAGACTCTTGGTAGGTGAGCGCTGTGACATCGGCCTTTTTTGCAAGGTACTTGTTGGCCATGCCCGGCACGGAGTTTTGCTCATGCACGATCAAGGGGATGCCCATAGACGCAGCGGCGCGCCCGACGGGGATGGAGACGTAAGCGCCAAAGGTGAGGACGGCGTCTGGACGGTCTTGCTTGAACATGCGCTTGGCAGCGCTTGCGGCCTTGAGAATCTTAGTGCCGCTCGTGACAAGCGTGAGCGGCTTGGCAGCGTCAAAACCGGACACCTCAAAGCCCTTGAAGTCGAACCCGGCCTCTACGGCGAGCTTTGACTCTATATGGTTGGGTGTTCCAACAAAGAGGATGCGGTGCCCGCGTGCGCGCAGCTCGTCTGCCACGGCGATGGCGGGGTTTATATGACCGGCGGTGCCGCCGGCAGACACGACAAAGTACATGTTCCTCGCTTACATGTTGCGTTTAGAGTCCGTTTGGACGGGGTACGTACGTGCCTATATCCTAACGTTTTTTAGATGCCGTGGGCATAACGATTGCGCATGCGGCACGAGTGCTGGAAGCTTTCAGAGCGCAGATGGCAAGACGTAAGAGCAAGGTAGGGCCAAGGCTTAACCCAAGGCTGATGAAGCCTCCATTAAAATCCATGGTCAAAACACATTACGTTTACCTTAATCAAATAAATAACAAGGCAGTCTCTGCTAACATTTTGTTGTCTTTTGACCCAACGTAAGGACGGGTTTCGTCAAGAAGGGCAGGCGTAAACCGCGCAGGCCTTTGTGTATGACAAAGAAAGAGAGGGGCTCTATGGATTACTCAAACCACAAAGATGCCAAAGGATCCAAGGTCTTGAAGGTCGCGCTGTCTGCAGCGCTGGCAGCGGCCTTTACCCCGATGGCCGCCATCCCGGCTTTTGCAGTCGAGGGCACCGGGGGGGGGCGCCGGTTCTGTCATCGCGCCAAAGAGCGCAGCAGAGTGCATCTCTGGCGCGCTGGCATACAAATACTCTGAATCCGGATCCGCCTACACCTACAACGGCACCCTCTTTGCAGACGGCACCACGCTTTTGGGCGGTTTCACGCCTGCTCAGGCAGCCACCGATGGCTCGGGTGTCATGAACGATATGGCACGCTTCTTGGGCGCGCTGTATCGCTTTGACAGCGGCGCGAGCGTCAAGGCAATCAAGTACGGCAGCGACAAGTACGTCTGGGATACTGACGAAACGCAGCTCAAGGGCTCTAACTGGGTCAAAGCGGACGATGTCACAGACCAAAAACACACGCTGGTTGCTGCAATCACAAAAGACCTCGCAGCAGGGCTTCTTAAGAACTACGGCGCAAGCGTGACGCTGGGCATCTCTGCCGACGACGGCACGAGCTACACAAACATCACGCTCAAGACGTCCATCAGCACGGCAACGCTCACGCGCGGCGGCAAGGCAGACGACAAGGTCTACAGCCTTGAAGACGCGCTGAAGAATGCCGTCTCTGGCAACACCGTCACCATGACGTCTGACACCATCACTAAAACGCAGCTCTCATTGCCTGCCGGCGTCACGCTTAACGGCAACGGCAAGACGCTTACGCACTTGTCTAACGACAACACCAACAACGGCGAGCGAGGCGCAATCCAGCTTTTGGCCCAAGACGCAAGCGAGGGCGCAAAAGCAGACACAGCAGCTATCAAGAACCTCACGATCGTCGGTCCTAACAGCGACACAAAGAACTGGACCAGCGGTGAGTTTGGCGTCAAGGCCTACGGTGCCAAGGCCGATCTGATCATCCAAGACGTGACCATCAACCGCGCCCAAACAGCCATCCAGGCAACACAGGGCGCAACGGCCACCATCAAGAACAGCCTGAAGATCGGAGACGTCGAGCTTGGCGGCATCGAGGTCTCAGAGGATGCTAACAGCAACCTTGTCTTGGATGAGAGCGCAAAGATCACCTACAGCAACGAGACCGCAGCCACGCCCTTTGCCTGGGTAGA
>CAVAPV010000058.1:0-12790 GCA_963590525.1 Agathobacter rectalis
TGCCCTCGCATGTGCATTTCTGCTGGTATCTTCTTAGCCTCGTTATCGGCGTAAGCGCTCTTAGAGTAGAATACGGAAGATTTAGTTAAGGAAAGCCGTCGCAATGCGGCACGCGCATCATGCGCTGTGTTCGCGCGCAGGGGCGAGCGTCGTCTTGAAAAAGGCGCAGCGTTTCGCCTTTGGTGGGCCGCGCCCGCCTCTGCGCACGCGTGCGTGCGGCAAGCAAAAAGAAAGGTGGTTCGGTATGCCCGTCCAGCCCTCCAACTTCAAAAACGGCATGTGCATCAAGTACAACAACAAGCTCTGCGTCATCGTCGAGTTCCAGCATGTCAAGCCTGGCAAGGGCGGCGCCTTCATCCGCACCAAGCTCAAAGACATCAACTCCGGCCGCGTGGTCGAGTACACCTTCCGCCCCAATGACAAGTTCGACGACGTCCGCCTGGAGACCAAGGAGATGGAGTACTCTTGGAACGACGGCGAGACTTATTACTTCATGGATCCCGTCACCTTCGAGCAGCCCGAGGTCTCTGCAGACTTCTTGGGCGATAACGTCAAGTGGTTCAAAGAGGGCGACACCTGCCTGGCCCAGTACGCCGATGGCGAGCTGATCAACGTCGAGCCTCCCATGTTCGTCGAGATGGAGATCGCCCAGACCGAGCCCGGCTTCAAGGGCAACACCGTCCAGGGCGGCACCAAGCCCGCTACCACAGAGACCGGCGCAGAGATTAAGGTTCCTCTGTTCTTGGAGATCGGCGACAAGGTCAAGATCGACACCCGCGACGGCCGCTTCATCGAGCGCCTCTAGGTTTTTGGTTCCCAACGCCGGGCCGCCAACGCACGGTCCGGCGTCTTTTGCATCGAACTTATCGACATTAGAAGGGATTGCACTGTGTCGGACTTCAAGTACAAGCGCGTGCTCCTCAAGCTCTCCGGCGAGGCCCTGCAAGGCGAGGGCGTGTACGGTATCGACCCCAAGGTGACCGAGATGATCGCCGAATCCGTCAAAGAGATTGTCGACGGCGGCGTGCAGCTGGCCATCGTCGTGGGCGGCGGCAACATCTTCCGCGGCATGGCGGGCGCTGCCAACGGCATGGACCGCGCCCAGGCAGATTACATCGGCATGTTGGCTACCGCGATGAACGCCTTGGCGCTGCGTGAGGGCTTTGAGCGCGCAGGCATCCCCACGCGCGTGCAGAGCGCCATCGACATGCAGGAGGTCGCCGAGCCCTACATCCGCAACAAGGCCATCCGCCATCTGGAAAAGGGTCGCGTAGTTATCTTTGCCTGCGGCACCGGCAACCCCTACTTCACCACAGATACGGCAGCCGCCCTGCGCGCATGCGAGATCAACGCCGAAGCCATGCTCAAGGCAACGCAGGTCGACGGCGTCTACGACTCAGACCCGCGCACCAACCCGGATGCTAAGCGCTTTGAGAAGATCTCCTACAAAGAGGTCTTGGAAAAGGAGCTCCACGTGATGGACTCCACGGCCAGCGCCTTGCTCAAGGACAACGGCCTGCCCATCATCGTCTTCAACCTTCACAAGAGCGGCAACATCGCCCGCGTGCTGCGCGGCGAGAACATCGGAACCGTCGTCAGCTAGGAGAAAAGCAATGAACGACTTCATCACCAACGCCGAGTCCCAGATGGAGAAGTGCCTAGGCGCGCTTTCCAAGGACTTTGCCAAGCTTCGCACCGGCCGTGCCAGCGCTTCTGTGCTCGACGGCATCACCGTCGACTACTACGGCGCACCTACCCCCATCACCCAGGTGGCCGCTGTCAAGGCCCCCGAGGCCCACATGCTCACCGTCGAGCCCTGGGACAAGTCCATCGTCAACGCGGTCGAGAAGGCCATTCTCGCCTCTGACCTGGGTATCACTCCCAACAACGACGGCACCGGCGTGATCCGCCTCAACTTCCCCGCCCCCACCGAGGAGCGCCGCCGCGAGATCGTCAAAGAATGCAAGAACGTGGCAGAGAAGCATGGCCGCACCGGTGTGCGCAATGCCCGTCAGGATTGCAAGAAGAAGATGGAGCGCGCGCAAAAGGACGGCGAGATGAGCGAAGACGAGCTCAAGCGCGCCGAGGCCGAGCTCCAAAAGCTTACAGACAAATACGTTGCCAAGGTTGACGAGCTTCTTGCTGCCAAAGAAGCCGAGGTCATGGAGATCTAATCGTGTCTGATCGCCCTACGACACTCGCCCAGATATTCCCCGAGCCCCCGGTGGGGCTCGATGCCAGCACGCTGGATCTTTCCAGCGTGCCGCAGCATGTTGCCATCATCATGGATGGCAACGGGCGCTGGGCGACGTCGCGCGGCCTGGAGCGCGGAGACGGCCACAAGGCCGGCATCCGCGCCGTGCGCGAGGCCATCACCACCTGCAACGATGTGGGTGTGCGTTATCTGACGATCTACTCGTTTTCTACAGAGAACTGGAAGCGCCCCAAAGACGAGGTCAAGGGCCTGATGACGCTCTTTGCCGAGACCATGAGCGCAGAGCTCAGGGGGCTTTTGTCAGAGGGTGTGCGCATCAAGCTTTTAGGGCGCGTTGAGGACTTGCCGCTTGCCACGCGTACGGTGTTCTCCAAAGCCCAGGCTGCAAGCGCCAACAACACGGGCATGACCTTGGCCATTGCCGTCAACTACGGTTCGCGCATGGAGATCGCAGACGCCGCCCGCCAGCTTGCGTGCGATGCTGCAGCGGGCAAGATCGACCCTGCGTCTATCGATGAGGACGCATTTGCCTCGCGCCTCTATACGGCTGATATGCCCGACCCAGATCTTCTCATCCGCACAAGCGGCGAGCTGCGCCTTAGCAACTTCTTGCTGTGGCAGCTTGCGTACTCCGAGTTCTACGTCACCGACGTCTTATGGCCGGATTTCGACCGCTACGAGCTGTTGCGCGCCCTGCTGTCCTATCAGCAGCGTAACCGCCGTTTTGGGAAAGTGAGCTAGCTTTTCATGGCAATCAACCAAAGCGATCTCTTCCAGCGCATAGCCGTTGGCGCTGTCTACATCCTCATAACCGGTTTGTGCACGCTGGTCTCTTGGTACACCACGCTCGTGTGCATCGCGGTGACCAGCGGCATCTGCTGCTACGAGTTTTTGCGCATGGCAACCAACGAGGGATACCGCCCCTACAAGGCCATCGGCACTACCGTCGCCGTGCTCATCCCGCTGTCCATGGCCATCAACATTGAGGGCACGCATGTCGTGGCCTTTGCTCTGGCCACGGCCTTTATCGGTGGCATCGTTTGTTTGTGCCGCTTCTTTGCGAGAACCGACGAGTCCATCGTCGACGTGTCGATCACCGTCTTTGGCTACCTGTACGTGGGCCTTACACTCTCGTCTTTCGTTTTGCTCCGCTCCTGGCTGCCGGGCATCGAGGGCGGCCTCATGTGCCTCTTTGTGCTCTTGTCTGTCTGGGCCAACGACGCCTTTGCCTATCTGGGCGGCAGCGCTTTTGGCAAGCACAAGTTTGCCCCCAAGATCAGCCCTAAAAAAACCTGGGAGGGTGTCGTCTGCGGCATGATCGGCAGCATGGTGTTCTGGCTGCTCATCCCCGTTGTTTGCCCCGATTGCAACTTTGGCTTTGTCTGGGCTGCCATCGCGGGCCTTTTGTGCGGCATCATCGGCATCATGGGCGACCTGACCGAAAGCCACATCAAGAGGAGCTTTCACACCAAGGACTCCGGCGACCTCATGCCCGGCCACGGCGGCTTGCTCGACCGCAGCGACTCCCTGCTTTTTGTGAGCGTGGTGGCCTGCTTCATGGTCATGGTCGCGCCGTATGTCTCTTATGCGATAGGAATCTATTTGTGAGTAAGTTGCGCATCGCCCTTTTGGGCTCTACCGGCTCTATCGGCACGCAGACGCTTGACGTGTGCCGCATGCATCCAGACAAGCTCCAGGTTACGGCGTTGGCCTGCGGGTCTCGCGTAGAGCAGCTTGCGGCCCAGGCTGCCGAGTTTGGCGTTGAGCATCTCGCATTGGGAGAGGCCTCTTGCAAAGACAGCGCGGCTGTCGCGCAGCTGCCCAGTGGCGCCCAGGTGGGTTTTGGCCCAGCCGCCGTTGCTGCTTTGGTGCAGCTTGAGGATGTGGATATCGTCGTCAACGCATTGTCTGGCGCCGCCGGATTGCGCGCGAGCTACGACACCCTCGCCTGCGGCAAGAAGCTGGCGCTGGCCAATAAGGAGTCGCTCGTCGTGGGCGGCGACTTGATCATGCCGCTTGCCACGCACGAGACGTTGCTGCCGGTAGATAGTGAGCATTCTGCCATCTACCAGTGCTATCTGGGCGAGTATCCGCGTGAGGCGCGCCGCATCTGGCTCACGTGCTCCGGCGGGCCCTTCCGCGGTTATACGCGCGACCAGCTGTCGCAGGTCACAGCTGCGCAGGCGTTGGCACATCCCACGTGGAATATGGGCCCCAAGATCACCGTGGACAGCGCGAGCCTTATGAACAAGGGGCTCGAGGTCATCGAGGCTCACCATCTGTTTGGGCTTTCGGCCGATGAGATTCGCGTTGTCGTGCACCCGCAAAGCTGCGTGCACAGCATGGTCGAGTACGTCGACGGCTCTGTCAAAGCGCACCTTGGCGTAGCGGATATGCGCATTCCCATCCAGTTTGCGCTGAGCTATCCGCATCGCTGGGAGAGCCCTGCGCAGTCCTGCGATTTTACCAAGCTGCACAGCTTGGAGTTTTTGGATCCGGACGTGGAGACGTTTCGCTGCTTGGGGCTGGCACTTGACGCGTGCCGCGAGGGTGGCACCCTGCCTGCGGTTATGAACGCCGCAAACGAGGTTGCCGTGGCGGCCTTCTTGGCCGGTAGCTGCCATTTGACTGATATCGACGCCGTTGTGGGCAAGACCATGGACGCACTGGGCAGCCAGAAGGTGCAAAGCCTCGAGCAGCTCGAGGAGATAGACGCTGCTGCCAGGGTGCACGCAGGTAAACTGGTCGCGGCGCTGTAGAGAAGGGGCTGCGGGCAGCGGGCGGCTGCCTTGCTCTAGGTCAGCGCGCGGACAAACAGCTGCCTTGCTGCAAGGCTGCATGCTGCGGGACATCACCTTCAGGTTCTCTCAAGCTTTAGATGATAAGTTCGTGACCGTTTTTAAAATGGGATTTCTGCGTCACACCTAGGCGCTAGCATGCAGTTCCGGAAAAACTAGACGAACGGAGACTCTTTTGGTTGATGCACTGCTCACGGTCTTTTGGGGGCTGCTCCTTCTTATCATCATCGTCGCCATACACGAGCTGGGGCATTTTGTTGCAGCTCGCGCCTTTGGTGTGCGCGTGACGGAGTTCATGATCGGCATGCCAGGGCCCAATATAGGCTTCGAGCGCAACGGCACGCGCTATGGCATCACGTGTCTCCCCTTTGGCGGCTACAACCGCATCGCGGGCATGGAGGGCGGCAAAGAAGACCCCAACCTTGCGCCGGTGCTTGCGTATGTGTATCGGCAAGGTGCTGTAGATGTAGAGCACGTGGCCACTGCCTGCAATCTTGACGAAGAAGACGCCGAGTATGTGCTCGCCGTGCTAGACGGCTGGGGTTCCATCAACAAGCCGGGGCGCAGCAACAAGACTGATAAATGGTGCGCTCCCAAGACAGCTGGCTTTGAGCTTGGCCAAGCCCGCGAGGTCCAAGACCCCAAGGCCCTGCTTGATGCAGAACGCAAGGAGACCTATCGCGGCTTGCCTTGCTGGAAGCGCATCATCGTCTTGTTTGCCGGTCCCTTTGCAAACGCGCTCCTCACCGTTGCACTCGTTCTCGTTGCGTTTTGCGGTGTCGGCATGTTGTATAACACCACTACCATCGACAGCTTGGTGGACGGTTCGCCTGCACAAGAGGCGGGCTTGCAACCTGGTGACACCATCACGTCTGTAGACGGCACCCAAGTCGAGTATCTCTCGCAGATAAACGCTGCCTTGGCAGATAAGCAGGCAGGAGATGACGTTGTGCTGGGCGTCAGTCGTGACGGGCAAGACATGACCGTGACGTTGCAGGCTGCGCTAAACGACAACGGTGCGCCCATCATCGGCGTCTACGCGGCAACAGACCGCATGCGTGTTGGTCCGGCAGAGGCTCTAAACAGCGCTTGGACCATGATGAGCCAAACCGTCATGGCCTATGCCAAGCTCTTCAATCCCTCGACTTCGGCAGAGACATTGAGCCAATCAAGCTCGATCGTCGGTATCAGCGTTGTGGCTAAGAAAGCAGCCGGCGTAGACATCTTCATGTACCTCTACATCGTGGCTGCTGTGTCTATCTCCATCGGTATCATCAACTTGTTTCCGGTGCCTCCGCTAGACGGCGGCAAGATCGTTGGGGAGTGCGTAGAGAAGGTCATCAGGCGTCCTATATCCGTGCGTCTCATCAACGCGACCACGATCGTCTTTATCGCTCTGATGCTCATCTTCTTTGTCTACATGGTGCGCCAAGACATCTTCAACTTCATTTTGTAGCTGCAAGCAGGAGGTGATCGCTACCTGCGATCTATGCTGCTGATGGGTTGTAGGCAGCTGCAAACAAAAGCATTGCTCGATATAGATTTTGAAGTGTTCTTGCTTGCAAGTAGCTTGTATTGTTATCTTATATAACATAAATGTTATATAAGATAAGGAGGACCCTATGCGTGATGTGACACGTGCATTGCAAGACCTTCGCTATTTGAGCTGGTCCGAACGTGCCAACACATCGGGCACAGGAGGTTGTTTTCTCAAGGCAAAAGAAGAAACTGGATCTGGGACGTGGTACTACAAGCTGTCTTGCTATGACAGCTATCGCGGAATCTACGGACACGAGTGCGTAAACGAGCTTATTGCCAGCAGATTGATGGGCTTTCTTGGTATCGAGCACGTTGAATATCGTCTTGTCCATGCTTTGATAACCGTCGATGGCAAAGAACTCGAAACTTGGGTTAATCGCTCGCGCAGTTTTAGAAAACCTGGGGAGCGCAAGCAGGCGTTCGATACCTTTTACGATTTGCATAAAGAGGGAGAGGAATCTCCTTTGGAGTTTGCAAAACGCTATGGCTGGGCAGATCGGATTTCTCAGATAATGCTTCTGGATTATCTGATTGCAAATCGCGATAGGCATGGCGCCAATGTTGAGGTACTGCAAGACAGAGCTGGCTTTTGCAGGCTAGCCCCTGTTTTTGACTGTGGCTTATCGTTGCTTTTCTCGTGTTACGAGGATGAGGCCCGAGCGCGAGCGTTTGACCCTATGTTGGATGTAAACGCAAGCAATTATCTTGGCACGCGTTCTTTGGAGGAGAACCTGCGGCGATTTGTCCCCGCTCAATCAATGTCTTTTGGTGTGACGCCATTGGATAAAAGCGGTGTCGAGGCAGCTGTAAAGGGGTTGGATAGCATCTTGCCCAAAGAGCATTGCAACAAGATAAAAGAGATGATTTGGCAAAGGTGGTGTTTTTATGAGGCACTTCGAGTTGATTGACGGATCTCGTCGGGCCGCTGATGCCTGTGCCATCCTTTTGTGGGAGCAAGCAGATAATGAGCTGATCATTGAGGTTTGTGAAGGGGTGGGTCAAAACGACCTTCCTATGACGCTGGGCGCGCTTGTTGCAAAAGGGATGACGAGGATAGACGGCGAGTGGGCCGCTAGGTGGGTAGGCGAGCGTGTGCCGCCGCCTGGGCGTCAAAACTTGGGAGAGGTGCTCAGAGCAAACGGGCTCGAGTTTTATGACGAGTATGATCTGTTCTTTGCCGGAGATGGTCGTTGCGCGCAAGATGATTTCTATATACGCGAAGTGTCAACGCCTTCTAAATCTCTTGAGAGGGACGAGGCTTTTGCCTGTGTGTCAAAGGTGGTCGCTGCAGGGTTTCGCAAAGCTCGTAAAGAAGCCGGTCTCACGCAAAGCGAGCTCGCAAAGAAAGCTGGACTCAGACAGGCAGCAGTGAGCAGATTCGAGAGCGGTAAATCCAACCCAACGATCGATATGCTCGCGTCAGTAGCTCATGCACTTGGCAAGGAGTTGGAGATTACCCTGCGTTAGGCTGAGACGCCGTGAGCTTTTAAAGCCTGCTCTCAGCGCGCTATTGGCTTGCGTCCTATAATGGACGCACTACAGCAAGAAGGAAGAGCTGTAAGGACGCGTTTGCATCAAAAGAGGAGAGACATATGGATTCCAAGGTTCAAGAGCTCATCGCGCGTGCACAGGAGGGTGTGGCCCCGAGCTACGAAGAGGCCGTCTACCTGCTCAACCTAGACGAGGCAAGCCCCGAGGCAACAGCGGTGCGCGGTGCGGCAAACGACATCGTCCGTGCCAAGACCGGCAACGCCTGTGCGATGTGGGGTCAGATCGGCATCGACATGTACCCTTGCGAGGCAGATTGCCAGTTCTGCAGCTTTGCAAAATCCACTACCTGCTTTACCGAGCATGTGACTATGCCTGTTGACGAGGTTGTCAAGCGTGCCCGCGAGTTCACCAAGGGCGGCGATCTTTACGGCCTGTGGCTTATGTGCATGAACACCTACGACGAGGACTATTTCTTGGAGGTCGTAAAGGCGGTCAAGGCCGTTATCCCGCCCCAGACGCTTTTGTTCTCTAACATCGGCGACACAGACGTTGAGTATTTCAAGAAGCTCAAGGCCGCAGGGCTCGACGGTGCTTACCACGTCAAGCGCCTGGGCGAGGGAGAGCTCACCAAGATTGCGCCCGAGCGCCGCGAAGCCACCATCGCCGCAGCTCACGAAGCCGGCTTGCGCGTTCAGGACTGCTGCGAGCCCATCGGCGCAGAAACCAGCAACGAGGCCATCGCCACGCGTCTGTTTGAGATTCAAAAGCGCAACGAGGATTACGGTATCCATGATGGCTCTGGCGTTATGAAGCGCAACTCTGTGCCTGGCACGCGCTACGAGGGCATGGGCAACGAGATAACGGACCTGCGTCTGGCGCTCATCGGTGCGGTGCAGGTCTTTATCATGTCCAATCAAGCGGATATGCCTTGGTTTGCCATCCACGAGCCAAACTCTGTGAGCCTGCTGTCTGGCGGTAACAACATCTGCGCAGAGACCGGATTCAATCCGCGCGACACGGCAGAGGACACCGCCGGCAACCACGGGTTGGACGTACCCGCTGTGCGCAGCATGTTTTACCAGGCGGGCTTCAAGACGCTTGTCTGCGGCGACGGCACGCGCATCGAGCTCACACCGGAGTACATGGAGGCTAAGCTCGCAGAGTAAAGGCGGTCTTGAGGGCAGCGGCTGCAGAGGGGGCATCGTTGACAGAGGACGATATCAAAAACGCGACGGAGTATTTGCGCGCCAACCGCGAGCTATGGGAGGCGCTGGGTATAGAGGACGGTTCGTCCCTAACGGCTGCTCCGCTTGCACAGGGCGAGCATAACGCCAACTACTGGTTTGTGCATCCCTCAACGGGCGAGCGCTTTGTCTTGCGCTTTAACTACATCAGTCAGCTGGATCTTGCCGATCAAGTGGGCTACGAGTACGCGGTGCTTGAGGAGCTCGCACCCAGTGGGTGCACTCCCAAGCCTCTTTATGCCGATAACTCGCGCAGGTACGCGCCGCGTGGAGTGCTTGTCATGGAGTACGTGGGCGGGCAGATGCTCGATTTTGAGGACCCGGCGCAGCTATCTTGCGCTGCAAAGATGCTCGCAGACGTTCATGCTGTCGTGCCCCGGCAAGGCGGCGTTTTGCTGCGTCCGGGCGATGCCTTGGCCGACCTTATCGCAGAGTGCGAGCGCATGTATGCGGTCTACGAGGCATCGTCTTTGGCAGACCCTGTGGTCAAGGGTTATATCCAACGCTTTTTTAGCAAGGCGCGCGAGCAACTCGCTATAAAACCAGACCCGGCCGAGTGCAATCACATCATCAGCACGGAGATGGTCTCGGCACATTTTTTGATAGACGATGCTGCGCGTAGCGGGCATATCGTGGATTGGGAGAAGGCCATCGTAGGGGAGGCTACGCGCGATGTGGCATATTTCCTTGCTCCTACAACGACCATCTGGGATACGGATTTCATATTTACGCCGGATGCACGCGATGCTTTTGTCGAGGAGTACTGGGACGCCGTGGGTGGGCGCTTTGAGCGCGGGAGCTTTGACGCCCGCTTTGATGCGTACACGATGGGCAATTGCCTGCGCGGCATGACCTGGAGCGCTATGGCGTGGGTTCAGTACCATGGTCCGGCGCATCCGCTCAAAAACGACAAGACTTTTGAGAAGCTCAAGGTTTATCTATCCGAGGAGTTCATGGAGCTTTTGGCCCGCGACTACTATCACCTGTAAGGGGCATCATGAAACGCGTTCTCTTTGACTTTGACAACACCATGGGCACGGGCTTTGATACCGATGACGGCCTTGCCCTCTTGTATTTGCTAGGACATGCAAAAGAGGTCGAGATTTTGGGCTTGACCTGCACATATGGCAACAGCGACATCGACACGGTGTATGAAAACACACGACGCATTGTCGCAGAACTTGGGTTAGATATTCCTGCGCTCAAGGGAGCGGCCGCTCCAGATGCGCCCCAAAGCGAGGCAGCGGAGTTTTTGGCCCAGCAGGTTGCAGCGCATCCGGGTGAGGTATCGCTGCTTGCTACAGGCTCGCTTACCAATCTCAAGCAGGCGGCGGCAGTAGACCCAGGGTTCTTTGGTAACGTGCGCGAGCTTGCGCTCATGGGCGGCATCACGCGCAGCTTGGTGATCAACGGCCGCATCATGAACGAGCTCAACTTTAGCTGCGATGCTGCTGCGGCGCGCGCTGTTTTAGAGGCGCCCTGCCCGGTGACGGTGGCTACGGCGCATTCTTGCTTGCCGGCTACCTTTACCAAGCAGCTGTTTTGCGAGCATGTGGGTGCGGATTCTTGGCTCATGCAGCAGTGTGGCAGCTGGTTTGATTGGATGACGCACGGCTATGACATGGAGGCGTTTATCTGCTGGGACGTGGTGGCTGCGGCCACACTGGTACAGCCAGAGCTTTTTGAGTTTGAGGCTATGCAGGTCACGATTAACGAGCGCTTGCTGCAGGTTGGCTATTTGGAGCAGGCCGTTGCCGATGCTCCGCAGTCGCAGATTCGCGTTCCTGTAATCAAGGGTGCCGATGAGTTTCGTGCTGCGTGCTTTGCCGCGTGGAAGCAGGCGATGGATGGCGTTGCGGTATAGAGGGACAAGACAAGAAAGGCGAGCATTATGGATAAAGAAATTGAGCAGATTATCAGCCGTGCGCAGGAGGGTGTGGCACCTACCTACGATGAGGTCATGGCGCTGCTGGCGCTTGACGAGGCAAGCCCCGAGGCTACTGCGGTGCGCGGTGCCGCAAACGATTTAGTGCGTGCTAAGACCGGCAACGCGGCCGTGTTGCTGGGGCAGATCGGCGTGGATATGTACCCCTGCGAGGCCGACTGCCAGTTCTGCAGCTTTGGCAAGAGCCATACCTGCTTTACAGATCACGTGACTATGCCCATTGAGGACGTGGTTGAGCGCGCGCGGGAGTTTACCAAGGGCGGTGATCTTTATGCGCTGTATCTGATGACCATGCATTCTTACGACCAAGATTACTTCTTGGAGTGCGTCAAGGCTGTGCGTGCAGCTATTCCTGCGAGCACAAGGTTGGTGTCCAATATCGGCGATACAGACGCGGAGTACTTTGCCAAGCTCAAGGCAGCGGGTTTGGATGCCATCTATCACGTCAAGCGCTTGGGCGAGGGAGAGCTTACCAAGATCTCTCCAGAGCGCCGCGAGCAGACTATCCGCGCGGCATATGAAGCGGGGTTGTCTATCCAGGACTGCTGCGAGCCCATTGGTGCGGAGACAAGCAACGAGGCCATCGCCACGCGCTTGTTTGAGATCCAAGCGCGAGGACGCGAGATGGGGTTGCATGACTGCGCGGGCGTCATGAAGCGCAACTCGGTGCCGGGAACGCGCTACGAGGGACTGGCAAACGAGATAACGGATATGCGTCTAGCGCTCATTGGTGCGATCGAGACCTTTGTGATGGTTGATCAGGAGGACTTCCCTTGGATGGCCGTGCACGAACCTAATACCGTGAGTTTGATGAGCGGTGCTAACACCATCTGGGCAGAGACGGGTTTCAATCCGCGCGACACGGCAGAGGACACGTCTGCAGGGCGCGGGCTTGATGTGCCGGCAGTGCGCCAGATGTTCTATCAGGCGGGGTTCAGGACGCTTGTGCGTGGCGATGGCAGCCGTGTTGCGCTAACGCCGGAGTATATGGAGGCCAAGCTGGCGGAGTAGAGGGTGCAGGCGGACGAGTTCAGATTCAGCTGCCGGGAGGCGCGAGCCTCAATAAGCTTCGCAGGAGCCTTGGATACGTTGCTTAGACGATCCGAGAAAAGGCCCGCATCCCCCAGGCAGACTTTAAGGATGCAACGAGGGCCGCACTTCTCTAATCTGCGAGCCTTGCATCAGCATTTCTGTACTTTTGCAGATCAACCTGCAAGTTGTCTGCTGTTGCAGGTTGATCTTTCGATTGAGGAATTATGACGTCAATATCGTGAGGTATTTGTCGTTGTAAGAGAAATCGCGATAGTAGCGGTTGTCAATCGGCAACGTTTTGAAGATCTCGCAGGCCTCGGCGATTATCTTTTCTGATTTTGCATCGGCTACGCCTAGCTGACGTAGGAAGAAGCGGATTGAGAAGTGTGCTGCTTCCTGGTAGGTGTAGGCGTCCAGATCACGCGATATCTCCATGAGCAAAGCGTCTGACATGCCAATCTGCGACGGAACAATGAGCCGAAGTTCCTTTTCGCTGATCTCAAGCCCCAGTTCATCGATGACGCAC
>CAVAPV010000059.1:0-12255 GCA_963590525.1 Agathobacter rectalis
GCAGGACTTTTGGGCGATGAGGGCATCACGCCCTTGCAAGATTTTGCAACCTACCAGGAGAGCAATGCTCTCCCCTACCCGCACCTGCGAATTGTCGATACTTCGCAAACCATATTTATCTAATAGATCATGATTATCACGCCGTGAGGCGCGACATGACAGGGGCGTGCCGTCAGGCACGCAGGGCTTTGCACCTGTAGACAAACTTTACTTGCGGCGAGAAGAAGAGCTGCCACGCCGGCCGCGCACGTTGCTGTCAGAGCCGATGTCACCATAGCTGCGGCGCGAGCTGTTGCCGTTGCCGCTGCGAGTGCGACTATCGTTGCGAACACCACCCGCACTACGACCAGAATCGCTGCGAGCAGCACGGCGTGCGCCGGAGCGCTCGACACCGTTAGCCCCACGGCGAGCATCATCGCGTTTGGGGCGTCCTGTGCGCGGGGCGATATCGATAAGCTCGACATCCAGGTCATTCTTGCGCAGCTTTCTGTCAGGCGTCTGTCTGCTTGCACCAGAAGCACCATCTGCGCGATAACCAGCGCGCCTGTCATCGGCAGCACGATCTGCACGCGCCCTACGGCTACCAGCATCCGCGCCGGTACCCCTTGTGCGCGAGCCCGTACTCTGAGAGGCACTGCTTGCATCCATCGTGTCATGACGAGAAGCACTACCACGCCCATAGACACCGTAGGCGACGTTGCCAGACAATCGCCCGCCAGACTTAGCGTCCCGGCGCCCAGAATGTGCAGAAGTCTCACGAACATCGTCTTGGTAGCCGTCGACCGGCAGATCGTCGTAGCGCTCATCGTAAGCATCGTTGCGATAGCCACGCCCAGATCCCGAGCCAGAACCATAGCCAGAAGCAGCGTTACCACCTCTAGAGCCCACGGCGCCGGCGGCAGCACCAAAGAGGGAAGCCGCAGAAGACGCCAGATCCCTAAAACCAAAGGGATGGGGTCTCCTTTGCCCGCGAGCTGCAGCGCCATTACCCGCCGCAGCTGCAACTTGCTGAGCCTGGTAGGATTTCCCGCCCTCGTAAACCAAGAGATCTTCGCGACGCTTTTCTACCGCGTTGTCCAATCGGCTCTGACGCGACACGTTGATGATGATGCCGCACATGATCATCGTGGTCAAAAGCGAAGAGCCACCATACGAGATAAAGGGCAGCGCCTTGCCTGTAACGGGCGCCACACCAACAACGCAGCCCATGTTGACAAAGGCCTGAAGCCCCAGGATGATCGTATAGGCACCGGCCAAGACAGCACCGTGGTTGTCTCTTGCCTGCCTGGAGATTGCAAGGCCGGATACAAAGAGCGCGATAAAGAGCGCCAGGACCACCAAAGCGCCTATCAAACCGAGTTCCTCGCCTATCACCGCAAAGATGAAATCGTTATAAGCATATGGGAGGTAATTGTATTTTTGACGCGACAGACCTAAGCCTGTTCCAAAGATGCCTCCGCTGCCAAAAGCCAAGAAGCCCTGGACGGTCTGATAGCTCGAACCTTGCACGTCTTCCCAAGGATGGAACACCGTAGTAATACGATCCAAATGATAAGGCTGTGCAAAACACACGGCTGCAACAACAGCAATGCCAACGCCAACCAAACCGAAGAGAACCTTTGAGGGCACACCAGCAAGAGAAAGCGCGGCAAAAATACCCGCCATCAAGAAAATCATGGTACCCAAGTCAGGTTGTTCGTAAACAAAGAGCAAAGTAGAAATGCAGACTGTAGCCACCAAGGCAGCTGTCATACCCGCACTGATGTATCCATCGTTCCATTTTTGAAGCAAGAAGGCTACAGCTAGAACGGTTGATATCTTGGAGAACTCCGCTGGCTGCACGCCAATCGGTCCAAGATCCAGAGAGCGCGTAGCACCCAGCGATTCGGTTCCCAAGCCAGCACAGATCGCGATAAGCAGGCCGGTGATCACAACCCAAATAATCGTCACAAAGAAAATGTTCCTGTACCACTGAGGCTTAAAGAAAGCAGCGGCAAGACAGGCAATCGTGCCTATGACAAGCCACATCAGCTGCTGCTTGAAGAAGTAATGCGGGCTGCTAAAGCTGGAATCCGTATAAGCCTCGATAGAAGACGACGAGTAGATCATCACCAAGCCGATGACACACAGTGCCACCACCGCGAAGATGAAGACGAGGCGCGGGATCAAGATCTGCGCCGGCGCTCCAAAAACGCCCGTGGGCTCGGTGGGCTTCTCTTTACGCACGCCAAAGCGCTTGGCATCGCGCTTATCGCCTGTCTTGGACCCCTTCTTGCCGTCAGCGCGGCCATCGGCTTTACCCTTGCGGCTCTTGCTGCCCTTGCGCTCAGCGCCGTCCTTGCGGCCACTGCCGCTCAAAGCACGCGAACCGCGCTGTTCTTGAGCGTTATCGTTGGCCTTGGCGCTTGCGCTGCCGGCCGCTTTTTTGCCAAAAGGCAGCTGCATGCTTAACCCTGCAGACCCGCCACGAGCTCTTTGAAGACCTCGCCGCGGTGCTCAAAGGAGTTGAACTCATCAAAAGAAGCGCATGCCGGAGAAAGCAGGATAACGTCGCCTTCTTGAGCGATGTTAACCGCGCGCGCAAAAGCCTCGCGCATACCTGCCGCGCGCTCATGGGCAACGCTACCGGCCTCAAAGGCCTCAAAGAAGCGCTCTGCAGCTTCTCCGTAGCAGATCACGCAACGCACGGGGCCAGCGCAGGCCTCGACGAGACCGCTAAGGTCCGTGCCCTTGTCACGGCCGCCGGCCAGCAAGACGATGGGATGGCCCTCAAAGGCCTTGAGGGCAACAAGCGTGGCATCCACATTGGTGCCCTTGGAATCATTGTAGAAAGAAACGCCTGCTACCGTGCCCACGGGCTCGATGCGGTGCTCGAGCGCGGTAAAGCCTGCAAGGCCAGCCGCCACGCCGGGCGCGCTGCAACCATACGCAAGCGCGCATGCCGCAGCCGCCAAGGCGTTTTTAACGTTATGGGGGCCTTTGATCTTGAGCTCGCTGGTTTTGACAAGCTGCGCAGTCTTGCCGTCCAGGCGCACGCAGAGCATGCCGTCTGCATCGGCAAAAGCGCAGTTATCGCCAGCGTCTGCGCCGACGATGACAACGCGCACGCCACGGGCCTGCAAACTTGAGGCAAGCTCATCGCATGCGGGCACCTCGTCGCAGATGACAGCGGTGTTGCCGGCGGTCATGTTTGCAAAGATCTTGAGCTTGGCGGCGGCGTAGGCCTCATGCGTACCGTGCCAAGACAGATGGTCTGGGGTGATGTTGAGCAAGGCAGCCACCTTGGGGGCAAAGCGGCTAGTAGAGGCCAGACCGTACGATGACATCTCGGCCACGAGGGTCTCGCCGGGCTTGCGGTGGTCGACAGACGCCGTGCAGGTATCGCCGATATTGCCGCAAGGATAAGCCAGGCAACCCGCTGCGTTGAGGAGATGAGCCGTCAAGGCGGTGGTCGTGGTCTTGCCGTTGGTGCCGGTGATGGCTATCCAGTTATCAGGAGACAGCCTGAAGGCATACTCGCACTCCCCTACCAGCTCTGCCGCATGCTCTTTGCCTGCGGCATAAAAAGCGCTGTTGCACGAGATGCCGGGGCTTGCCACGCAAAGGTCATAGGAGCCTTGGACGTCCTCGGTGCCGCAGACAACCTGAGCGCCGGCCTCTTGCAAGGCTATGACCTGGCTTGATGCGGGGTCTGCCGCCTTGCCGGCGTATACCGTGACATCGTCGCCAGCGTTAAGCGCGTGGCGAGCGGCAGCGGTGCCTGCCTTGCCCAAACCCAAGACGAGGATATGAGACATCGTTTTTACTCCTTGATGCTAAAGGCAAGGCGCTTTGCAGACACCTTGCCACGCGTGCGTTGCAGTCGTTTTAATGCGAGCCCACAAGCTTACAGCCTTGTGGCAAAAAACGCCACAAAGCCGATGCCGGCAAGCAGCGCGGTGATGATCCAAAAACGCATGACCACCTTGGTCTCGCTCCAGCCTTTCTTCTCAAAATGATGATGCAGCGGGGCCATCAAGAAGATGCGCTTGCGGGTCTTTTTAAAGTACGCGACCTGGATGATGACAGAGAGCGCCTCGGCCACAAAGACAAAGCCGATGATGATGCTAAAGAGCTCGGTCTTGGTTACCACGGCGATGGCGGCAAAGGCAGTGCCCAAGGCCAAAGACCCTGTATCGCCCATGAAGATGCTTGCCGGATAGCAGTTAAACCATAAAAAGCCCACGCAAGCCCCTGCTGCGGCCATGGCAAAAACGCCCACGTCCAAGAGGTTGGTGGCGTAGCAGATAGCGGCCATGACGCCCATGGTGATCATCACGGTGCCGCCGGCCAGGCCGTCTAAGCCATCGGTGAGGTTGACGGCGTTGGACATGCCCGCCATCAAGATGAAGACAAAGAACACGTACAGCCAAGGCACGTAGACACCGCCGATGCTAAAGGCGGCGATACCCAAGTCGATGACGATGCCCGTAAACGGGATGGTCACGGTAGGCGCCACGTCCAGCAAGTTGACGGCCAAGATGCAAAACGCCACGGTGATAACCGCCAGGCCGATCATCTTTTGCGACGGCGTAAGACCCAAAGAACGCTCCTTGGCAACCTTGGAGGCGTCGTCGACAAAGCCCAAAAGGCCCGTAAGCAGCGTTGCCGCCAAGATGAGAAGCAAGCGCGTGTCGGGCGCATGGACGATAAAGACAGAAAGCGTCATCACCAAGATGATGACCAGACCACCCATGGTGGGCGTGCCCTGCTTGACCAGATGGCCCTCGGGGCCGTCTGCGCGCACCTGCTGGCCGATCTCTCTATGACGCAACAGCTTGATAAAGCCCGGCATCACAGCCATCGTGAGCGCCATGGCGGTGACAAACGCCAAGAACAGCTGGAAGGTCGGGTAATGGTTGAACATACTCAGCATTATCTGGAGATCTCCTCGACTATCTGCTCGAATCCCATGAAGCGCGAGGCCTTGAGCAAGACCACGTCGGATGCGGCGACGATGCGACGCAAGGTCAAAACGGCGCTTGCAACGTCTTGGATGCAGTGGATGTCGCAGCTTGCATCTGCGGCCTTGGCACCCGCGGCGATGTGAGAGGCAAGCCTACCCACGCAGACGAGCACGTCGACCTTGCTTGCCGCAACGGCAGCGCCCACCTGCTCGTGCAGCTGGGCTTCTGCCTGGCCAAGCTCTCCCATGTCGCCCAGCACCGCGATGCGTTTGCCCGCGCAGCTCATAGAAGACAGCGTGGCCAAGGCAGCCGCCATAGAATCCGGGTTGGCGTTGTAGGCGTCGTTGATGATGGTAAAGCCGCCGGCAGCTTGGGTTATCTCCATGCGCATGCCGCTTGGGGCAACACCAGCCAAGCCGTCTGCGATGTCTTGCAAGCTCACGCCCAGGTAGTTGCCCACCACAGCGGCGGCCAAAGCGTTGGTGACGTTGTGCTCGCCGGGCACGCCAAGCTCGACGTGAACTGGATCTGCATTGCCTATCGCAAGGTCAAACGACGCGCAGCCGTCGTCTCCAACAGCAACGTTGTCGACCTTGGTGCTTGCCCCTTGAGAGCGTCCAAAGCCCACAACGCGCGTTGCATGCTCCTCTACGTTAGCGCTTTGCAGCAGGTAATCGATCATATCGTCGTCTGCATTGACAACAGCCAGACCCGTTGCGGGCAGACAGGCGAGCATCTCGCCTTTTGCCTGGGCAATGGCCTCGCGGCTGCCCAAAAGCTCCATATGGCACACGCCCACGTTGGTCACAACGCCGATGCTCGGGCGAGCGATGGCGCAGCCGGCGCTGATCTGGCCCAAGCCGCGCATGCCCATCTCGACGATGAGCACCTCGGTATCGGGATTAGCTCGAAGCACTGTATAGGGGATGCCTATCTCGTTGTTGTTGTTGCCCTGCGTGGCAACGGTGTTGTAGCGCTGCGAGAGCACACCGTAGAGCATGTCTTTGGTAGAGGTCTTGCCGGTAGAGCCGGTGACGCCCACCACAACGCAGCGCAGGCGCTCGCGCCAAAAGCTGGCAAGCTGCTCTAGGGCCTTGACGCCGTCTTGGACCACGGCAACAGGGCAGGCAAACTCACCGGCAACGGCAAGCGTGTTGCCATCGGGCTTGCGCGTGCAGATGATCATGGCCGCGCCCTGGGCGATGGCGGCATGCAGGTAGTCGTTGCCGTCCACGTGCTCGCCCGGCATAGCCAAAAAGGCATCGCCCGCGCTCACCTTGCGCGAATCCCAGGTAATACCCGTGACCTGTTTGCGCTCGCCTTCGGCATCGCTGATCAGATCAGCCTTGATGGCGTCTGATATCTCCTTGACGGTTAGTTGCATAGCTTATCAAGACCCTCTTGTGCGACCTCGCGGTCATCAAAGTGATGTTTTGTCGTGCCGATTATCTGATAATCCTCGTGGCCCTTGCCGGCGATAAGGACGCAGTCGCCGGGACGCGCAAGACCCAAGGCGTACTCGATGGCCTCGCGGCGATCGGCGATGACATGCGTTTTGTCCATGCCGTCTTGCATGCCCGGCAAGATCATGTCGATGATGGCAGCCGGGTCCTCGGTGCGAGGGTTGTCGCTTGTGACAACGGCGATATCTGCGCTAAGAGCCGCAGCACCCATCTTGGGGCGCTTGGTGTTGTCGCGGTCTCCGCCGCAGCCAAAGACGCAGATAACGCGCCCAGAGGTTACGGCCTTGCAGGCGCTGATAGCCTTTGCCACAGAGTCGGGCGTGTGCGCGTAGTCCACAAGCACGCCAAAACCGGGGTCGTTGTTGACCTTGCCCACAACGCGCTGCAAGCGGCCGGGCACCTGGGGAGCGGTCTCCAAAGCCTTGCAGATAATATCTGCGCTATAGCCCAACCCCAAGCCGATGCCGGCGGTGACAAGGGCGTTCTCTACGTTGAACCTGCCCACAAGCGGCAAGGTGATCTGGCGTGCCTCGCCGCGGATATCCACGCTAAGCGTCGTTAAGTGAGCGGCAAACTGCGCGTCGATCAAGCGGACATCGGCGTCAAAGGCGCTTCCTACGGTGATGGGCGTGCGCCCCACAGCGCGGCAGAGCTCTGCCAGACGCTGGCCGTAGTCGCCGTCTGTGCATACGACGCAGGCGCCCACCTCTGCATCCGTGAACAAAGCGGCCTTAGCGGCAAAGTAGGCTTCCATGGTCCTGTGGTAGTCCAGATGGTCTTGCGTGAGGTTGGTAAACGCCGCCACGGCAAAGCGCGTACCCAGGATACGTCCCAAATCGATCGCATGGCTTGAGACCTCGAGCGCAGCGACGTCTACATCTGCCGCGGCCATATCGGCAAGCAGCATCTGCAAGTCGCGGCTTTCTGGGGTGGTATGAAGCGAGGGACGCACCTCGTCGCCCACGTGGCACTCGACCGTGCCCATGAGGCCGGTTTGCGCTCCGGCAACGCGCGCCATATGCTCGACCAAAAACGTCGTGGTGGTCTTGCCATTGGTTCCCGTCACGCCCACGAGCTTGAGCTTTTGGGAGGGATTGCCGTAAAAGCGCGCAGAACCCAAGGCCAAGGCCTTGCGAGCGTCGTAGACCAAAAACTGGGGCAGGTCCACATCAAGCGGGCGCTCTACCACCAAGGCTGCTGCTTGGCGGTTAGCCGCATCTTGCGCATAGTCATGGCCATCAGCAGCGGTGCCAGGCACACACACAAAAAGCGAGCCCGGGTGCACATCGCGCGATGAGAACTCGATCGAGCTCACCTTGATCGCGGGGTCTGCACCTTCTACAGGCTCGCAATAGACGTCGGCGAGGATATCACCCACGCTCATCTCAACGGTCATAAGGTCTCCCTTCGTCCGTGCAAATTCATCAAAAGGCCGCATGCCGCAAAGCTTGCGCGCAATCCCAAAGCGTCGCGGCGGCTTGCGCAGACCAACCGCTGCACAAACATTCATGCAGGCGGCAGGTAGCTTGCAGCCATATCTTTCTATTGTCCCCCAAACGAGCCTAGTTGCTGCTCACTTGGTAGCGATTTGCTGCAAAAGACATGATATCTGCGAATACCGGGCCTGCAACACCACCGCCGCCGACCTCGGTTTCCGGTTGCTCGAGCGTAACGAGGCACACAAGGTCGCAATCGGTGTTGTCGAGCCAGCCGCAAAAGCTCACGATCCACGTACCCTGCAAGTAAGAACCGGTAGAAGACGGGATCTCGGCCGTACCGGTCTTGCCCACGACCTCAAAGCCCTTGATAGAGGCCTCGGTGCCGGTGCCATCGGTCACAACCGACCTCATCATCTTGGTTACCTGTTCGCAGTACTTCTTCTTGGCCACGCGCTTGCTCTTGGAGAACTTGGCGGTGAGTTCTTGCGACTTGGAGGTGTCGTTGGGAGTGCCCACCAAGAAATGCGGTGTGCGCAAGACACCGTCTTGCTCGAGAGCGGCATAGGCACGTACAAGCTGCATGCCCGTCACGGCAACGCCCTGGCCAAAGGTGATGTTTGCCGCCTGCACGCCGTCCCAATCGGTCGTCTTCTCAAGCAAGCCGCTTGCCGCACCCGGAAAGTCCACGCCGGTGTCTTGCCCAAAGCCAAAGGCCTTGTAGGTCTTGTAGAGCTTGGACAGGCTCGTCTTTTGCGATGCCAAAACGGTGCCGATATTTGAGGAATCCGCGATGATCTTGGTAAGCGACATGGTCTCGGTCCCGCTGCGCTCGTGGGAGTCGGTGACGGTATGATCATAGACCTTGAGCTTGGCCGGAACCTCAAACGTAGACGAGGTCGTGGTTTTGGTGTTCTCGAGCACAGAATACGCCGTAAACACCTTGAAGGTAGAGCCGGGCTCGTAGGAATCCGCAATGCTCCACAGCTTGCCAGCGTCGTATTCGTAGGTCGTCTTACCCTTGGACTTCTTCTTGGCAAAAGACGCGCTCGCATAGATCTCTCCGTTGCTTGCGTCTAAGACGGTGACGCTTCCGCCCTTTGCCTTGTATTTCTTTACCGCAGACTTGAGGCTTTTCTCGACCTTTTGCTGCAGTTTGATGTCGATGGAGGTGACGATGTCTTCTCCATCAGTCGCTTTGTTGTAGACGATGGAGCCGCCTACGATAGGCGTGCCGTTTCGACCCTTCTCTTGCGACAAAGACCCGTTGACGCCAGAGAGCAAGGAGTCGTACTCGAGCTCGAGGCCGGAGGTACCGCGATAGGACTCTGTGAGGTCGGTCCTGCCTGAAACCTGGTCGTCATCGACGATGTTGCCGTCGGAGTCGATCATCTTAAGGCCCACGGTGCCGATGATCTGGCTGCCGATCTCTCCATTGGGATAGACACGCGTCGTGTCGCTTTCGTAGTAGACGCCCTCGAGCTGGGCATCTGCAAGCTCTTCTTTGAGCTCGTCTGCCAAGTCTTTGTCACAGCGGCGCACGATGATCACATAGGCCGTGTTCTCGCGCGTGACCATCTCGTAGTAGTCTTCGTAGCTGGTCTCGTACGTTTTGCCCAAGACCTCGTAGAGCTTGGTTGCCACTGCCTCTGCTGCAGGTGTCAAGGTAGACTTCTGCTCGTCTGAGACAGCCGCGGAGTAGTCGATGTCGTTGGGATTGACGTCGATGGTGACCGATTCGATGCTCGATGCGATGACCTCGCCGTTGCGGTCGTAGATGGTGCCGCGCTTGGCGACATCAGTCGAGGTCTTGTTGTGTTGGTCGTCGGCCAAACCAGACAGATGAGCAGACTGTATGACGGTGAGATTTACCAAGCCGCCAAAGATGCACACGATACCTGCGGCAAATAGCGTGAGCATGAAGCTCATGAAAGGGGCTTCTTTGAACTGCTGACGAGTCTTGTCGGCAAAAGAAGACACGAATGCGCGGATAGCAGCGCCTTTCTTATTAGAAGACATGCAGGCTGGCCCTACTTGATGCCCAAAGCGTAGTCGGTAACGGTTTTGAGCGTCTTGGAGATGGAGATGGAGCCGTCAGAGAAGGTCTTGGTGGAGGGTTTGACCACAACGGTGAGCCGCTCGGTGCTCTTGGGGGCGCTCATGCCCATCTTGGCGGCCTTCTTCTGGATGGTCGCGGGGTTGGAGAGCACAGAATGCTGGATCTCGAGCTCGTTGCCCGTGGCTCGGGCTTCCTCGATCTGGGTCTGCAGGCTTGCGGATGCCTCGAGCGCTTGAACGGTAGAGACGGACATGAAGACGCGCGCCAGGCAGACGACAGCCAAGACGGCGATGATGACCATCGCGGCCTTGTAGCCGTGGACAGCGGCCATCGTGAGCTTGGGCGCATGCTGAGCGCTGCGGCCCTCGCCTTCGATGACGCGCAGGCGGCGCCTGGTATGCGTTTGAGGAGCTGCTTGCTGAGTTTGGGCTGCTGCGGAGGAGTTCCAGGGCTGGTAGTCGTA
Source organism: Agathobacter rectalis (assembly GCA_963590525.1). Classification (GTDB taxonomy): domain Bacteria; phylum Actinomycetota; class Coriobacteriia; order Coriobacteriales; family QAMH01; genus W2P13-069. The sequence goes on from CAVAPV010000059.1 coordinate 10,368, forward strand.
TGCGCTGTAACCCTGACGAGCGGGCATTGCCATGGACTTTCCTCCTAAACGTTATGCAGGGTTGCCCCTACAGCTTTTGTGCGACGCGCAATATGGCGCTGTGCGCGCGCTGGTTTGCTTCTATCTCTGCAGCCGATGGTTTTATCGGCTTGCGGGTGACAACTTTGAGTACCGGCTTTTTTCCGCACATGCACACCGGAAGGTCAACCGGGCATGTGCAGGGGTTGGCGGCTTTTCTAAAAGCCTCTTTGACGATCTTGTCCTCGAGCGACTGATACGACATGACCGCTACGCGCCCGCCCGGATTGAGCCAGCGTATGGCGGCTTCAAGCGCCTTGGACAAGACCTCCATCTCGTGGTTGACCTCCACGCGCAGCGCTTGGAACGTGCGCTTTGCGGGATGCCCTCCCTCGCGTCTGGCCTTGGCGGGTATGGCCCGCTTGATGAGGTCGACCAGCTCGAAGGTGGTGAGGATGGGATGCTCGTCGCGCTCGCTCACGATGAACTTGGCGATGCGTGCGGCCCATTTCTCGTCCGAGTAGTCGCGCAGAATCCGGGTGAGATCAGCTTCGTTGTAGGTGTTTACGATCTCTGCTGCGGTTAGGGTGTTGTTACCCGGATCCATTCGCATGTCTAAAGCGGCGTCTTCTCGGTAAGAAAAGCCGCGCTCGGGAAAATCAAACTGAGGTGAGCTCACTCCCAAGTCGAACAAGATCGCATCCACACCGGGAACCTCTGCCTTAACGAGCAAGCGGTCCATATCGCCAAAGTTGCCCTTGAGCAAGATGGGCGCGACATCGAGCGCTACGTCTGCCAGACGTTTGCCTGCCGCCTCAAGCGCCATGTCGTCTTGGTCGATCCCCAGCAGGATGCCGCTTGGCGCGATGCGCTTTGCGGCTTCGAGGGAGTGACCCGCTCCGCCCAAGGTGCAGTCGAGGTACACGCTGCCATCTTGCAGCTTGAGCGCCTCCATGCATTCCTCGAGCATTACGGGAATATGCCGGAATTCAAGTGTCAATGTTCTGCCCTACACCATGAAGTCATCCAAAGAGATGCCCTCCATGGCCTCCTCGTATGATGCGGCGTCCCAAATCTCGATATGGTCGCCATCGCCGATGATCCAGACGTCTTTGTCGATGCCTGCACCCTCGCGCTTGCGTGCCGACAGCGTGATGCGGCCGGCAGAGTCGACAGACGTGTTTTCCGCCGAGGCGTTGAGCTTCTTGCGCAACATCACGTCTCTTTTAGAACGGGAGTCGTACCCGCTCGTGCCGTCTTCCTTTTTGGGAAAGAACGACTCGACCCACTCGTCAAAGGCCTCGTTGGAAAAGACGCAAAGTGCCCCGCATACGCCGGGCACCACGACTACCTCTTCTGGGAGGGCCTTGCGAAACTTGGCAGGAAGCGACACGCGACCCTTGGCGTCAACGGTGTGTTGGTATTCGCCATGGAACCGCATTGCCACCTTCCAAATCCTTGAGGGTTAGAGCTTTGGCAGTCCCCCGATGCTGTGTTTAAGGGTTCGTTTGAGGGGAACTGCTTGCTGCAGTATATCCCATTTTGCCCCACAGTATTGGTAAATCATGGTCAACTGCCCCACCGCATGCCCCACCATGGGCACAATCTCTCGATTTTTAAGCACAAAAAAGAGCAGCAACCACAAGATGTAGTGATTGCTGCTCCATATCCCCACTAATTATGCTAGCAGGAGAAGTATGGGATGATTTCCCATGAATTTTCTGTGTGTGGCAGGCGAGTGGGACGCCCGCCCACCGGCGGCAGCAAAGCGAGGTGTGAGGGTGATGAAAGGCGAGAGATATGTCGAATGGCTTGCTTGCCGATGAGAACGCGCTGACAGACGAGCGAATAGGAGGCAGATTGCGCGACA
>CAVAPV010000060.1:0-12185 GCA_963590525.1 Agathobacter rectalis
CCGCTGGGGCAGAGCCTCAGGCCTGTTATCGAGGCGCTGGGCGAATGGGGAACGGCCTTCAAAGCCCAATACGGCTGCTAGCGGCGGGGTGACAGAGCGGAATGTCAAATATCATCATCACAGGCACGGTTAGAGAGCAAGGGGCGCATGGCGACAGACACGAGGCTATGGCGCGGGCCGGATACGCGTTAATGCATAGCAGCAAGAGGTAGCGTTGCGTGGAAAGATTAGGTGCGAGCATCGGATGCATCGAATCTGGCTGCAGTTTTCATATCTGCTTTCAAACACCCGAAATTGGCATGCCCGCCAGATGAAGAAGGAGCGCCTCTTGGACGCTCCTTTTGCTTTCAAAACCGTCGGTGTTCAAAATCAGCGACATTGGTTGACAATCAGGGGATATGACACTTTTTAGGAGAAAAAAGTGTCATCCAGATACACTTTTTGGACGAAAAAAGTGTCAAGCAAATGAGGCGAGGGGTTAAACTCACGGCGCTCTCTGTGAGGGCTGCGTTTGGAGAGGCACTCCCAAAAGATGAATGAAATCCGAGTTTTGGGAGTGGCGTTCTAACGGCCTAGCTCGCGCATGCGCTTGCGGTACTCCATAACCGCCTTGCGGGCGATTTTGCGGCGGGACAGTTCTCGCTTGCTTTGCTTGCGCTTGCTGTTGCCCGTTGCAGCGGTATCTGCTGCAGCTGGCTGCATGTCTTGCTCGTTTGCCGGTACGTCTTCTGCTGTATGCAAGCCTGCGTGTTGGATCACTCCTGCGGCCCCTACATAGTGCGCTGCGGCATACTGGCGAGCCTCCTCGATGGCGGCCTCGGCTGCTTTGCGGCGCTCGCCTCGCAGCTGCAGGGCAAAGGCGATGTCTTCCCAAGCGGGATCTTCTTGCGCGGTGCCCTTGGCGTGGGCCTTGCGTCGGCTTTGACGCTCTTGTATGCGCAGCATGCGCTCCAAGCTCATATGCTCGCGGATGATCTCTTTGGCATCTTGCGGATGCTCTGCGATCTCTACCACGGCCTCGACGGGTTTTGCATCGGCCACGCGGTAAGTGAGCGATGCCAAAAGCGGCATGAGAAACACCGTGACGGCTCCCGCCGCCACGAGCACCCCGGCTGTCTCCTGCTGCATGGCGCCGGCGTTTACGGCGACGCTTGTTACCGCCACGATAAGCGGCAGGGCGGTGGTGCAGTAGAAGGCCACGCTCAGGCGGTTGTGCATGCTCAGCTCCTCTTTGGCCTTACCGCAGCTGAGCGACACCACGATGGGCAGGCCGCGTATCAGCAGCAGCATGATTATGAAGCCTACGAGCAGCTGCGGCATGTTCAACACGGCAGCGAGGTCGATCTTGGCCCCGCTCACCACAAAGAACAACGGGATGAAGAAGCCGTAGCCTATGGCGTCGAGCTTGTGCTCGAGCTCTTTGTTGCCCTCGGGGATCACGTAACGCAGGACAAAACCTGCGGCAAAGGCGCCAAGAACGATATCCAAGTCAAAGACGGCCGATATCGTTACCAGCCCTATGAGCAAGAGGATGGTTACGCGCACGACTGTCTGGGAGCCGCCGTTGCGTTTGGAGATCAAGAAGCGGTAGGCTGCGTGGCCAGCCTTGCGAGCCTTGGAGGGCAGCAGTGCGGCGACGATGCACACTGCTACAAACGCCGCCAAGATCAAAAGCGTCATCCACTTGGCACGCGTGCCCAAAAGCAGAGCCATCATCAAGACAGGGGCGAGCTCGCCCCAGGTGCCGTAGGACAAGACGGCCTCTCCCACGGGGGTGCCCACCAGCTCACGTTCTTTGAGGATGGGCATGAGCGTGCCCAAGGCCGTGGTCGTGAGCGCTATCGCCATGGCGATGAGCTCTATCTGGTTATCGCCAAACACCCGCGAGCACAGGCACACGGCAAAGGCAGCAGCAAAACTCACGGCCCAGGTGAGCACACCGCGCTTTCCCTGTGAGCCGCTGAGTGATTTGGGATTGATCTCGTAGCCTGCAAGCAAGAACAAAAACGCCAGCCCCAGCTCGCTGAGCATCTGGATTGGCTCGGTGAGATTGATGAGGCCGGCCATGTAGGGGCCCAAGAAAGCACCGGCTATGAGTAAGATGACGGCTTCGGGGACCATGCCCTTGGGGATCAGGCGCGCAACAAGCGGGGCAAGAGCGGCGATGAGCGCTATCACAAACAAAGAGACGAAGTTGGCTTCCATGGGTGTCCTTACAGCGGTGCGTTGTAGAAGATGACATCAAGGGTAGCACTGGCAGCAGGCGCTGCGATAACGGCTGCGTGACTGCATGGTGCCCGATGGGACAAGTTCTCGGAGGCAAAACGGCCCAGCTCCTGGAATCATGTGCCGTTAGCGCTCGCTTGCCGCTTCGAGGTCATGCCGCTCATATGTCAACACGCTCTTCAAGGATTTGACGAGTGCGTTGGCGCTTGCAGATTTCAATCTAGACCAATGCTGTCCAACGTTGGCCCGCAGTCTCGATTGTGCAGACGCAGGCTAAGCTTATGTAGTTGCCAGTTTGTAGAGCCTGCGGACAGAACCCATAACAGTGGCCCAGGTTGGGCCGGTGGCATAGGGGAATTTCTTTTGGTATGACAACCATAAGTTTCTCATGTTTTGATCTGCTTCAACTTCGTCAAATACCGCAAGCGCGTCAGACAGATATCTTGCTGTTTTCCGTTGATTTGCTGTTGCAGTAAGCGCTGCGCCAAGATCGGCGTAATTGATGCTATTGGCATAGAGCTGGCTCAAAACATGCAAGTCATAGAAATCTCTCATATGGGTGTTGGCAACAGCGCGAGATATGACAGTCTCTAACTTTTCGGCCAAAACGGTTTCAAGGTTGTATGTCCAAATCTCAATGGAGCGCTCTTCTAACATTAGCTTGAGGGTGCGTCGTACTTTGCTAGGCGTAATGGCATCACCAGTTGAGATGTCGATTTTGAGTGGAATTATTACCCTGTCAAAGCGTGCCTCTATGTTGATGCGGGTGCCCGGGTACTCAGCCATTTCCATGATTTTTGAGATGTGCTTCACCCGAAACTCAACACCGTCGCCTAATGGTACGGCGGCAATACCTTCGACCATGTCTTTGATTTCTTCGATGCCGATTGTCATGCCGCTTACGGTCGCATCGATATCCATTGTGGAACGTGCATTCAAACCAACCATTGCAGCTACAAGCATGCCACCTTTGAGAATGAACTTATCGCGATAACCCGAAAGCGAGACGCGCTCTAAGAACCTCTCCATCATGTAGTTGCGCATGAGGAGCTGCGCATCAGCGGAGTTTTCCTTTGAGAGGTTGCGAATCAGATCTTTGAGTTGGCGTGCACTCGTGATCATAGGAGCACTTCCAGATATTGGCGCAGCAGCTTGTCAACATGGAACAACCGAGCATAGTTCATGAGCTTTCGCAGGTCTCTATCGTCTCGTCTCGTATACTGATTAAGCGCCTCTTGAAAGACTTGCGCTTCGATCCCGCTCCTGCTGCGAACTAGATCGCAGATAGTGCGTTCTACATCGTAGACTGGCACTGGATTGCCAAAGGGAGTGTTCATCGTGATTATCCCAATACCGTGCAGATCCTTTTTTACGGTGTAGACTTTGATACCGTCTTTTTTTAGGCCAGAGGGGTTATAGCCGGTCTTGACTGTGACGGAATATCGGTCGGGCTCTCTGCTGGTCAAATCATGAAAGAGCAAGGCGCTATCATGAGAGAAAACTGCCTGCGTGCTGCGGATATGCAGCAAGTACATGGTATCAACCCACGCATCGGGTGATACATAGACGCCATGTGCCGCCTGCTCGACGTCGCGCAGTTTCACGTATGAGTAAAACGTAGACTTGGGGATGCCGTCTTCTAAAACCTGAGAAGTCGTGACTATTCCGTTGTTTTGCTCGAACAGCAAATCAAGTTGTTCGAAGTCACCCATGCTATAAATCCTTTCATGCTAATTTTATAACTGATATTAGCATGAAAGTTAGTAAGTGTTTTGCAGAGCTGGCAATACGGCTCTGAGGTCTGGCTACCCTCTCTGCCGTGGCTCCTACAGCCTCCGTTTCGCCTTACTCGATCTCCACCTTGTCCAGCAGCTCGCGTTTGGAGTGGATCGACAGCTTGGTGTAAAGCGTCTTGCTGTGGCTTTTGATGGTGTTCTCAGATAAGAACAGCGTCTCTGCGATGTAGGCCTTGGTGCGTCCCTTGCACAAAAGCTGCATGACCTCGAGCTCTCTGGTGGTGAGTCCATGCTCTTTTGCCACGGCTTCGCAGCGCTCGTCGATGCTCTTGAACTCCTTGACGGGCACGGCGGGGGTGTCTCCCAAGTCAAAGAAGATCCAGCGCGTGTCTTGGTCGCGCAGCTCCAGGCAAAAGGTGGATACCATCAGCAGCACGAACATGAGAAACGCCATGAAGGGTGCTTGCTGCACAGCATTTGGCATCATCTGCGCGGCAAGCGAGCCTATCGCAAAGGCCAGCGTGTAGAAAGGCCAGCCCAAGCCAAAGACCAAATACGGCTTGTAGCTGGAATGGTGGGCGATATCTGCCAGGGTAAGCCAGGTGCAAAGCACCAAGAGGTCCCATACGCAGCTCTCTATGCAGCGCAGCAGCGTGACGCTTGGAAGCACCATGACAAAGAGGATGTCCACCGCCAAGACGAGCAAGATCAGTCGCCACAGCTGCGGGAAGTTGAACGAGCGCTTGAGCGCAAACACATAGAAGATGATTATGGCCGAGATAGCCATCTCCATGAGGCGGCTTAGGAGGAACTCGGCCGTGCCCACGCTACCCTGGTTGCCCGTAAACGCGCCCAAGAGCAGTGCCGTCACGATGCTAAAGGCGCTTATCGCAGCGGCAACCTTCCACAACCCGCGGATGTTTTCTGGCGTAAAACGCATGGCCGCGCCTGCCTCGCTGCGCCACTGCCCTTGCATTTGGCTGTTCTTGCTGCCCTGCGCAGACGCGCCATCCTCTTGGGAGAATGCCTCGTGTGCGCACCTGCGTGCACAGATGATCGAGAGTGCGGGAAGAAGCATCGCCAATACGAGCGATGCTGCCGGATGGATGAAATGCATCAGCATCTTGATAAAGCAGGCGACCACGTTGGCACCAAAGAGCGCAATGATGCAGCGCTTGATGTCGATGGCCGCGTACGAGGGAGCCCATTGCAGGTACAGCCAGCCCAAGCAGCAGCTGCAGACGACGATGCCCGCATGGATCGCTGCAGGTCCCGGGATAAAGAGATGCCCTGCGCCCAAGAGAAACGCGCTGCATGCGCCGATAACGGCAACAACGATGGCAGCCTGACGCGATGCGAGAAAGCCCTTGAAGCGCTTGGCAACAAGCCCAAAGACGATCATCGCTATAGCAAGTAACGCATATGACGCACACCAGGGGAGCTGGTCGATGGGACCGCTGGCTTGCGTGTTGATCCAAAACGCCCATGCGAGCGGGCAGGCGATGCCCAGGTGCGGCGTCACGATAGCAAGTCGCTCTTTGGCGGCGTTTGCGTCTACATGGCCTCTTTTCTTGCCTGGGGCCAAGGCGGTCTCGCTTGTCATGGACGTCCTTTCTCTTTGGCAAGCGATGGTAGCACAGCCCTGCTAGACGGGAGCACAACCTTGAGGACTAGCGCCGTCGATATTTCTTGCTATAAGCCCTCTACCAGCACAAACGCACGTTTCACCCGTTACGGGTGGAAGCTTTAACCCGTTGCGTGTGGTGACTTGCCCGTGCGCGGCGGGCAGGATGTGGGCAGTTTGCAAGCCTCGATAAGGCCATCTAGGGAGAGGATAAAATCATGGCTGATCTGAATCTCACGAGCACGCGACGCAACTTCATCAAAGCTGCCGGCGCCACGCTGCTAAGCGTTGCCGCCACTGGCGCGCTTGCCGGATGCTCTGCCAAGGGAGCGGCAGAGAACAAGAACAACAACGCTCAGTCTGTAAGCGAGATCGAGTGGGACGAGACCACCGACGTCTTGATCGTGGGCGGCGGCTTGGCTGGCATGGCCAGCGCTGTTACGGTTGCCACCGAGGGCAACGGCGCCAAGTGCCTGCTGCTCGAGAAGGGCTCGCTCACCTTGGGCGACGGCGACAGCCCCTTTAGCGCTGGCCGCGTTTTGTGGACCGACGACGAGCACGCAGAGGGCTTTAGGCAGTATCTCTACGAGCTGCGCGGCGAGATGGATAATACTCCGGACGCCGTGCTCGACGCATTTGCCGAGGGCATCCACGAAAACCGCCCCTGGCTTGAGTCCTTGCCGGGTTTCAATGCCGACGAGGTCGTCTTCGAAGAGCACTTCAAGGTAGGCAGCGGCGAGACCTGCTACCCGGAGTACGCCGAGCTCGAGCATGGCTACAACCTGGGTGTTTTGCACTTTGAGGGCAAGAAGATCAACCACGTCATCAAGTTCCTCTACAGCGTGGTCGAGCAAAACACCGATGTTATCGAGCACAAGCTCAACGCCCGTCTCACCGCGTTGGTGCAAGACCCCGACACCAAAAACGTCCTTGGCGGCGTGTACGAGTTCGAGGACAAGACCATCTACGTCAAGGCCGAAAAAGGCGTCATCATGTGCTGCGGCGGCTTTGAGAACAACGCCCAGATGCGCGCCGATTACCTGTCTGCTACCACGGCTCGCTGCATCGCCGGCCGCATGAACGAGGGCGACGGCCACTATATCTGCAGCCGCATCGGCGCCGACATGTGGCACATGAACAGCTGCGCCGGCTTCTGGACGAGCGTGTCTCCCATCGAGGGCGAGGACGTGACCATGCGCACTCCCAAGCAGTTTGGCATCACCGTTGCGCCCAACGGCCGCCGCTTCTTCATGGACTGGGATTCCGACCACGAGCACGACTGGGATGTCATCGACCAAAACCCGCTTGACATCAACGTCGGCAGCCGTCACGGCCATATGCAGTTTGGCGGCGAGTGGCCGCATCTGCCCATGCCCAAGGACACCTGGTACATCCTGGACGACGACGGCTACAAGAATATGATGGCGTACTCCACCGCCCCCAACTTCGAGCCCTCTAGCAAGGGCTATGGCTACACCGCCAACTCTATCGAGGACCTGGCAGACAAGGCCGGCATCAACAAGAAGGAGCTCGTTGCCACCGTCAAGCTGTGGAACCAGTACTGCAAAGACGGCTACGACCCTGCGTTCTTCCGCCCCGAAAAGACCCTTACCCCCATCACCAAGGCGCCTTTCCATGCCTGCCATTGCTCGGCAACCATGCTCAACACCGATGGTGGCCCGCGTCGTAACGAGAAGGGCCAGATCATCAACCTGGACGGCGAGCCCATCGGCAACCTCTACAGCGCCGGCGAGTTTGGCAGCGTGTGGTGCAACATGTACAACGGCGGCGGCAACCTGGGCGAGTGCTGCGCGTTTGGCCGTATCTCTGTACGCAACTGCTTGGGCATTGCCTAAGCCTTAAAGCGAAAGAGGCGATTTACCCATGAGCGATATCAAGAAACAAGACCAAGGCTTGTCACAGGAAGGCGATGTGGCCGATACTCAGCAAGATCAGACGGCAGCGGCACCCGAGGCTGCAGCTGCAAGCCAGGCTGTTGATGTAGATGCTGATGCCGGTGCCGAGAAAAGCGTTGCTGCTGCCGATGGCGGCGCTGCAGACGCCAAGCCCAAGCGCAAGAAGATGACGCGCAGCAGGCTCAAGGCCACGATTGCAGCTGCTGCGGCAGTTGTGGTGGTTGCAGGCGTGGGCTTTGCCGTCTGGCACGAGCAGCCCAGCTTCTGCAATGCGATCTGCCACACCCCCATGGACGCGTACTATCCCACCTACGCGGCTACTCCGGGCGAGGCCGCCGTTGACAAGTGGGGCAACGAGGTAAGCGATGCATCCAGCATGCTGGCATCCGTGCACAATCAGGCCGGAAAGACCTGCTTGGACTGCCATCAGCCCGAGCTCTCCGAGCAGATGTCCGAGGGTGCCGAGTGGGTCTCGGGCTCTTATGACGCGACGCTTTCCGAGCGCACAACGACTCAGCTGCTCGAGGCGCGCGGCATCGATGACTCCGATGAGTTCTGCATGAACGACAGCTGCCATCACTTCACGCGCGAGGACTTGGAGAAGAAGACCGCCTGGATGGGCGAAATCAACCCCCACAGCCCGCAGCATGGCGAGCAGAAGTGCTCTACCTGCCACAAGGCGCACAGGCAGTCGGTTATGTACTGCTCCCAGTGCCATACCGAGGCAGTCATCCCGGACGGTTGGGTGAGCTATACCGAGAGCAAAGAGCTCGAAGAAGCTAGCGGCACGCAGGAGTAGCAGTAGCAAAGATGCCCCTCGCAGGCTGCCAAGGCTTGCGAGGGACAGAGGTTTTGCGGTTCCTTAAGGGTCCTGCGCGCCTGACGGCGCGTCCTAATACGTCGCGCCTTGCGGCACGACCGGGCGGGCAGTGCCCGCCCCTACGCCCACCTGCAAATCGCAGTCAATCGACGATCATTATCATCTGCGCCTTGCAGCTCGGCGAGCGATAACGCTCTGAACCGGACACGGTGCAAGGATTAGATGGGTGTAGATGCGAGTAGGGGCGAGCATTGCTCGCCCGCGTAGGTTGCTAAAGCATGCGGGTCTCTTACGCTTACGATGCCATTTGGGCGTCGTGTTGGCTCGCATGCAAACCCATCGTCAGCAACTCAGATGTTCCTTGTAGGTGCGAGTAGGGGCGAGCATTGCTCGCCCGCGTAGGTTGCCGCGACGCGCGACCCCTATGTGTTTGCGGTGTCGTACGGCTTGCGAGATTCCTTTGCTCGCGCCGCCGCCCCTGCACCGCTCAAAGTCTTGCGCGCGTATCTCTATCTCTCAATCAGCTCCTCTAGCTGCGCAATCTCCTTATCGCTAAGGCCGCAGCTTTCCAGGTAGCTTTTGGCGTACTCGGAATAATCAATCGCCCTAAGCTTGTCTTCATCCGCGTCTTCCATGCCGCTCAGGTGCGTCATGAAGTCGCGAAAGTACAGCCCCTCCACAGCGGCGTAGCGTTCCGGCTCCTGCTCTTTGGTTATGCCGTAGTAGTTGGCGTAGGTGAGCATGTAATCGTCGAGCATCTCGTCGTAACTAGCTCCTGCCAGCGCCTCGATCAACAGGCATATATAACCGGTGCGGTCTTTGCCCTCGGTGCAGTGGATGTAGGCGGGGCCGCCGTTTTTTAGCAGATGCCGCAGAGCCTTGGCCATGCCTTGCTTGTATCCGGCGCTGTCATGGTCGGAGCTCATTGACAGCGTTGCGACCTTGCCTTTCTTGTAGAGCTTCTCAAAGTACGGCGAGTTAAAGTCGTCTGCTGCCATATACTCGCTTACTTCTTGAGCGGTGTCTGCCAGGTCGATTACGGTCTTAACGCCAGCGCGCTCAATCAACTTGCTGGCGTAGCTGGCGCGGTTGCGGCTGTTGTCGATGGGGGAGGCCCCGCGGTAGAGAAAATTCCCTTTGAGCTTACCGCCGCTGAGTGCCCTAAAGTTGGCAAACTGCTCGTCGGAGCTGTAGTCGGCGCGGTCGTTGGTATAGCTCTGGCTCAGCGCTTTGTAGGTGTCCAGATATTTGCCCTTGGTGTTGAGGGTAATGGTTGTCGTGCAGCTGTCATCGAGCTTTGCCGGCGTCCAGAACTCGGCGTTGTTGTTGGCGATGACGACGTAATCCTCGCTGGGATACGCACAGATCACTGGGTCGCCGCAGTTTACGTAGTAGCCGTTGTAATAGGGGATATCAGTGAGGGTATAGCCGTTGCTAAAGGAGACGTCGCAGCTGTCGCCAAACTCAAGGCCAGCTTGGGCAAAGTCGTCCGCTGTGAGTTCAAGCATTGCAGCGTCGAACTTGGGATGCTTGCTTATGTTGCACGTGAGCGGCGTGGCCTGCTGATCGGCTGCTCCTTGTGTCTGTGAGCTTGTCGTCTGCTGATTGTCGTCGCCGCTATTGCCGCTGATTGCGTTGCATGCTGCAAGGCCGGTGGCTAGAGATGCGGCGAGCATTGCCGCTAAAGCACATCGCGTTGCTTTTAACGCGCTTTGTGCCGATTTACCTGCGTTGTTGCGGCCGATACGAGCCATAGTGGCCTCCCTCGCCAAGCGCCCTGCGTAATGAGGGATATTCTACTCACCGCCACAGCAGCCCTCAAGGCGCACCCCTGTTGCTCTCGGGAACGGGGGAGGGCAAGACAGAGGGCCGGCATGGTGGGCGTTGTGCATCTGTGGTGATGACGATTGCGGTTTTTATCGCCCCTTCCCAATGGTCGGTATTTTTGCGGTATCAGCTCCTCCCAAAGGTCGGTATTTTTGCAAAAACTTATCTGATAAAAATGCGTCTCGCCGCAAATATTTTAGCTAAGGGTCTTCCATATTTATTGACCGTCCTCTGTGTGTAGGCCGCCCTCTCGACGGCTGAAAGAGGCAGCGCCGCTCGCTTGTCTGTCCGGTCTTTTTGCCGCCATCAACTCCGCAGTTCTCCGCTCAATCTAACGCTCTCTTTACATCTCGCGTCGCACCTTGGGCTTACAATATGAAGATGCGATTAAAGAGCCTATGAAGGGAGCTCTATGAGAACAAACACAAGTCACGTGCGGGCGCGTCGTGCGGCGGCGCTTGCTTGTGCGTCTTTTGCAGCGGCCTTTGCGTTTGCATTGCCGCAGGCTGCGTTGGCAGACAACTCGCAAGAGGTGGGCACCCTTGCCTATACCGCCTCGGATGGCTCTGGACAGCAGGTCAAAAGCTACAGCAGCGTAAGCTCGCTGCTTTCCGATGCAGAGCAAGCCACCGCAGACAGCGTCACCATCAGCCTCTCCCAAGACTGGAACACCAAGACTGACGGCGTTATCACCGTTGCCTCTGGTAAGACCTACACCATCAATCTCAACGGTCATATGATCGACGGCGGTTGGAGGGCAGGTGCCGGCAACGCAGACAGATCCGTGATCACTGTTATCGGTACGCTTGTCGTCAACGGCGGCAACACCTCCACGCAGCACAAGGGCACCCTGCATCAGGATAAGAGCTACTGGCAGGCAGATGGCACGGGCAGCACGGTTATCACCGGCGGCCTCATCACCGGCAGTACGTACGCCCCTGCAATCACGGTCGGCAGTGGGTCTACCGTGAAGCTCAACGACCTCACTGTGGCCGGCAACTATTCAGAAAGCTCCATGTTTAGCGCTCCAAGTGCCGGCATCGCCTGCTACAGCGGTGCCAAGCTCGAGTTAAGCAATACAGATGTGCTCTACAACTACGCGGGCGAGCACGGCGCCGGCATCGGCGTTGTGTCGGCTCATGACACGCATGTGACGATCGGCAACGGCAGCCACATAGAGCACAACTACACAGACGGCGAGGGTGGTGGCATATCCTTTGACAGCGCAAACAGGGCCGGCGCGGTTGAGTCATCTAGCCTGAGCATCACAGGCAAAAGCTCTGTTAGCAATAACTACGCAGGCAGCCACGGCGGTGGCATATTCATCGGAGACAACAACACCCATCTGACCATTAACGCATCTGCGGTAGACGGCAACAAGGCTGCCGACTGCGGCGGCGGCGTTTACTTTGCCGGTTTCTCCGGCTTTGAGATGATAGACGCTTCGGTCTCCAACAACAGCGCTGGCTCTTACGGCGGCGGTCTTTGCTACGACGCTCATAGGATTACATACGACATGCTGAGCATACAGACTAGCATTGCCCTCAAATCCGGCTCCAAGATCAGCGGTAACACTGCAGCCAAGGATGGTGGCGGCATCTATCTCAACGATTGGACAAATCTCACGCTCAGCGATAAAAGCGTCGTCTCTTCCAACAGCGCAAAAAACGGTGGTGGTATCTATACCGATGACGACGATACTAAGGTGACCTTGGAGAAACAGGCCGCCATCCAAGAAAACAAAGCCACTTCTAACGGCGGCGGTTTGTACGTGAACGCCAAAAACACCGATGTCACGCTTTCCGGTGCCAGCAAGATTTCCAGCAACACTGCAGAAGGCAGCGGCGGCGGTATCTACCACAACGCCCCAAACGGCTCGGTTACGCTTAAAGATGGCTCTGCTGTGTCGAGCAACCACGCCAATGACGGCAACGGCGGTGGCATCTACGATTACTACAACGGCACTCAGTTTGTCCTGAGCGGCGCCTCTAAGATTTCTGGCAACGGGGCCAGTGGCAACGGCGGCGGCCTCTATC
>CAVAPV010000061.1:0-11947 GCA_963590525.1 Agathobacter rectalis
CGGCATGGGCTCCACCCCGCACGCACATGCCATGGCTAACGTCAAAGACCCCCATGACCAGGGCGTCGTTGCCATGATCGCTGTCTTCATCGACACCTTTGTCGTCGTTACCATGACCGGCTTGGTCGTCATCTCCGTTCTCTACGTTGGCGACGGCGCTATGACGCTTGACGCCACCGGCGTTGCTGCGGGCTTGGATAAGACCAACATGGCCCAGTACGCCTTTGGCCAGTTCTTTACCACGGGCATCGGCAACGCGTTTGTGGCTATCTGCCTGCTGTTCTTTGCCTTCAGCACCATCTTGAGCTGGAATCTCTTTGCCAAGCTCAACGTCGAGTACCTCTTTGGCAAGGGCGCCATCAAGATCTTCATGGTCATCGCGCTCGTGTTCATCTTCTTGGGCTCGCTGCTTTCCAACGACCTCGTTTGGGAGCTTGCCGATATGTTCAACCAGCTCATGGTCATCCCCAATGCCATCGCGCTCGTTGCCTTGGGCAGCTTGGTTGCCAAGTGCGCCAACAAGCCCCACAACGACGAGGCGAACCTCGAGAAGTAACTCCTCCCTGCGCTTCTCGAGCGTAACCTGCAGCGCCTCAAGGCTCCATGCCTTGGGGCGCTGTTTTGCGTGCGGGCTTTGGAGCTGCAGCTTTGTTTGGCACGCTGCATCGTCTGCTTGCGGTGCCTTTGTGCCCATAGTGGTGCTAATCTACTAGCCACATGAAAAACACGGGTAAGGAGGCTCGATGCTTTTTTGCGATATCGACATCATGGACGCCAACCTCGACCATAAGAAGGGGATGTACGTTGGCGTGGAGGGCGCGACGATCACCTATGTGGGCGATTGCGAGCCGCAAGACGCCGCAAAGTACGGCGATCGCTATGACGGCCGCGGCAAGCTCTTGATGAGCGCGTTTTACAACACCCATGCGCACACGCCCATGACCCTGCTGCGCGGCTATGCCGAGAACCAGCCGCTTCAGCAGTGGCTCAACCAGACGGTCTGGCCCTTTGAGGGCAAGATGCACCCGGGCCACTATGCTGTTGGCGCCAAGCTTTCCATGGCCGAGATGCTGCGCTACGGCGTCGTCGGCTACACCGATATGTACTTTGGCGGCATCGAGAACTGCAAGGCCGCCATCGAGGCAGGCATGAAGCTCAACCATGCAGACGGTGGCACGATGTTCATGGACGATTACACCAAGTGTCCCTCGTATGCCACCAACAACGAGCTTTTTGCCGATTATGCCGGTGCAGCAGATGGCCGCATCAAGATCGATCTGTGCATCCATGCGGAGTACACCACGCCCGAGGGCATGATCCGCGGCATCGTCGAGGAAGCCGCCAAGCGCGACGCCAACATCCATCTGCACATGAGCGAGACCAAGACCGAGCACGAGGAGTGCATCGGCCGCCATGGCATGACCCCCGCTGCCTGGTTTGACAGCCTGGGTGTCTTTGAGCATCCCACGACGGCGGCGCATTGCGTTTGGGTGAGCGATGACGACATCGCCCTCATGGCTGCCAAGGGCGTTACCGCAAGCCTCAACCCCGCCTCCAATGGCAAGCTCGCCAGCGGCTTTGCGCCGGCGGCAAAGCTTGTGGCTGGTGGCGTCAACTGCACCATCGGCACCGATGGCATGGCCTCCAACAACACTCACAACATCCTGCAAAGCGCCTACCTGCTTGCCGTAAGCCAGAAGGGCTACGACTTGGACCCCACGGTGCTCACTCCCAAAGAGATCTTGCAGATGATGACGGTCAACGGCGCCAAGTCCCAGGGCCGCACGGATTGCGGTGTCTTGGCGCAAGGCAAGCGCGCCGACCTCGTGGTCATGGATATCGACAAGCCCTGGATGCGCCCCGTCCATGACATGGCAACCAACATCGTCTACAGCGCAAACGGCGCAGACGTGGTCATGACCATGTGTGATGGCAAAGTCCTCTATAAGGACGGCCAGTGGACCACCATCGACGTCGAGCGCGCAGCTAGCGATGTGGATGCTGCTGTCGATGAGATCCTCACGGCGCTCGCGGCAGATGCCGAGGCCAAAAACTAAGGACATGCTAGCCGTGCTAGCAGCCAAATAACGTTTGCAGGGGTCGCCCGCTTAAAGCCGGCGGCCCCTCTTGCGTATGCGATCTCCGGCTTCTGGCTGCTGGTACATGTAGGATGTGTCATTGCGGCTGTGAGCTTGCGGACAGCCGTAACAAGGAGGGTCAAGGCCGGCCGTAGGCCGCCGCGTAGCGGCTTGGCCTTGACGCGACTTATGTCGAGCGAAGCGACCGTCAGGTCGCGGAGTCGAGACATCTAGCCGCGACTCAAACAGGCTTTGCAGATCGGCATATTTCAGGTGCTTTTCAGCCTTTGTCGACTATAAAGCGCTAGACTATCGACCATATGATTTTTTGGACTAGAACTTTGAGGGAGGCTTCATGACCATCGTCAAGAAGATTTCCGTTGTTGCCGTGTCGGCGGCTTTGGCGGCGTTTACCGCCATGGCGCTTTCCGGTTGCGGTGAGCAGGTTGCGGCTACGTGGGATCACGGCAAGGTGCTCGAAAGCGAGATAACCGACACTGCCACCAAGCAGCTGAGCTATCACGTCACGTCTGACGGCTCTACCGATGCAGACTCCTGGAGTGATTACATCGCAAACCGCGAGTATGACACCAGCTCCGCCAGTGATTCCGATAGCTCGGATTCCGATGATTCTTCGAGCGACGACTCCAGCTCCAAGAAGAGCAGCAAAAAAAGCAGCAAGAAGAGCTCCAAAAGCGACAGCTCCGACAGCAGCGATGACTCCTCTGATAGCGCAGATGACAGCACGAGCGACGGCACGGTGCAGGAGTACCGCGAGTACCTGATCAACCAGGCTATCCGCCAGCAGGTTATCGACTACGAGATCGAGCAGCGCGATATCACCGTCTCTGATGACGAGATCGACTCTGCCGTTGACTCCCAGTCCACCGTCTACGAGTCTTACTACGGCGGTGGCCACAAGGGCACCTTCGAGAGCATCCTGAGCCGCTACTTTGGCATGACGCTCGACGAGTTCAAAGAGAATGTGGCCCAAGGCCTCAAGGAGGACAAGCTCAAGGAGGCCATCGTGGCCGAGCAAACGGGCGAATCCACCGATGAGAGCTCCGATGAGAACAGCTCCGACGATAGCGCCGACTCCTCTGATGACAGCAGTGCCGATTCCGGCGACGACAGCTCCGATGACAGCTCGACCGTCGAGTCCGATGGCGACAACGTTGCTACCAGCAGCGATACGGATTCTGATGACTCCTCTGATGATGACGACCAGGTCTATGACGACTACATCGACAACCTGGTTGCCAATGCCAACGTCAAGATCAACGACGCCCCGTCCGATCTGAGCTACGATCCGGCCACCGTTGCCGCCAACGCCGCAAGCGAGGCCGATGACAGCGATGAGAGCGCCGACAGCGACTCCGCTGACGACAGCTCCGAGGCCGATTCTGCAGACAGCAGCTCTGCCGATACGGATTCTGCCGACAGCGCCGACAGCGATGACAGCAGCGATTCTGCCGACAGCGCCGACGATGCAAGCTCCGATACTTCCAGCTCGGATGCAGACACTGCCTCTGATAGCAGCGACGGTGATTCTGACGCCACCAAAGAGGACAGCAGCTCGAGCAGCAAGTAGCAGCAGCTCAAAACCTCATAGCAGCACCCGGGAGCCGGCATTATGCCGGCTCCTTTTGCGTTGCGAGCCTCATCTGCGGCCTCTTATCGCCTGCCTCCTTGCCCTTCTGCATAGCCAGCGCGTTGTGGGCACCTTGTGCAGACGGCAGCCATTTGCGTATCGAGTATGCCCAAGGGCGCGCTAAGCGGGTATTCTAGTTGGGTATGTAAACTAACGGTTTCGTTGAGTGCAAGGAGAAAGTGCCAGCATGAAGAACAAGATGACCGTCGCCGATATCGATGTCGCGCACAAGCGCGTCCTGCTTCGCGTCGACTTCAACGTTCCGCTGTACGAGGGCATCGTCATGGACGATACGCGCATCCGTGAGGCGCTGCCCACTATCAAGTACCTGATCGAGCACGAGGCGCGCGTTATCATTGCCAGCCATCTGGGCCGCCCCACCGGCGGCGAGTTCGAGCACCAGTTCTCCATGATGCCCGTGGCCATGCGCCTCATCCAGTTGCTGGGCCAGCCGGTAAGCGTCGTGGGCGGCCCCATTGCAGGCGAGCAGGCCCTCTCTGCGTCTTTGGCCCTCAAAGACGGGCAGGTCATGATGCTCGAGAACCTGCGCTTTAACAAGGGCGAGAAACGCAACGACCTCACCTTTGTCAAGCAGCTCGCTGCTCTGTGCGACGTCTACGTTGACGACGCCTTTGGCGCTTCGCATCGCGCACATGCCTCTATCGCGGGTGTGCCGCAGTTTGTTCCCGCAGTGGGCGGCTTCCTCTTGGCCAAGGAGATCAGCACGCTCACCGGGATGCTCGACGAGCCCGAGCATCCCTTTGTGGCGATTCTTGGCGGCTCCAAGGTCTCCGACAAGATCGGCATCATCGATAACCTGATGGAGATAGCAGACACGATCATCATCGGCGGTGCCATGTGCTTTACCTTCTTGGCGGCGCAGGGCAAAAGCGTCGGCACTTCCAAGATGGAGGCCGAGATGCTCGACACCGCCAAGGGCATGATGGAGCGCGCCGCTGCCAAGGGCGTGAACCTCATGATCCCCACCGATGTAGTGTGCGCGGACGTCTTTGCAGAGGGAGCCAACACCAAGACCGTCTCTGTGGATGAGATTCCGGACGACATGATGGGCCTGGACATCGGCCCGGACACCGTGGCTGCGTATTCTGCTGCCATCGCGCAGGGCAAGATGGTCTTTTGGAACGGCCCCATGGGCGTGTTCGAGTTCCCCTCCTTTGAGGCTGGCACGCGCGGCGTTGCCCAAGCGGTGGCCGATTGCGCCGGCCAGACCATCATCGGCGGCGGCGACTCTGTGGCAGCCATCAAGAAGTTTGGCCTGGCAGACCAGGTCTCCTTCATCTCCACCGGCGGCGGCGCGTCCATGCAGCTGCTCGAGGGCAAGGAGCTTCCCGGCGTCGCGGCGCTCATGAACAAAGGGGATGCCGATGGGACTCTTTAAGCGCGAGCCGCAGGGACCACGTACCTACACTGGCCAGCGCCTGCCCATGATGGCGGGCAACTGGAAGATGAACAAGACGATGGACGAGGCCATAGAGCTCGTTCAGCAGATCTCTTACGGTATCGAGCCCAAGTACGACCAATGCGAGGTCGTGATTTGCCCGCCCTACACAGACATCCGCAGTGCGCGCGTCGTGCTCATGACGGACAACTCTCCTGTGCGCCTGGCCGCCCAAGACGTGCATCCTGCCCCCAGCGGCGCTTACACCGGCTGCGTGAGCGCGCCGATGATCGCCAGCTTGGGTTGCAAGTACTGCATCGTGGGTCATAGCGAACGCCGCGAGTACTTTGGCGAAACCGATGCCGATGTAGCCGCAAAGATCGCCGCGCTGCGCGACAACGGGATGTATCCCATCATGTGCTGCGGCGAAAGCCTCGATACCCGCGATGCCGGCCAGGCGATCGAGTTTGTCACGCGCCAGGTGCGCGAGGGGCTTGGCGGCATGCAGGCGGCAGATGTGGAGCAAAGCGTCATCGCCTACGAGCCCATCTGGGCCATCGGCACCGGCCGCACTGCCACGCCCGAGCAAGCGCAGGAGGTCTGCGCGGCCATCCGCGCCACGGTGCGCGACATGTTTGGCGACGATGCGGCAGACAGCATCCGTATTCTCTACGGCGGATCTATGAACCCGGGCAACGTTGATATGTTCATGCCGATGCCAGACATCGACGGCGGCCTTATCGGCGGTGCGTCGCTCAAGCATGACAGCTTCTTGACGCTTGTCCACGCCGCCGAGCTCAAATAGAAGGCGATAGTGCGCGGGGCGGGCGTTGCCCGCCTCGCTGCTTTAAAGTCCTGCGCGCTTGCCAGCGCGCTGTAATACGTCGCGGCTTGCGCCGCGACCGGGCGAGCAATGCTCGCCCCTACATACACCTGCTGATCATGGATGATTGATACGTTTCCTTACCTGCGGCCCATCGTATCTGCAGACGAGGGCTCGTAGGTTTCGCTGCATTGCGAGGATAGGGTGGGTGCGTGTCCACGTAGGGGCGGGCACTGCCCGCCCGCGTAGGTTGCGATGGGTTACAGGCAACGCTGCCAGACTTGCATCCGACCCTCCATTACCCCCCCCACAAGCGATAGAATGGAACGATTAGCAATGTTTGGATTTATCGCCTCTGGGAGCCTCCATGCCAACATCGATGGGAAGCCGTCTTAACCTCGTCCGTACCGCTTTTGCCGTGCTGCTTGCCGCTGCTGCCCTGTTTGCTGCTGCAGTGCTACCTACCACTGCGCATGCGGATAACACCAAAGCCACTGTCGAGCGCATCAACAAGAGCGGGGAGTCTTACGGCGTCCAAAAGTACTCGGATATCGCCGCCGCGTTTGACGAGGTCAAGGCCTGGGGTAAAAACGACGGCACCTCCAAGGTCACGATCACCCTTTACGATGACTTTGACTCTAGCAGCTACGGCCACATAGAGTTCGTAGGCGGCAAGACCTATGTCCTCAACCTCAACGGTCATATTATCGACCGCGGTTTGGTTACAGAGGGCTCTCCCGGCGAGGGCAAGGGCAACGGCGAGGTCATCGACGTAGAAAAGAACGTCACTCTTACTATTGACGGAGGCACGGGCGACGCGTCAAAGGTCGAGCACAAGGGCTATCTGCCTTCGCATCAAGAAGGCTACCTCTGGAAATCCGATCCCAATGACACCCACACGGGCAATGACAAGAAGCTGAGCCTCTACGGCGGCGTCATAACCGGCGGCGCTACCAATGACAAATATGGCGCGGGCGGTATTGCCATGTCTGACAGCGGCAACGTCAAGGTCTATCTCAATAACGTCACGGTAGCGGGCAACTATGCCGACTGGTGGGATTACTGGCTTGGCAAGGCGTATGGCTACGGCGGCGGCGTTGGTATGCACGGA
Organism: Agathobacter rectalis; assembly: GCA_963590525.1. Lineage (GTDB taxonomy): Bacteria > Actinomycetota > Coriobacteriia > Coriobacteriales > QAMH01 > W2P13-069. Next base: position 7,063 of record CAVAPV010000061.1, read on the forward strand.
GACGACTCGACTCTAGAGCTGGACAACGCAACCATCGCATACAACTGTGCTGAGGAAAAAGGCGGCGGCGTGTATGTGCGCGACGACAGCTGCAACATCAACCTCAAAAACGGCAGCCAGATCTCTCACAACAAAGCGCTCAGTTACGGCGGTGGCATCTATGCCGACGATGAAAAGCTCAAGGTCACGCTCGATAACTCAAAGATGAGCAATAACGGCAACCAGGCTATCTGCTTTGACGACGACAATGAGACACTTGAGGTTTTGAACAACTCGGAGATTTCGGGCAACACTTATAGCGGCATAAGATCTACCGGCACCGGTACCCATCTTACGTTTAGGAACTCCACAGTTAAAGACAACGGCTATATCGCTGCGGTTTATATAACAGGAGACAACACGACTATAGACGCTATAGACAGCACGTTTTGCAACAACTGGGACAGTTGGAATCACGGCGGAGCCTTTGGCTTGGAAGGTGAGACCACGCTCAACCTCAAAAACTCCAAGATTTACGGCAACAGCTCTGCCCCCGGTGGCGGCATCTGCTGCATTGCACCTTCCACGATTAACATGGACAAAAGCTATATCTACAACAACACGGCTACGCTCTCCAGTAGCTATCATGACCCCGTTGGGGGAGGCATCGCCTTTTACGAGGATTCGTCGGGCGCTATGACTCTCAACATGATCAACGGCTCGAGCATCTACAGCAATACCGGTGGTGGTGTTTACAACAACGGCCATGACCTGCGCATCGTTTCTTCAGACAAGACGGGAACCATACGCGACAACACGACGCAGACACAATTTGGATCGACGCAGTATGCGCACAACGGTGGCGGCATCTGCTCGCAAAACGGCACGCTCTATGTTGAGGGCATAAGTATCACCGGCAATAAGACGGGCGGTGATGGATGGTATTACGCCGAGGGCGGTGGCATCTACTCCAAAGACACGGAGTTCACGCTCAAAGACGTCACGATCACGGGCAACACCTCAAGGATATACGGCGGTTTGTTCTTCTCTAGCACGGAGTACCGTGACTTCACCTTGCAGGGCAGGGTGATCATCGAAGACAACGAGTACCTCTACCGTTGGAGCTCATGGGGCAGACCGGTTTTGTGGACCGGCGTGAGCAATGCGAGCTTTTCCTGCGCCGAGCAGACCATGTGCGGCGGCGGCTCCGAGGACACGTATCTCAAGCCAACGAGCCGCATAGGCATCGACTTTGCAGAAGGTTCGCTCCCGCGCCGGATCTCTGGCAACCAGGCGTTCATGACCAAGCTGGCCGATGCTTACAAGACGGTTTTGTTCTCCGACTCGGACAGCTGCGTTATAGAGCTCGACGATGATGGTTATCTCTATTTGAAAGGGGGTTCGTCCAGGTTCGACCTGACGCTTGCTTATGGCGATGGCAAGACCTCTACGAAAGAAGACATCGGCCGCTCCAACAAGGTGGAGCTCAAGAGCGCGGACTACCCCAAGTACATAGACCCTACTGACCCGAGCAAGGGCACCTATCTGCTCGATTATTGGACGCTCGAGACTCCCAACGCCCTCGTCAAGACGGTCAAGGCTTCTGCCGGTACGGCGGAGTTCTTCATGCCCTATGGCGACACAAAGGCAACTGCCCACTATGTCGAGGACGTCACCGGAGCGCAGCTGGGGTTGGCAGACGGCAACAGCTGGGACAAGCTGGGCACCAAAGAGAACGTGAGCGTTTCATCGCTTGCCTTTACCACCTGCACCGGCAAACAGGTGACGGTGCCAAAGTCTTTGCTTGACAGCGTCGTGGTGGAAAACTGCAGCTCTGCAGACGGCACGGGAAGCGAGGCTGGCCTCAAAAAGGTCACGTACACGATCAAGGTCCCCGCAAGCGTCTTTGACGAGCTTAAGCTGCCCGTGAGCAGTGAACGTGTTACTTCTGCGTCGACATCTGTTGCATCTGATCTGGGTAATAAAGAGGATAGCGCGTGCACGGTTCAGGCTGCGGATGGCGGCATCAAGCTCGTGGCTACGGTCACCATGGGCGAGCAGCGCACCGTTACCGTGACGGGTCTGGACGTGAACAAGGCAAGCACTGATCAAGCAGCGCAGATCGCTGGCGCTGCAACCACGGCGCTCGTGGCTAACAACGGCACGGTGACGATCGCCACCCCGGCTGCCACTGGCTGGAACTTTACGTCATGGAACACCTCAGAGCTGTCCGGGGCTACGGTCAAGGAGCAGACCGCTAGCTCCATCACCTTGGAAAACGTTACGCAAGATGTGAGCCTGGGGGCGCTTTACGAGCCCTATGTGAGCGCGGTAGACATCACCGTTGCGGCTCCTGAAGTTGGAGATACGTTACCGACGAAATTTACTTCATGCAGGGTCACGGGTACGAGCTTCTCTGGCTTGGATGTGACCAAGTCTATCAACGAGTACGGCTTGAGCGTGGTATGGAAGAAATACGGTTCTGACGAAGAGTTGCCCTCTGGTTACACTGCAGAAGAGGGAAAGGCCTATGTTGGCACCGCTACGGTAACGCTGGGCCAAAACGAGGCTAACCCGGCTGCTGTGGCCAAAGCCAAGGTGGCAGATGAGAAGGCCTACTATTATGCCTTTGCAGACAACATATCGGTTGCCGTTAACGGTGTTGCGGCTATAACCAAGCGCGATACGGGAGCCAAGAAGGCCGTTGTGACCTTTACGCTTGCCACAGGTAAAGACAAGGGCTTTGATCATATCGTCACCGACCTCTCCGACGTCGAGGTCATGCAGGTGACCGATGCATATACAGATGAGAAGCTGCCTAAGAAGATCGTGGTGGCTCGTGATGCTGAAGGCAAGGATACGGTTGAGTGCGATGGCGTGAAGTGGGACAGCTCGCCAGCGGCAGTGAGCGATACCGGCGAGTTTACCGTCAAGGGTAAGTTTACCTATGAGAGCAGCGAGTATGACGTGAGCCGCACCTTCCGCTTGAAGGCGATTGGAGCACCTACGTCGAGTATCGAAACCGGTACATATGACAAGGGCCAAAAGCTCAGGCTGCAAGCTGGGTCTGGTTGGGAGATAAGCTCCGACAACGTTATCAAGTACTGCTTGGTGCAAGGTGAAGCTGAGAAACCTGCTGAAGACGCAAGCTATAGCGACTACTCTGACGGCACACCCATTGCGCTCGATAAGAGCGGCACCTGGACGTTGTTTGCCTACGGGCAGGTAGGCGCACGTACGACGGAGATCTCCCGCTACGTATATAAGATTAGGGGCATCGTGGCTGTTGACAATGGCACAGCTTATGTAGACGGGAAAAGCGTTGAATACGCCCTAGAGGGCGAGACCGTCACTATCAAGGCAGATGCTGCTGCCACGCGCCAAGAGTTTGCGGGCTGGAAGGTTAAAGAAGGCAGTGTGACCCTTGTTGACACCACAGCTGCTGAAACTACGTTCACTATGCCAAACAACGATGCTTGGGTGGAGGCCACCTATAAAACCAGCGCGTATCTCGTTACCTTTGACACGGGCGCTTGGGGCAGCAAAGTGAACGATGAGGAGGTAGCGGTTGGCAGCAAGGCAACCAAGCCCGATGATCCCACGCGCACCAATTGCACCTTTGAGGGTTGGTACGCGGATGCAGCCTGCACGCAAGCATATGACTTTGATTCAGAGGTTACGGCTGACATCACTCTGTTTGCCAAGTGGGAGGTTATCGAGTACGCGGTTGAATTCGACTCTAACGGCGGCAGCCCTGTGGAGCCGCAGAAAGTCGTCATTGGTGAGTGCGCAAAGGAACCCAAGGCGCCCACGCGCAGTGGCTATACCTTTGCTGGTTGGCAGCTCGACGGCAGGACCTACAACTTTGACGATCCTGTCATAAAAGACATCACCCTCACGGCTGCTTGGCATGAGATAGAAGATGACACCGAATACGCCAAGAGCATCGACATCGACCTGCCCGATATCGTGGCTGGAGACGAGCTGCCCGCAAGCGTCAAGGCCGTGCTTGTGCGCCACAACGGCAAGCAGGTAGAGCTTGAGGCTCAGCTTTTGTGGAGCACGGTGGAAGGCGACGCTGTCGAGGCGGGCTCCAAGGCCAAGGCAGGCGTGGGCTACGTTGTCGAGGCGACGCTTGCACCTTCTGCTAGTCCCGTCGTCAAGTATCGATCCTCTATGCTCGTGACCTTTGGAGGTAAGAGTGCCTTGGGCGTGAGCGTGGGCGCGGGCGGCAATCTGCAGGCCACCTATGGCTTCACGACGGCTTCCAAGAGCATCCGCGGTGCGGAGCTGAAGCTTTCTAAGACCAAGTGTGCCTACGACAAGAACGGCTGCACGCCCGCAGCTACGGTGACCTTGGACGGCAAGGTGCTCAAACAGGGCACAGACTACACTGTGCGCTATCAGGGCAGCACCAAGGTGGGCCGCGCGTATGCCATCGTCAACGGCTGCGGAGATTACTCCGGCATGCTGGTGGCGGCCTACAAGATCGTCCCTGCTAAGGTTAAGGGCGTAAAGGCCAAGGCCGCAGGCAAGGGCAAGCTCAAGGTGACTTGGTCCAAGCACAAGGCCCAAACCGACGGCTTTGTGGTGCGCTACGCCGCGAGCAAGGCGGCCCTCAAAGCCGGCAAGGGCACGACCCTCAAGGTCAAGGGCACTTCCAAGAAGCGCGTCGTCATCAAGAACCTTAAGAGCAGCAAGCGCGTCTACGTGCAGGTGCGCGCCTACAAGAAGGCCGTGGGCAAGACCTATCGCTCTGCATGGAGCAAGGTGAGGTCCGCCAAGATCAAGTAGGGGAGCGCAACACCCGCCCGCGTAGGTTTCAACGCCTTTGCAAGGCAACGCTTTCAGACGAGCGAATAGGAGGCAGATCGCGCGAAGAACGCCTGCGGTAGCGAGGACTTGG
>CAVAPV010000062.1:0-11471 GCA_963590525.1 Agathobacter rectalis
GATCCCCTCCATGCAGCCCATTCACTCGGTGCTCAACACCGACGGCTACCCCGAGCTCTTGGGCGAGAAATGGGTCCCCTACATGTGGCCCGTCAAATCCATCATGGACACCGGCGCCATCCTGGCCTTTGGCACCGACGCCCCCGTGTGGAACTTCAACCCCATGGAGGGCATCTACGCCGCCGTCACGCGCAAGCACCCCTGGGACGCGCTGCCGGAGGAGGGCTTTGTCCCCGAGCAGCGCATCACCGTGGCCCAGGCTCTGCAAGCCTATACCTACGGATCGGCACGCTCGGAGAGCTTTGAGGACAAGATCGGCACGCTGCACGCAGGTAAGCTGGCAGACATCGTGGTCATGGACCGCAACCTGCTTACGGTCGATGCGCAAGAGCTGCTCGACGCCAAGGTGCTCTTCACCCTCATCGACGGCCAGATCGTCTACGAAGCCTAATCGCACCCAGGGCCTTTAGGACAAGCTAAGGTTTGCTGCAACCTTGCATGCACCGCCTTGCCCCAAAGGCCCGATCTCAAAAGAAGGGACGCGGCCATGACCCAAGCCAGCGAGCTTCCCAGATGGCGCCTTGCCCTTGCGCTAGCGGCGCTGTTCTTATCGTCCATGTGCACGATGGGCGACTTGGTGATAAGCCCCATCGCCGCAGACATCTACACTGCGTTTGCCGCGTCCCCGGTGGCGCTTGTCAACCTGGGCGTGACGGGCCCTGCGCTCGTGGGCTTGCCCTTTGGGCTTGCCTGCGGCCTTTTGTGCGACCGCTTTGACAAAAAGCTCATCATGCTGGTGGGGTTTGGGATCTTTACCGTGAGCTCTGTCTTTGGCATCGCCTACGTAGATGTGCGCTACTTTGTGGTCATGCGTCTTTTGGCAACGGGTGTGGGCTGGGGCATTACCAACACTGCCGCACTCTCTATCCTGGCCGATCTCTTTTGCGATGAAGAGCGCCATGCCAAGTACGTGGGCCTCTACAACGCGGCGATGTCTGCCATAGGCGCGCTTTTGGCCTCGTGTGCGGGGACCTTGGCGCTCGACGGGTGGACGCATGCCTACCAGACCTACGTGGTCGCCATCCCTGTGCTGGTCATGCTCGCCGTCTTCTTGCCGCGCTTTCCAGCCGCCAAACGCAACCGCTGCCGCAGCGCAGCTAAGGCAGCACTCGATTACCCTGCGGCCTTGCCCTCTGCCGGTGAGTCCCCTACCCCGCAGGCCTCTGTGGCGCAGTCTGTAGAGGAGGTCTACGGAGCGTCCACGTCTTCTGCTGCAGCTTTGGGGCGTGCGCTGTTCATGAGCGATGATGCCGATGACGTGCCCAAGGGCTGGTGGCATCGCCTGGCCGTGCTATGCATCCAGGTGTTTGCGGTAGCCACGCTCTACTTTGTGATCATGTATCTCATAGGGCTGTACGTGAGCGACACAGGCACGGGCGATAGCGCGTTTACCGGCTACCTCACAAGCGTTATGACCATAGCCACTGCCGCAGGCTCGCTCGTCTTTGGCTTTGCGTACAAGCATTTGCGCGACGCAGTGTACTTGCCGGCGCTTGCCGTGATAGGGCTGGTCTTCTTTGCTCTTGCAGCGTGCCCCGCGCAACCCATCATCGTGTGCTGTCTGGGCGTTGCCGGGTTCATGTGGCCGTTTTACTTCTGCTACTTCTACACGCGCTGCACGCAGATCGTCCCAGCGCAAAAGCGCTCCACCTCAACCTCTATCGTTGCTGCGGCAGACGGCTTGGCGGTATCGGCATGCTCGTATCTGCTTACCGCGACCACGCAGCTTACCGGCGGTGGCGTCGCCGATGCATATGCCCTCTACGGAGCTGCAATGCTCATCGCCTGCGGCATCAGCGCGCTGGTAGTGGCCGCACGGCGCTCAGCGGCAAGCCGCAGCAACGCAACCGTGAGCCGCTGCGGCAGGATATAGGGGACAGAACGCAAAACTAGGCATCCAATCGCAGGTAATCCAAACCATGGCGATTGAGGAAACTGCCCTTCAAAGCAAAGGTGATCCAGCGCATTTAATCCACTACGCCGACTACTCCTCAAAGCTGCTGAGGAAGTAGTCGTAGAGATCGGCGCGCACGGGCTCTTCTAGCTCGTAGGTTATTTCGACCGCGCTCGTCTTGCCGTCGGCCATAACGATCTGCTCGAACTGCCCCGTTGGATGCATCTCGCCCAAGAAGTAGAACTCCGTGCTGTTGTCTTTGTCGTTTTTGTTCTTGCGCAGATACAAGAAGCAGCGCATTTCTTGCTGACCTTGCGCGGCTTGGGCGAGCCGCTTTATCTCTGGCGACTCAAGCGTGCGCTTGCTCTTGGAGATGCAAATGATCTTCCTATCGGACACAAAGCGGTCGTGATACTGCGTGGTAATGCTTATATCGGGGTCTTTGTCGTAGTTGACAAAGACAGGAAACGTCCCTGTCTCCTTGTCATAAAAATATCCGCCCACGTTTTGGTAATTGGGTTCCTTTTCCCAGCGCAGCAGGCGGCAGACTTCTTCGCGCGTGTACTTTTGGCATAAGACAAAGTTCGTGTCTTTGTAGAGCCTGCTAAACCTCAAGGCGTTTCTATGGAAGCCAAACTTCACGAGGTCGACAACGCATTTGAGAAAGTCTGAATCCTCGAGCGCCGTGGCAAATTCGCTCGTAAAGCTTGCCTTTCCATCAATAATTTCGACCAGCTGGGCGCCCTTTGTCGAATACTCGCCCGTAAGCGTCTTGAGAACAGAGCGCGCATCTGCTGCATCCTGCGGCAACTTGGCACTACCTGCCTTTCCTGCTGCACGTGCGTCGATGAGGCTATCGAGCGCCACGAGGTCTGCCAAGCGCTTACCTGCGGCAAGCTTTTCCGAGGCAAACTTGAGATATCCGAGTTTTTCCTCTCCAAACGCAAACGGGCAATCGGGCTCGTATTTTTGCAAAAAAGCTGGATACGAGCCATATTTACCGATGATGAGCAGCGGATCTATCGACTCGTTCTCGTCAAAGTCAAGCAAGCTGGGGATTCGTCCTAACAGGCGGCGCAGATCGCCATACTCGGTGCGAATCAGCTGCGCCGAGCCAAACTTCCCTTGCTCCAGCGCCTTGAAGATGCGCTGCTCGGACACCTTGTCGAAGGAGATGGTCGAGCATCCGGGGATCGATGCCGTGCCCTCCTTTACTGCTTTGCGCAGGTTGTCCTTGTTGTAGCTTCTATCGCCTGTAAGGGCTATGGGGATGAGGTAGTTTTGCTGGTAGTTGCCTATGAAGTCGAGCACCAGCGTGTAGTCTTTCGAAGGGTCTTTGCGCAGGCCGCGGCCCAGTTGCTGGACAAAAACGATCGCGGATTCTGTGCGGCGCAGCATGATTATCTCGTTGAGAGAGGGGATGTCCACACCCTCGTTGAGGATGTCGACAGAAAACACGTATTGCAGCTCGCCAGCTTCCAGTTGTGCGATTGATTGGTTGCGCTGCTCGTCGCTTGTCTCTCCGCTTATGGCAACTGTCTTGTAACCGCGTTCGTTAAACAAACGCGACATCTCCTGCGCCTCGTCATTACGTGAGCAGAAGACGAGCCCGCGTCGGTCGTTTTTGCGGACTGAGTACTCCTCGATTTTTTGGATGATGTGATCAGCTCGCTGTTTGGAGGTCAACTTGCCAAACAGCGCCACATCGTCGACTGCCTCGTCATCGATGGCAAGATCGGCGATTCCAAAATAGTGAAACGGGACGAGCATGTCGTTTTCAAGCGCATCTTGCAGCGTGATCCTGTAGGCGATGACATGGTTGAACAGCGCATATACGTCGTAACCGTCGGTACGCGTGGGTGTTGCTGTCATGCCCAGCACAAACTTGGGCGTGAAGTAGCTAAGGATCTTTTGGTAGCTGTTGGCGCCGGTCCTGTGCGCTTCGTCGATGATGATGTAGTCAAACTCGTCTGGGGCAAACTGCTCAAGGTTGCTCGATAGCTGGATGACCATGGCAAACAAGCAGCTTGCATCTCGTTGAGAGGCGTCGTTGAACTGTCCATAGCTGTAGACATCACCCAAAACGCGCTCGTAGCTTTGCTGCGATGCGTCTAGGATGCGTTGTCTGTGGGCTATGAAGAGGACTCGCTTGGGTTTAGCCCTGAGCACGTCAAGCGCCGAAAGATACGTCTTGCCCGTGCCGGTTGCAGACACCAGCAAGGCGCGCGGCTCGTCTCTACGATGCAAGACCTCTAAGGCTTCTAAGGCAGATTCCTGCATCTTGTTGGGCTTGATACGTGTTGTGCCCAGGGTTGCAAGCTCGTTTGCAACAGCGCCGCTCGCAGAAAACGCGGGCTGGCGTTTGACAGAGACCTCTTGCTTGCAGCTTTGCAGGAACTCCTCGTAGCTTTTGATCCACTGCTCTGTTATGCAGACGGAGTTATCGTCTTCCCAGAGCTTTTCGAACTCGGTTTTGGTCTTTTGGAGGATGTCGCCTTCTGGAAAGGTCCTAAACAGCACGTTCCACTCTTTGCTGCAGGTGAGGGCGCGTTGCGTGAGGTTGGAGCTTCCTATGATGATGGTCGATATGCCCTCTTTATCAAAGAAGTATCCTTTGGCATGCAGATCACCTTGGTAAACGCGTGCCTGGACGTTGGGGTACTCCAACAGCTTGCGCAAGGCATCGGGGTCGTTGAAGTTGAGATAGGTCGATGTGAGGATACGCCCGGGTATGCCGCGTTGTTGCAGCTCGTGGAGAATCTCTGCTAAGACCTGTATGCCGCTCGAGGTGATGAATGCGATAGAGAAGCTAAAGCTCACGCAGTCTAGAAGCTCGCTTTTTATGACAGAGAGCACGTTGCTCGAGTTGCGCTCGTCGTTGCTTAAGATGCGAGGTGCATAGCGGTCATCAGGCTCTTTATCGCTTCCGATGAAGCTCGCCTGCAAGCTCTCTTTGAAGTCGATGACGCTGTATTCGATCCTGCTTGCCACGCTTATCTCCAGAAAACTCGCTCGTTTGCCCACCTCTATCTGTCGATAAAGATCATAGCCAAGATAGATAGATTTTGCTGGGGTAGGCTGGTTTGCGACGGACGGGTGTTAACTGTTGCCTGCCTCTATGACGCAGAACCGCGCGTTGGAACCAATTGCCGCTTTCGTCTTTTCGCAGCCGCTCTGCGTCTATACTCAAACGCGCAAAACATCAACAAGCAGGAGAAGCAGCATGAAAACAGTCGAGGTTGTCGCCGCCGTCATCAAGCACGAAGACAAGATCTTTGCCACGCAACGCGGGTACGGCGACCTTGCCGGGGGATGGGAGTTTCCCGGTGGCAAGGTGGAGCCAGGCGAGACACCCCAAGAGGCGCTTGTGCGCGAGATTCACGAGGAGCTTGAGGCGACCGTCTCTGTTGGCGAGTTCATCTGCCAGGTGGAATACGACTATCCTACCTTCCGCTTGTCGATGAAGTGCTATCTCTGTTCTGTGGCCGAGGGGCACCTTACCTTACTGGAGCATTCTGACGCCAAATGGCTTGAAGCGGATGCGCTGGATTCCGTTGACTGGCTGCCTGCCGATGTTGCCGTTGTAGAGGCCATCAAGGAGAAGAAGATTTTGGAGTAACAGCGGCTCACGGTTGCGCTGCTGTTTGTCGCCGTGCGCCGTGCGGCTGCCAACAGCAACTCTAAGAAGTAACGAGGCGCTTGGAAAGGGCTACGCCAATCTTTGCAACCACGCGTTAGGGAAGCATCCGAGTTAGATCCCTTGCTCCAAAGAGAAAGCGACGCACCTCCATGAACTCGCCATCAACCACATAAAACACCATGTAATTGCCAACCTCAAACCAGTAGTAAGGCAGCGGACGGCTCTTGGTTGTTTTGTAGACCAACGCCAAGGTGGGCTCCTCTAAATGGGAGAGAATCTCAGACTCAAGCTTATAGAGCAGATCTTGGGCTGCCTTAGGCGCCTTGAGCACATTGGAGATATATGAAACAGCCGAGTTCAGATCATCCCAAAACAAAGGCAGATAGCGTAGCTTATAGCGCTGTTGCGGCTTGGTCATCAAGCAGGCCCTTCCTTATAGAACCAAAAACCTCATCATGCGTATAGCGTTGCGAAGTAGTGGCCGCCTGACGGTCTGCCGCATCCAGCGCCGCCTCGATGCTGCCGTTAACATGCTCAAACTGCTCGAGACTCATTACCACCATAGAACCGTAACCGTTCTTGGTGAGGAATACCGGGCCACTCTCCATAACTTGTTTCTCTACATCCGTGTAATGGTTTCTTAAATCCGACACAGGCCTGATGTTCATGGCTGCTTCCTTTTTCATGGCTCTATCAAAAAAGTATCGCTATTTTATCACGCAAGCTTTCAGATGCTTCATCGCAATAAACCCGTCGCCGACCTCTACGACTACTTCCTCAGCAGCTTTGAGGCAGCTGAAGCAGGATGCCGGCGTTTTACTCCTCTACATCCGTAAGCAAACGCAAGTCACTTACTGTCGCAGCAAACTCAACCGCTCTTTTCACTACCTCAAGGCACTCCCTAACCTCGTCTTGATTAAAAGCGTCTTTGCCTTGAGACACGTCCAAACAGGGCACAAGAAAACGCAGCGCGCTCGACTTGCCTGTCTTAACAGCGCGCACGTCATCCAAGCCGCAGCCGCGCAGCCATTTAGCCACGCGCTTCACAGCGAGCAGTTGTGCAGCTTGCTTCTTGAAATACAGATCTACATAGCCTTCTGCAATCTTATGATGGATGTAGGTCCCCTGCAGCGGAGTCTCGAAATCCACCCACCATCCGCTTGAGGACGCCTTGGTTCGCAAGTCGAGCATAGGGTACTCTGCCTGCTGCAGATCTATATATGCCCGTAAAAACTCGTTAGCTCCCTCATGAACCTCTGCACTAGGCGGACGCTTCGCGCGCGCGATGGCTTGCTTTAGCTGTTGGGCTGCCATCGCAGAAAACGGAGTGTCCAAACTCTCCATATAGCTGCATATCTCTTCGTACGTGACGCAATGCTCATAGAGTTTTGCCTCGGCATTTGCCTCTAGATAACGCTGCGGGCAAAACAAATAGACGAAAAACTTTTCGCACTCACCGGTCTCAACTGCCTTTTGCCCACGCTTGACATAACGTGCGCGCTGGTTGGGCATGGCAATAGCGTCGACTTTATCCTCTATAAGCAACTCGATACGTTTATCGCCAAGTTCAACCAAAAGAGTGATGTCGCTTTCGCCTAATTGAGCGTCAGTTTTGGAAAGCTCCACGCCCGCAACGGAAACATCAGGTTGGTCGATGCCAGCACGGCACAATAGGAGCCTTACAAAGCCCTCATCGCAACACAGCGCATTGGCGAACAAGAGATCCATGTCTCGCTCATGTACCGCATCAAACCTGATCTCTGGCACAGACATATCTACCTCTCATTAACTCAGCAGGCCGTTTCCTCAGTGCGCTCGCTCTTCTGCAATGCGTTCCATGAAATACTCCTTGAAGCCAGGAAGACAGAACTCCAAGTAGCCCTTGGAACGCTCTTGAATGATCCCTTGCTCGAGCATCCGTTTCTTGTATCTCGAAACATGCCCGCTCGGTTTACCAAGTCTTGAAGTCATATCGATTTGTCGCGTTACAGCCGAATCCTGCGTCATGGCTAGAAGGAACGACTTGTCAGCCTCACTCAGCTCGAAGTAAACAGCCTCGTAAACCCTTTGCTTTAGCTCTGCGCGCGCAACCTGCGCCGACTCCACAACATCATCCATGCTAACGTTGTCGCGTCCATCTGCAAAGCGCCAAGCACGATATCCAAGCAACTGGAGCATAAAGGGAAATCCCTCGATCTCTTTAACAGCCGCGTTAAGCGCAGCAGGATCAAAACTCTTGCCGCCATCGCGCATGGTCTTTATAAGGGCTTCTTGCACCTCGTAATCGCTTAAAGTTCCTAACTCGTAACGCGCTGCCCTGCGCAGAAACGATGTCGACTTCCCCGAAAGCAACGATGTGATTCCATACGGAAGCCCCGCCATCACAAGCGCGACTTTTCTATCCTCATCAAGAAAATGCTGGAAGGCGGCAACCAGCGTAGCCATCTCCTGAACATCGGGAGTGGCCTCATCAACCGTTACCAGCAGCCCGGTATTTACGCTGGCCAAGGCGTCCAAAACATCATCCATCATAGAGCGCCAGTTTGACTGCACGGGAACCGAGTCTTCCAGCTCGATAGATGCAAGGTTGCCCACACTCAGGTCCTTTATCTTCCTAGAAGATTGCGAATCAACCAGATGACGTGAGGCGCGTTGCGCCCTGATGTAAATGTCATCGAGCATCCCAGGGATGCAAGTGACGCGAGCAGTAACCCACCCAGAAGACTCGGCAATCTGGGCAAAGTAAGAAAGCAACGCGGTCTTACCCATGCCACGCGCGCCCACAAGCAAGCTGATAATCGCTGGGTCGTTCCCCCTGCCGGCAAGCGCCGTCTCAACATCCTGAATGATGGGCTCGCGGCCAGCGATATACAAAGGAGCCTTGCCTACAACCGGAGTAAAGGGATTTTCAAAATCATGCGACATGACAGCCTCCTGCAAACTGATTTCAGCTCATTATATGTCCTGCTTTTCATTTCTTTTAGCTTGCGTTAGCTTTTTTAGCCCGCTTCATTTCTTTTAGCTTGCGTTAGCTGTCACAGTGGCAATACGGCATCCGCGTTGCCGCAAGCATCTCTTTTGCCGCAACTTATAATGCAGCGGTAAATAATGCACGCATGCATACAGTTAATCGTCAGAGCGGACATACTCCAAGCCATAGCGCGCCAAGAACTGCTCTGTCAGAGCAAAGGTGATAGGGTTGCGCGGGCGGCGGCGCTTTATAAGGCCCCTGTCCTCTAATGCAACAATGTGGCGCCGCGTCATCTGAACCCCCAACCCAAGGCGATCGGCAAGCTCGCCAAGGGTCGCATCGGAACACAACCCGAATGCCTCGTGTTCGAGCAGCGAACGCACCACCTTGGCCTCCTGGCCCTTCAGAGGTTCTTGCTCTGCGGCCTTTGTCATAACCTCGTCCAACGCATCCAGCAAATTCACCTTCTCGCGCAAGCCCAAGTCAAGTTCCTCTTGAGCCTCGCGAATGAATTCCAGCATTGTATAGATGAAGAAGGTGAGCTCGCCTTTGTTCAGAGGCTTCTCGGCCGTTTTAAACGCACGGTAGTATGCATCCCTGTTCTGGGAGATAACCCTTGAAAGCGAAAGCGCCGTTGCGGGGGACAACACATCGCTCAACATCAAAGACAACAGGTAGCGACCCGTCCTGCCATTGCCGTCATAGAACGGGTGAATGTACTCGAACATGTAATGCGCAGCAAGCCCCCTGTGTAACGCCGGGATCTCCCGCGATACAGCAACGTGCAGCATCTGTTGTATAGCGTGGATAATCGCAGATTCCGGCTCGATACCGTTGTGGACTACTCTGTACCCGCCTTGAACAACGCCCACACCTTGGGCCCTGAAGAGCTCTCCATCAGGAAGATCACCTGCAGAAATCTCGCCACAAGTCACCTCGTCGTATATACGACGGATATCCTCTGGGCAACTAGGCATAGCAATGCTGTTGTCGATGATGCCCAAGTACAAGACAGCAAGCTCCCTGAAGCGCTTGGCACCTGAAGGGGCTCCGGCAGTCACTTCGAGCGCTTCCTTCACCTGCCTACGGGTGCTGTAGATGTTCTCGATGGCGTTATTGGAAACCACCTCGTCAAGCACGAACCCCCTAAGAACGGCATTCGAGGCAGCAACGGGCATTCCTGCGAGCCTATTGAATATACGATGCTCAGAGCGCATAACAAGCTCGCTCATGATGCTCATCTCGCGGGGCATGGCTATGAACAGCTCGCCTTGCGGTGTATCAAAACCAAGCCTAAACGTCGAGCTGGCGTTAAAGCGAAACGCATGCTCACGTTTGAGATTCGCATCTCTCTCATTGCTCGCATCGGCATAGTACAACTGGGAGAGCTCTTTGTATTCCATATGCCTCACTACCAACTAAACTGTTGATTTACTGTCCTTAATCATATTAAGTTGCAATTTGTATAAATGACAAGGGGTAGTGAACTGCATAAATTATATAAATTGACGGTTTATATAATTTATAAGCCTCAAACCGATGAGCAAAATATACAAATCAGTTGCCTGCGTTTTGGCCGCCACTAGCTATCGCACCGCGCCACTTGCGCTTTACTGTCTTCGCTGGCACCACCCCGCTTACAATGAAATCACCAGCAAACGCAACCGCACAATAGTCGTGGCGGCAGGCAACGCATATGGAGAAAACAAACATGGGCACGCAGGCACAAACGCAAACTCAGCAGGCAGCGCGCTATCTGCAGCAAAACAACGAGCTGCGCCAAACGCTGGGCATCGGCCCAAGCACGCAGCTCGACCCCGTGCCCTTAGGCGCTGGCGAGCATAACGACAACTACGTCTTTGCCGACCCTACAACCGGCAAACGCTACGTCTTGCGCATCAACATCGTGCCGCAGCCGTTCCACCAAGACCAGGTAGCCTACGAGTTTGCCGCCCTCAAAGCGCTTGAGCCAAGCGGCTGCACACCGCGTCCTCTCTACGTAGACAGCTCCAAAAGCCTCCTGGATCACGGCGCCATGGTCATCAGTTTTTGCAAAGGGCAAGAGCTCGACTTCGACCACTTGCGTCAAAGCGACCTTTCCCGCTGCATCCACCTCATGGCGCGCGTGCACAGCGTGCCCGTGGCCGCAGACTGTGGGCTCTTCTGGCCTGCAGATCCGCTCCAAGAGCTCTTTGACGAGTGCATGATGCGCTTTGAGATCTACCGCACGTCGGGTTTTGAAGACGAGCGCATCACACGCTGGACACAGGCCTTTATCGATGCATCCCGCACGCAGTTGGGCCGCGGGCTAGGCTGCGGGCAATGCCACATCATCAACACCGAGACACTGCCCTCGCATTTCCTGTTGCCGCAAGACCCTGCAAGCCGCACAGACGGCTACTTTATCGACTGGGAACGCCCGCTTATAGGCGACATAGCGCAAGACATCGCCTACTTTACCTCCCCCACCACGACGTTTTGGGACAGCAGCTACCTCATGGACCCTAGGCAGGGACGTGAGCTTGTCGAGGAATACTGGCGCGCAATCGACGGGCGCTTTGAGCGGGACGATTTTGACTGCCGCTATGCCGCCTGGCGGATGATGACGGCTCTAAGATCCACGACATGGTGTTGCAAAGCTTACGCCTTGCAGCAGGCCAAGACAGGGGCCTACCTATCGCTCAAAGCAGCGGCAAAGCTACCTGTCTACCTCTCCGATGATTTCATGGAGCGCATCGCCGCAGAGTGCTTTGAGCTGTAACTCTCCATCGCGTCACAAGGCCGCGAGGGCGACTCCCCTGCTCGTTACTTGCCTGCGGGCTCGGTAAGCGCCTCGTGCAGTTTGTTGCAGCGTTGATCGTCATAGCCCAACACCACGGTCATAAACTGCTCCATGCCGCCATAAC
>CAVAPV010000063.1:0-11416 GCA_963590525.1 Agathobacter rectalis
ACCAGCATCTTAACAGGGATTTTGAGAAAGCGAAAAAACTTTTCCAGACACTTTTTCATCACCTATTTGTATAAAGCTTGCACTTGATTGGTTTTTCAACTTTTCATCCTGTTTATTTCATTGCTTTGCATGTGGGAAAACTTTAGACAATCGCAGCTCAAGAGCTTTTTTGTCGCTCTTTTGCAACCTGCTTTCCTAGTTTTTCACCATTGTTTTCCACCTTATTTTTCGCTTTCCACCGCAGTTTTCAACATGAGTGGAAAGTCTTGTGGATAAATCGAAAAACCGCAGGTAAAACGTTTATTTGGTGATAAAACAATGTGAAAGAAAAAGAAAAGCGCAGGTAAATTTGGGTATAATCCACGAAAATGATTGTGAATTTCTTTGTGGAAAACTAAACTCGTTTCCACCCCAATCTCAGAAAGGAGGAGAGGTGGCACCGCAAAACGAACCTATAACTGCAGCTCAGGTGGCCAGAATCGCCGCATATGACGATCTCCTCTCTGCACCGAGGATGGTTGAAATACCACCATCCGATATCGCGACCTACATAGATAAGATCGCTGCAACCACCTATGAGCTGGCATGCCAGCAAGGCGGCTTTATCCCGTATACCGTCATCCGCGAAGTGTCCGAGAACTTCATCCATGCCCAGTTCAAAGAGATCACGGTGAGCATCCTTGACCACGGATGCACCATACGCTTTGCAGACCAAGGGCCGGGAATCGACAACAAAGACAGAGCGCAGCTCCCGGGCTTTTCCAGCGCCACAAGCGAGATGAAGGAATATATCCGCGGTGTAGGAAGCGGGCTTCCCATGGTCAAGGAGTATCTCAAGTTCTCCAACGGCCGCTTGGTGATAGAGGACAACATCCAAGACGGCGCGGTAGTGACAATCGCCGTCGACCGCAACGCGCAAAACCAGGGACCTGTCGTCTATCAAGAGTCTCCTGCAGTGAGCCTGCCTATGCAGCAAGCTCAATACGCGCAGACCTCTGTGCAGATGATGAGAGCCTACGGGAACGCACCGCAAGGCAGCGCCTACCAGCCGCAACAAACAACGATGACCAACCCTGCCACCCAACCCGCTTGGGGTGCAGCAGTCAATCTGCAGCAACAGGCAGCGAGTGCATACCAGCAACCTCAGATGCAGGGCAACGGCGCGGCAGCTGGCGCATACAATGCAGCGGCCATGCAACCGGCGGCAGGCATCGGTATCTTGGGAGACGGCGAGGCCGATATCTTGGCGCTGGCCACAGAGGGAAGCATTGGACCCACGGATGTGTCCCGCGCACTGGGTGCATCTGTTACCACCGCATATCGCAAACTGGATAAGCTCGAAGAGCAGGGCATGCTCATGCAAGATGCCTCTCACAAGGGAAAACGAATCCTCACCCAGCTTGGCCT
Source organism: Agathobacter rectalis (assembly GCA_963590525.1). Classification (GTDB taxonomy): domain Bacteria; phylum Actinomycetota; class Coriobacteriia; order Coriobacteriales; family QAMH01; genus W2P13-069. Next base: position 1,408 of record CAVAPV010000063.1, read on the forward strand.
GCAGGTTTTGAGAGGGCAGGAGTAACACATGGACAAAGACGAGCTTTGGAGCAGGACGCTTGCAACGCTGCTAGACGGCGCAGCACCCACAGACCCCAAGAACTTCTTCTTGCCGCAGCTTCATGCACTGGGCGTCTTTGGCGACCAGTTCATCTTGCTTGCCGGCAACGAGCAAGTCGAAGCCTGGGTGCGCATGAGCTACCTGGATGAAATCAGCGCCGCCGCGCAAAGCGTGAGCGGTGTTGCCTACACCGTGCAGATAGCCTCAAACCCCGCGTCAGACAGCCAGCAAGCTGCCGCCCCCATCATGCAGACCCCACCGCAACCAGCCGCAACAGCAAGCACGGCGGCACAGGGCTTTGCACCTGCCGAGCAGCCGCCGCAGACGATGCCGCAAGCACAACCGCAGCAATCAAAACCCGCGCAGGCGGCATCCGGGCAGTTCTCTGTTCCCTCTTTTATAGAGGCAGAGCCCCAGACCGCGCAGCAAACAGCTGCTGCAGCGCCCCAAGGCAACGGGCAGCCCGCCTTTATGAACACCTTTGTGCAGATGAGCGACCTGCCTGGCCAAAACAGTGCGCAACAGCAGGTGGCAGCACAGCCGCAACAAAGCACGGTCGAGCAGATCCAGCAGGCCATACGACAAAGCCGCGCGGGCAACGAAGCGCTTTTCTCCAAGTGCACGTTTGAGACTTTTGTCGTGGGCGAGTCAAACAGGTTTGCGCGCGGTGCAGCCCTTGCCGTAGCCGAGCAGCCAGGCACGGCATACAACCCACTGTTTATCTACGGCAAAAGCGGGCTTGGCAAAACGCACTTGCTGGTATCCATCGCCAACTACGTGCAAAACAACTACCCCAACATGGCCACGCGCTACGTAAGCGCCAATGACTTTCTCAACGACTACGTAGAGGCCACGCAACGCAACCAATGGGCAAGCTTTAACGGCAAGTACCACCATGTCGATATCCTCCTCATCGACGATGTACAGTACTTGGAAGGCAAAGACGAGACCATCAACCAGCTCTTCAACATCTTCAACGAGATGTACAACCAAAACAAGCAGGTGGTCCTAAGCGCGGACCGCGCGCCAAAGGACATAGACATGGACGAGAGATTGCGCTCGAGGTTTGCAAGCGGCATGCTCGTCGACGTCAAGCCGCCCGATTACGAGACGCGCCTGGCCATCATCCGCAACAGCTACCAGCGCGTGCAGCAATCCACAACCTTTACCGGGCTCATCCCCGAGACCGTACTCAACTGGCTTGCGCAAAGCGCGGGCACCAACATCAGGGAGATGGAAGGCGCCATCACAAGGCTCGTGGGCAACATGAACCTCACGCATAAGCCCGAAATCACCGTCGATGAGGCGCAAGAGATACTGCAGGACTTCTTCCCGGCCATGGAAGACGCCAAGGTTACGATTGCCTCGGTCCAAGCCGAGGTCGAGCGCTACTTCAAGATCTCGCATGAGGATATCGTGAGCAACAAGCGCTCCAAGAGCATCACGCAGCCGCGCCATATCGCCATCTACCTAAGCCGCATCATGACCAACGAAAGCTTGATGACCATCGGCAAGAAGTTTGGAGGGCGCGACCACACGACGGTGATGCACAGCTACAAGAAGATAGAAGAGGACATGCAAAACAACCGTCTGCTGTATGATCAGCTCGAGGAGTTGAGGGGGAGGATCATGGAGAGATCCTAACCCAACTGCCGCACGCGCATCGGCACCCGCTTGGCTACAGGCAGCCGCAACTTTGGGGACAAACCCGTTGATAAGCGGTGGATGCACGGTGGGAAGGTGGAAAGAGTGGAAAACCGCTTGTGGAACGCAAGTGGGGTTGTCAACAGGAGTGTTGACGAGAAAACGTACCGTGAGCAGGCAAGAGCGGTGTTTGCCCACATTTCCACCTGCTTTATTACTATTACTATATGTATATATAAATTATTTAATACATAACAGCGGGGCACGAGGACCCGAGACAGGGAGCTTAAGACATGAGGTTCAACATAGCCAAAAGCGAACTCAATGAAGTACTCAACATCGTATCCAAGGGTATGAGCTCGCGCTCTACGCTACCCATCCTGTCCGGCATCCTCGTGAGCGCAGAAGACAGCAGCGTCACGTTTCAGACTACCGATCTGGAGATCTCCATCAAGCACTCCGTCGTGGCTGATGTGGCAGATCCGGGCCGTACGGTCATCCCCGGCAAGCTTTTCAACGATATCGTCAAATCCTTGCCAGATGCAGCCGTGACGGTTGCAACCGACGGCGACCAGGTGATCATCAGCTGCCTGGACAGCGCGTTTACGCTCTCTACGCTTAACCCTGTTGACTTCCCATATTTTCCGCAGGTTGATGCAGGCACCGAAGTTGCGCTTCCCACCAAGAAGCTCGCCGACGTGGTCAAGAAGGTTGGCAAGGCGGTAAGCCGCGACGAGAGCCGCGCCATCCTCACCGGCATCTTGTTCTCGGTTCAAGACGACAAAGTGCGTCTGGTTGCCACAGACAGCTACCGTCTTGCTGTGGGAGACTTGGTCATCGATGCAGACGAGCCCTACGAGGCGTTTCAAGCCATTATCCCGGGTCGCATCTTTGAAGACGTTGCCAAGCTGGCTGCCTCGTATGACACCATCAAAGTCGCTTTCTCTGACAACCAGGTCGTCTTCTCGTTTGGGGCTTGCGTCTTTGTGAGCCGTAAGATCGAGGGAACTTACCCCAACTACCAGCAGCTTTTGCCAAAGGACTGCTCTTGCAGCGTGCGCATGAGCGCAGCCGACCTCGTTTCGTGCGTCAAGCGCGTGAGCCTGCTTGCCCAGGCGCATACGCCCGTGCGCTTTGCATTTGATGCAACCGAGCAGCGCGCCACGGTAAGCGCTAAGACTCAAGACGTAGGTGCCTCCAAGGCTGCGCTTGCGGCAAAAGTCGATGGCGACAGCATGGAGATCGCTTTTAACCACCAGTATTTGCTCGACGGCTTGACCTCTATCGACGGCGATGTCGTCATCGAGCTGCAGACCAGTCTCAAACCCGGCATCCTCAAAGCAGCCGAAGACGACAGCTTCCTGTACCTTGCCATGCCCGTGCGCTTGGCCTAGAGCTGCTTGCTGCATGCAGACCATTGGGTTAGAACGTGGCGCTTAGCGTTGCCGATATACGCCTAGACGAGTACCGCGGCTACAGCAGGTTCGAGCTTTGTAACCTGCAGCAGCTCGTGGTGCTCGTCGGGCCAAATGCCGCAGGCAAGACCAATATCATCGAGGCTATCCAGCTTTTGACGGCGGCGGAGTCCTTTAGGCGCCCTAACTGGGGGCAGCTCGTGAGCTGGGACGCTCAGGCTGCTTGCATCAGGGCGCGTCTTGTTGACGAGGCCGCAAAGCGCGACATCACCTGCAAGATGACCGTTGCAGATGGTCGTCGCTGCTACGAGGTCAACGGCAAGAAAAAGGCTGCGTCCGCTGTGCGCGGTACGTGCCCCAGCGTGCTGTTTATCCCCGACCACCTGCAGATGGTCAAAGCTGCAAGTTCTCTGCGCCGCGATATGATCGACGCCTTGGGTGTGCAGCTTTCCAAGAACTACGCCGCGCTCAAAAGCGATTACGCCGCTTGCCTCAAGCAGAGAAACCTCCTCATCAAAAACGAGGTCCATGCAGGTGCGCTCTTTGAGAGCTGGGACGAGAGCTGCGCGATCAACGGAGCGCGCCTTGCCGTCAACCGCATGAGGCTCTTTGAGCGTCTGGCAGATCTTGCGGGCGATATATACGCCCAGCTTGCCGACGGCGAGCGTCTTGAGTGCGCCTACGTCCCCAGCTGGAGGCGCTTTGACGAGCAAGGCAGGCAGCGTGCAGATGCTGTAAGCATCGAAGAATTGCGCGTTTGGTGCGACGACGAGCATGTTGATGTCGATGCCGCCACGGCAAAGATCGCCCAGGCGTCGCATCGTCTGGCAGCGCAGGAGCTCTCGCGCAAGACATCGCTTGTCGGGCCTCATAAAGACGAGATCGCCTTCTTTATCGGCGGCCGCAACGCGCGCTTGTTTGCGAGCCAAGGCCAGCAGCGCAGCGTCGTGTTGGCAGAGAAGCTCGCCGAGGTTGAGCTCGTGCGCGAGTTTGGAGGCTGCGCACCCGTTTTGCTGCTCGACGACGTTATGAGCGAGCTGGATGCCTGCCGCCGCGAGGCTTTAGCACGCTTTATCGACCGCAGCTCGCAGGCTTTTGTCACGACGACGAATCTAGGATACTTTCACACAGAGCTTCTGGATCGCGCGATGGTCGTCAACCTGCCGATTCAAGGCACGAGGCATAGCTACTAGGAGGCGACATGGCTCAGATGCGCAGCGGGGGAGTGGGTTTAGGCCAGGCTTTGAGCGACATGCTGGGCCAAGCCAAAAGCCGCCAGCCCGAGATGGTCTTGGCGGCACGCAACAACGACGCGTGGACTCGCGTGGCAGACCAAGCGGCGCTGGAACATACCGATGCCGTCTACACGGTCTCTGATACGGATGGCGCCAAAGTGGTCATCTACGTCGACTCCAACGTCTGGGCCACCGAGCTCAATCTACAGACGGAGCTTTTGCGCCTCAAGATCAACATGGCTATTGCCGACGCCGGCTATGCGCGTGGGGACGCCGAGCCGGTCAAGCAGCTGCGTTTTGCCGTGAGCAAGGACAAGTATCGCGGCAAGCGCGCATGCGATGTGCCGGTAAGCCAGCAGCTTCTAGACGAGGGGATGCGTTTTGAGGGCGATCCCGTGGCGCTTACGCAGCAAGAAGAAGACGAGCTTGCCGCGCGGGTCTCATCCATCGAAGACCCAAAGCTGCGGCGCGCTGCGCTTGATGCCATGCGCGCCAGTGCCGAGTTGCGTAAAGGACAGCAAAGCCTGTAGAAGTGCAATGACGCAAAATTTAGCGATGTAAGGCGTTTTAACCTGTGTTTATGCATTAGGCAACCTCTAGCGACTCAAAAACGCCAGAGAAGGGCTTTATCGCGGCTTTGAACAAGACAAATTAGGGGTCTTGCGGTAGAATTTGCACAATATAACTCTTGGAGAAGCGCAGCCTTTTGTGGATGCGCTTCGATTGATGTTAGGAGTTGAATTGGCAGAATCCGAATCCTACTCGGGAAAAGACATCCAGGTCCTTGAGGGGCTCGAAGCCGTTCGCAAGCGCCCTGGCATGTACATCGGCTCGACCGGCCCGCGCGGCTTGCATCACTTGGTGTGGGAGATCGTCGACAACTCGGTCGACGAGGCGCTGGGCGGCTTTTGCGACAATATCGACATCACCTTAAATGAGGACGGCTCGTGCACCGTCGTGGACAACGGCCGCGGCATCCCTGTTGACGAGCATCCCAAGCTCAAGATCCCAACGCTCGAGGTCGTTTTGACCGTGCTCCATGCCGGCGGCAAGTTTGGCGGAGACGGCTACAAGGTCTCGGGCGGCTTGCATGGCGTGGGCGTCTCTGTTGTCAACGCGTTGTCCACGCACGTTAAAGTACAGGTGCGTCGCGATGGCCAAACCTACGAGATGAATTTTGACCATGGCAAGACCGTGGGAAAGATGGAGCATCTTGGTCCTGCCCAAGGCACCGGCACCACTGTCACCTTCTGGCCCGACCCAGAGGTCTTTGAGACCATCGAGTTTGACTACAACACCATCTCAACCCATATGCGCCAGACGGCGTTTCTCAACAAGGGTCTGCGTATCACCTTGCGCGACTTGCGCACGGTCGAGCAAGACGGGCAGGTTCCCACCGACGAGTTCCATTTTGAAAACGGCCTCATCGACTACGTCAACTGGCTTAACGAGGGCAAGACCGTCGTGGGAGACAGCACACCCATCTACTTCGAGTCTGATAGCGAGCACGGCGAGGTAGAGATCGCGCTGCAATGGAACGAGTCTTACTCCGAGAACACGATGTCGTTTGCCAACAACATCAACACCGTAGACGGCGGCACTCACTTGGAGGGCTTTCGCAACGCCTTGACCCGCACGGTCAACGAGTACGCGCGCCGCAGCGGCATCCTCAAAGAGAAGGAGGACAACCTCTCTGGCGAGGATATCCGCGAAGGTCTTACCGCCATCGTATCAGTGCGCTTGCACGAGCCGCAGTTTGAGGGCCAGACCAAGACAAAGCTCGGCAACACCGAGATGCGCGGCTTGGTGCAGACGGCGGTTATGAGGGGTTTGGCAGAGTATCTGGAAGAAAACCCCAATCCTGCCAAGTCCATCGCCAAGAAGGCCGCACAAGCTGCAAAGGCCCGCGCTGCAGCCCGCAAGGCGCGCGAGGCGACTCGCCGCAAGGGCGTGCTCGACGGCGCGTCTATGCCCGGCAAGCTTGCAGACTGCTCCATCAAAGACCCTGCTCTCACCGAGCTCTACATCGTCGAGGGTGACAGCGCAGGCGGCTCTGCCAAGCAGGCTCGCGAGCGCAGCTACCAGGCCATCCTGCCCTTGCGCGGCAAGATCTTGAACGTCGAGCGCGCAGGATTGTCCAGATCGCTTTCCAGCGACACCATCATCAGCCTCATCACCGCCATCGGCACAGGTGTGGGCGATGAGTACGACGGCGACAAGGCCCGCTACCATCGCATCATCATCATGACCGATGCCGATGTCGACGGCGCGCATATCGCCATCTTGCTGCTCACGTTCTTCTTCCGCTTCATGCCCGACCTCATCAACCGCGGCTACATCTACATCGCATGCCCGCCGCTGTACGGCCTCAAGAAGAAGAACAGCCGTACCGGCAAGATCTTGCAGTACCTCTACAACGACGAGGCGCTCAAGGAGTGCATGGAAAACCTCGACGACCCCAGCAAGTACGAAGTGCAGCGCTACAAGGGTCTGGGCGAGATGGATGCCGAGCAGCTTTGGGAGACCACCATGGAGCCCGAGACCCGCACGCTTCGCCAGGTGCATATCGAGGACGCCGCAGAGGTTGACCGCGTGGTCAACGAGCTGATGGGCGCAGACGTCGAGTGCCGCAAGAACTTCATCACCGAGCACGCAAAAGACCTCGACCCGCGTTTCTTGGATATCTAGAGAGGAGCTTGAGACATGGCAGATAACGAAGATATGTTCACCGGTCTTGACGAGGCTCCCGAGCACGTGGTCAAAGCAGACGATATCGAAAGCAAGATCAACGGCGCCTTGGGCACCTCTGACGCCAACGTGGGCAAGGTGACCGAGACCAACTTTGCCGAGGAGATGCGCTCGAGCTTTCTCGAGTACTCCATGAGCGTCATCGTGGCCCGCGCGCTCCCTGATGTGCGCGACGGCCTCAAGCCCGTGCACCGCCGCGTGCTCTACGCGATGCACGAGTCTGGTTGCAACCCCTCTAAACCGCATGTCAAATCGGCACGCCCCGTGGGTGACTGCATGGGTAAGTACCACCCTCACGGCGACGCTGCTATCTACGACACCTTGGTTCGCATGGCGCAGGACTTCTCTATGCGCGTGCCCCTGGTAGACGGCCACGGCAACTTTGGCTCTGTTGACGGCGACAGCCCCGCTGCCATGCGTTATACGGAGTGCCGCCTGGACAAGCCCGCGATGGAGCTTCTCAAAGACCTTGAGAAAGAGACCGTCGACTGGCAGCCCAACTACGACGAGTCGCTGCAGGAGCCCAAGGTCTTGCCGGCACGTTTCCCCAACCTGCTCGTCAACGGCTCTGCAGGCATCGCCGTGGGCATGGCAACCAACATGCCGCCTCACAACATGGCAGAGGCCATCGACGCCACTATCGCCGTCATCGACAACCCCGATATCGACGTCGACGGGTTGATGCAGATCATCCCCGGTCCTGATTTCCCGACAGGCGGCATCATCATGGGCCGCTCCGGCATCCGCGATGCGTATGCCACCGGCCGCGGTAGCCTGACTATCCGCTCCAAGTGCCATATCGAGAAAACCGACAGCGGCAAGCAGCGCATCATCGTGACCGAGATTCCCTATCAGGTAAACAAGCTGCGCCTGATCGAGAAAATCGCCGAGCTGGTCAAGCTCAAGAAGATAACGGAGATCTCCGGCCTCAACGACGAGTCCGACCGCAAGGGCATGCGCATCGTCATCGACGTCAAGCGCGGAGAAGAGCCCGAGGTCGTGCTTCAAAAGCTCTACAAGCACACCCAGCTGCAGACGGGCTTTGGCGTCATCAACCTTGCTTTGGTCGATGGTGTGCCGCACGTGCTCTCGCTCAAAGAGATCATCGCCCACTACATCGAGCATCAAAAAGACGTCGTCACCCGTCGTACGCGCTACGAGCTGCGCAAGGCAGAAGAGCGCGCCCATATCCTGCAGGGCTATATCATCGCTCTTGATAACATCGACGAGGTCATCCAGATCATCCGCAACAGCCGCGACGACAACGAGGCGCGTGCCAAGCTGATGGAGCGCTTTGGTTTGTCCGAGCCCCAGACCAACGCGATTTTGGAGATGCGCCTGCGCCGTCTCACCGGTTTGGAGCGCGACAAGATCGAGACCGAGCTCGCCGACCTCATGGAAAAAATCGCCGAGTACAAGAAGATTCTCTCTGACGTCCACGAAGTCGAGCGCGTCATCAAAGAGGAGCTCGAAGAGACAAAGCGTCGCTTTGCTGACAAGCGCCGCACCGAGATCACGGATTCTTCCAGCGATGTTGACCTCGAGGATCTCATTGCCGAGGAGGACATGGTCGTCACCATCACCGAGGGCGGCTATATCAAGCGCGTTCCCGCGGATACCTATCAAGAGCAAAAGCGCGGTGGCAAGGGCAAGACCGGCGTCAACCTCAAAGACGACGACGGCGTCGACCAAGTGCTCGTGGCAAGTACGCACGACTTCTTGCTCATCTTCTCCAACTTTGGAAAGGTGTATCGCATCAAGGTGCATCAGGTTCCTCTGGGCAGCCGCCAAGCGCGCGGCACCGCTTTGGTTAACCTCGTGCCCTTTGAGAAGGAAGAGCGCTGCGCCACCGTTATCAACACGCGCAGCTTCCCCGATGACGAGTACCTGCTCTTTGGCACGAGCCACGGCATGATCAAGAAGACTGCGTTTAGCCAGTACAAGAATGTGCGCAGCTCCGGTTTGATTGCCATCAACCTCAAAGACGGCGACGAGCTCGTTTCTGTGCACAGGTTCCGCCCCGGATCGCATATCGTCATGGCCTCGAGCGCTGGTCGTGCCATCAAGTTCGACGACTCCAACATCCGCGCCATGGGCCGCGACACGAGCGGTGTGCGTGGCATGAAGGTCGATCTGGAAGCGGGCGTGCGCGTCTTGGGTATGGAGGTTGTGCCCGAGGGTAAAGACGACGACTTGCTCGTCATCACCGAGCGCGGTTACGGCAAGCGCACCAAGCTGTCCGAGTACAACTTGCAAGGTCGCGGCGGTCAGGGTGTTACCACCATCAAGATGACGCCGCGCAACGGCAACCTCGTTGCCATGATGGTTGTCCCCGATGAGCATGAGCTCATCGTCATGAGCCAAAACGGCATGACGCTGCGCTGCAAGGCGAGCGATATCTCGGAGCTTGGACGCGCTACGCAGGGCGTTAAGATCATGAACGTCACCGACGACGACCGAGTCACCGCGTTGGCTCGCGTGATCGATACCGAGGGCGGCAAGAAGGCTTCCGCTGCCATCGCCGGCCAGATCCAGCACCTCGATACCGAGGTCTCGGGGTCTTTTGACACGACGACCGAGCACGAGGAGCAAGAGCAAGAAGAGCTGGACGAGGAGTAGACCGTCACAACCTGCAGCTGGTAACAGCAAAACGCGAGATAGGGGAGGTGCCGTTAGGTGCCTCCCTTTCCTTTTTGCTGATGGCGCTGTGCATGCACCGTTATTTTGCGAGGCACATGTCCCCTGGATCAGACAGCTGCAAACCATAGCTTTGAATCTCAATTAAAAGCACATTAAAGGTGGTAACGTAAAATTTCTTTCGCAAATTGACAGCTGAATACATCCAGATAGGAACGAACATGGCCCCATGCCATCGGTATTATTTGAAACGACCAAGAACCAAATAA
>CAVAPV010000064.1:0-10405 GCA_963590525.1 Agathobacter rectalis
GGTCGAGCGCAAGAAGTACGGCCTGAAGAAGGCCCGCAAGCGCCCGCAGTTCTCCAAGCGCTAAGCCGCAAGGGATATTGCAACATGCAAAACGCCTCGCATCTGCGGGGCGTTTTCTTTTGTCCCTTATAATCTCTGGCTATGAACACATCAAGAACCCTTTCCATCATCATCCCCTACATCGTTTTAGCCGCTGTCTTTGCGGTGCTGGCATCTGCTGCATCTGCGGGCTTTGCAACGGCAGGGGAGTCGTCTGCCTTGGCGGCTGCCAAGCAGCTGGCATGCGGCGGAGCCTTCTATGCGTACGACTGGGACGCGGCTGGCCTTTTTGCCCCGCTGCTGCAGCCTGTCTATATGGCTGCCGTTGCCTTGGGCGCCGGCACGCAAGGAATCTTCTACCTTATGCGCGTGCTGTTTATCGGTGTCTCCTTTGCGGTGGCGCTTGTGGGCTATCGCATTCTTGCTTCGCGCACGCATCAGCTCTTAGCGCTTTTGGCGAGCGTTGGCTTCTTGCTTGCTGCAGGCTTGCTGCGCGATGTCTTTGGCGTCTACGGCATCGCACTTGATGCAGCTTACTTGGCGCTTGTGCTGCGCTGCTGCATCAAAGATCAGCTTGACGCAGATAATGGCGAGGCAACCGGCTACGCGCGCGTGCTCGCCCCTGTGCTGGCGGGCTTTATGGGCTTTATCGCCCTGCTTTTCTCTGTTTGGACGGCGCTTGTGTTGCTGTTGGTATTTGCTGCTTCTCTTGCGTGTGCTGCCGCAACCAAAGACAGCGCGCGTCTCATGCAGCAAGCGTGGATTGCAGCGGGTTTTGTCTTGGGCATGGCGGTTTATCTCATCATCGTCTTGGGGTTGGCCGAGCCGCCACAGCTTTTTGCCTCGCTGGCATCTGCCATGGTCGCCTCTGCGTGCGAGCCGCTCTCTAATGCCGACCCCGTGCAGCTTGTCTGCGCTGCGGGCCTTGCGATGGTTGTGCTCGCCGTCCTCGCGCTCAAAAGCTCCCTTGTCGCCCGCCGCATGCATGTGCTTGCCGTGCACGCGTCGAGCACCTCAAGTGCCTTGCTCGGCATTGCGGCGCTTGCCCTTGCCGCTGCGGTGCTTTGCCCGCAGCTTGCGTGCGTCTTCCATGAGCCTCAAATCGAGTACGGGCCTGCCCAAGAGCTTCACTGCTCTCAAGACGAGCTCTATGCTTACGCCGATGCCTATGTCACGGTGCACGACAGCGCCTCTGAGGGCAGCGTTTATGTGGGAGGGCAGGGCAACAACATGTGGGTGTATCTGCTCTTTGACGGCGTGCGTGATGACAACGCCCCCGATTGGCAGCTTATCGTGGCGCCTTTGGCCGGGGATATGGCCGCAGATGATACGCAGATAGCCGGTTATGGCATGGTGGATGCCGCCGCCACCTGCCAGCTCTATAAGCGCGCGCATGAGATAGGCGCCATCTCGCAAGGTTAAACGTGCTTGTAACCGTGTGCTTGTTGCATGCGCCCGCGGGCGTGGCACATAATGAAAGTCCAAGACAAGCAAAGGCGGACTTATCGTGACCATGCATCCAAGCAAGCAAAACATCACTCTCATCGGCATGCCCGGTGCCGGCAAATCCACGCTGGGCATCGTGTTGGCAAAAAGGCGCGGCCTGCGCTTTGTCGATACAGACCTCTTGATCCAAGAGGGCAGCGGCCGCTTGCTCAGCCAGATCATCGAGCAAGACGGCCTTGACGGCTTCTTGCAGTACGAGGACAAGGTCTTGGCTGGCTTGGAGTGCAGCGGGCACGTCATCTCTACAGGTGGCTCTGCGTGCTACGGGCGCGCGGCGATGGAAAACCTCAAAGCCATAAGCACCGTCGTCTACATCGACATCCCCTTTGAGGAGATGATGCGCCGTCTGGGAGACCTCACCAAGCGCGGGGTGGCCATCCGCGAGGGCCTTACCATCCACGACGTATACGAGGAGCGCAAGCCCCTCTACGAGAAGTACGCAGACCTCACGTTTGTCTCTGGGCGCATGTCCACACGCGAGGCCGTCGAGGCGCTCGACGCGCTGCTCGTGCAAAACGGCCTGTAAGACACCAACAAAGAGCCCGGAGGCTTGACTATGACCGATACAAAGCAAAAGACGCTCGTGGCCTGCATTGGCAACATGCTGCTTTTGGACGAGGGCTTTGGACCCTATATGGCGCGTATACTCACAGAACCGGATTTTGCCGCACAGTTCTTTGATGCCGACCATGTGGCTCAGATCGCCGCGACGTTTAGGCCCGATAAAGTGGGTGCGGCAGACGATGGACGCATCCCCGTGCTCGACGGCGGCACCATGGGTATGAGCATGCTGCCGTGGATCCGCGAATACGACCACATCATCGTGATCGATATCATCGACACAAAAAACGACAAATACGCCCCCGGCAGTGTCTTTGTGCTCACGCCGGAGGAGATGGCAGACAACACCGTGCTGCACTCGCTGCATGACCTCAAGCTCATCGATGTCATCGGAAACTGCGCTTTGGCAGGTTACACGGCCGATTGGACCTGCATTTGCGTGCAGGCAAAAGACTACGAGCCTGCGGATTTTTGCGTGGATATCACGCCGGAGCTCAAAGAGGCGATCCCGCGGGTGATGGGCGCCCTCATGCAGGCCATAGACAAAGCGGGCGAGTAAAGACGCACTGCAGCCCCCGTAACCTTGCGGTTGCGGGGGCTGCTGCATCATCAAGATGGTGCCGCCGGCCAGATTCGAACTGGCAGCCTTCGCATTACGAGTGCGCTGCTCTACCGTTAGAGCTACGGCGGCGCGAGGAAGTAGTATACCCGATTTATCTGAGTTTGGCGACCAAGTCTCGCAAAGCTTTTCCGCGATGGCTGATCTTGTCTTTATCGGCCGCGCTGACCTGCGCCAACGTCTGGCCGGGGTAGTCGGCGCTCACAAAGTAGGGGTCGTAGCCAAAGCCACCTTTACCCGCTGCCTCAAAGCCTATGCTGCCCTCGCAGGTGCCAAAGGCGCTTTGCTCGGCTCCGTCTTGGTCGATAAAGACGATGGCGCACGCGTAGCGCGCCGTGCGCTTGTCTGCGGGCACGCCTTCAAGCTCGTGCAAAAGCTTGGCGTTGTTTTGGGCATCAGTGGCGTTTTCTCCCGCGTAGCGGCTACTGTAGACGCCCGGTGCGCCGTCAAGCGCGTCGACGATCAAACCGCTGTCATCGGCGATGGCAGCAAGCCCGGTGTTCTCGTGCGCGGCAAGCGCCTTGATGCGCGCGTTGCCCTCAAAGCTGTCCGCGTCTTCTACGGGCTCCTCAAAACTGCCACAGCTCTTGAGGCTTACCACCTCGTAGCCGAGTTGCGTGAGGATGCGGTTCATCTCCTCGAGCTTCTTTGCGTTGTTGGTTGCCGCAACCACTTTCTTTGCCATTGGGTCTCCTCGTGTTTAATCGTCGTATGTGGTGGCGTTGCGTTTGCTGCAGTTTGCGTCCCATCGCGCGTTACTGTCATCGCCATCGTCGCTGTTGCCGTTGGATGCCACCGTCGTCATCGCTGTTTGTCAGGTTAGATGCCCAACACGCGACGCTGCTCCTCCATGAGCTCCTTGATGCCGGCTTCTGCCAGATCCAGCATGCTGTTGAGCTTGGCGCGGCTAAAGGTTGCCTGCTCGCCGGTGCCTTGGATCTCTATGAGCTCTCCGGCGCCGTTCATGACGACGTTCATGTCCACGTCCGCGCGGCTATCCTCTTGGTAGTCGAGGTCGCATAGGAGATGCCCGCTCACTTGGCCCACGCTGATAGCGGCCACTTGGCTTTTGACGGGGTTGCTGCGGATCTTTCCGGCTGCGACCCAGTGCTCGAAGGCGTCGTAGAGTGCCACCCATGCGCCCGTGATGCTGGCCGTGCGCGTACCGCCATCGGCCTCGATCACGTCGCAGTCGATGTAGAAGGTGTTCTCTCCGCCCATGGCACCCATGTCCACGGCGCTGCGCAGGCTGCGCCCGATAAGACGCTCGATCTCCATGCTGCGACCGCTGCGGTTAGCGCGCTCGCGTTGGCTGCGCTTGCCGCAAGAGGCGGGAAGCATCGCGTACTCCGCCGTGATCCATCCCAGACCGCTGCCACGGCGCCAGGGTTTGACCTTCTCCTCTATGCTCACAGCGCACAAGACCTTGGTGCCGCCAGTCTCGATCAGGCAGCTGCCGGCGGCCTTGTCAAGATAGCCGCGCGTGATCGTAGTGGGGCGCTTTTGGCTTGCGTCGCGTCCAAAGCTGCGTCCTAATCCGATGTTCACCGTCATGGTCGTCCTTTCTCGCTCAAGGGCATGCCCTCTTGTCTGCCGTTTGGTTATCGTTGTAGTCGTTATGATCGTCGTCATGGCCTTGCTGCCGATGACAAGCTCGCTGCTTCACGCGGCGCAGGCCATCGATGCCGTGCATCGCATATCGCTCGTCGCGCTTCGCCCGGCGTTTCGCGTTAAGCCGTTGTGCCTTGTCTCTGCTCAAGGCAGGTCTATGTGCGTGACGTCGATATCATCCATGCGCATCACGCGCCGCGCCAGTCCTTTGAAGTCGTCGATGTCGTCTCCTGTTGTATAGAAACGCAGTGTGCCCGTGCCGTCTTGGCGCAGGTGCCCGCGACGCTGCAGCGTGTGAGCAACATCGGATGCGGTCTCGTCGGCCGAGTTGATGAGCTGGACGTTTTCTCCAATCGCCTGCTGGATGAGCGGCGCCAAAACCGGAAAATGCGTGCAGCCCAAGACCAACGTGTCCACGCCCACTTTCTTGAGCGGGTCTAGGTAATCGCGGGCGATCTCTTGGAAGGCAGGGCGCAGGTAGACGTCGCTTGCGTCGGCGGTGATCTTCTCTATGGGCGAGTCGCTGCGGCGCAGCCCGTCTTCTACGATCTCTACAAAGCGCGGGGTCGCGGTGCTAAAAACGGTGACGCCGGCGTCGCGCGCGCGTATGGCTTGGCTGTAGGCGCAGCTGTCTACGGTACCTTGCGTGGCGATAACGCCCACCTTGCGGTTGATGGTTGCCCGCGTTGCAGCGCGTGCCCCGGGCTCCACGACGCCGATGACGGGCACGTCAAAGTCCTGCTGCGCCATCTGCAGGCCCGCTGCCGTAGCGGTGTTGCAGGCGATGACGATGAGCTTGACGTTTTGGGCAGACAGCCATTCGCAGATCTGCCTCACAAACGAGCGCACCTCGCGCTGCGGCCTGGGGCCGTAGGGGCAGCGCGCGGTATCGCCCAGATAGACGATGGACTCGTCTGGGAGCTTGTCGTGGATGGCCTTGGCTACGGTCAAGCCGCCAAAGCCGGAGTCGAATATGCCTATAGCTGCGTTGTTCATAGGTAGGCATTATAGTCTTGGTCGAGCGTATGGATGAAGTCTGGAACTTGGAGGAGTTCGACTCCTTGGGAGGCCCAAAACAAAGAAACGCCGCTGCAGCTGCAACGGCGTTTAGTATGTGGTGGAGGTGAGGAGAGTCGAACTCCTGTCCACAACAGCTAATCGAGAGGTGTCTTCAGGCTTAGTCGGTTCTCTGGATGGGATGCGCTAGGTGAACCGACAAACGTTGCGCACCCCTGCTGGTCCAAGCTTACTCCGCGGCATGCCAGCTGCGTCCGCGGCAGCAATCCCCTTAGATGACCTCGCACCGGCGCCAGGGATTTAACCCCGGATTGAGGGTGCTGAACTTAGTTAGACTAAGCAGCGAGAGCCAGCTGACGCTGACCCTTGAAAGAAACAACTTTGCCAGTTAATTGGCTTTACCCCTGTTTAACGTGGCGAGGAGACCACGGCCTGCTGCCCCTGTCAAGGCTATCGTGTCGAAACCAGTCACCCCCGGCTTCGAGCGTTGTCAAAGTTCACAAGCAATGCCGCTACGCTCAAGCGGCTGGCAGCGCAGGCATGAACCTAGCGGTAGCGCTCCTTCATCGATCGCTCGAGGTCGCGCTTGGCGTCCCTTTCTGCGATAGAGGCGCGCTTGTCGTAGTTCTTCTTGCCGCGGCATACCCCAAGCTCGACTTTGACGCGGTTGTTCTCGTCAAAGTACATGGACAGAGGCACGAGAGAGAAACCCTTCTCCTTGACCGTCTGCGCCAGCTTGAGAATCTGCTTCTTATGTAGCAAGAGCTTGCGAGCGCGCTCGGTGTCGACGTTCCAAACGTTGCCGTGGCTGTAAGGGGAGATATGGACGCCGTGCATCCAGACCTCGCCTTTGCGCACCATGGCATAGCAGTCGCGCAGCTGGCAGGAGTTCTCCCTCAAAGAGCAGACCTCCGTGCCGGTGAGCACGACACCGCATTCGATGGTCTCGTCCACAAAGTAATCGTGGAGGGCCTTGCGGTTTTTGGCTATGTTTGTACGCTGCTTGCTCATAGCGCTTAAAGATAGCAGATAACGCGCTTCGCCTGCGTGCAACAGGCGGTGTCCATTGGGCAACAAGGGCGCTACAAGGCTGCGTTTGCGCTCAAATCGTGGCGCTTGTGTATCTGCCATTCGCATAGTAGAAAACGCGCTGTGACCTGCAGAAAAGTAAGCTCTAGCTAACTATTTGGCCCTTCCAAGGCAGGTGCCGACAATCCAGTCCCGTTTGCGAAAGAAACCCGTCACTAATCTGTTGACTAGACAGTAGAGCTGCTCAGTTTTGTTACTATCTCATCGCTTTGAAACTGCCGCCAAAGCTCACTGGCACCTCTTGGGATTCATTTGAGAGGGAGCTTTTTGCGGCAGATGTCTCACACGAATATTGGAGGTATCTATGACCGATACATTGTGTGAGCCGCTCGCGTCGCGTGGCGTTACGCGACGTTCCTTCTTGGCCTTTTGCGGTACCGTCGCAGCAGCGATCGGCATCGAGGGCATCACAGAGGTAGAAGTGGCTCAGGCGATCGAGGAGAAGCTCCTCATCGGCGCCGCCGAGGGCAAGTTGCTCCCGGTGATCTGGATGGAGCTGGGGTCTTGCACCGGCTGCACGGAGTCTTTTGCCCAGGCAGACGATCCTGACCCCGCCACCATCATCATGGAGTACATCTCGCTCAACTACGCAGAGACCCTCTGTGCAGCTGCGGGTTACTCTTTGGAGGAGGCGCGCGAGGAGACCGTCGAGCACGCCGCAGGCAAGTACGTTCTCGTTATCGAGGGTGCGGTCATGACCGGCTGCGATGGCTACTCTCTCACCGTTGGTGACGACGAGTCCACCCACAAGCCCACCGCGGTCTGCACGGCAGACGGCCCCTTGGCGCGCGCTGCCAAGAACGCCGCTGCTGTCATTTCTGCGGGCTCTTGCGCCGTCGACGGTGGCTTTGTCGCCGCGTATCCCAACCCCATGGGTGCCATGGGCATGCAAAAGTGGATGAAGGAAAACGGCATCGACACGCCTTGCGTCAACGTGCCTTCTTGCCCCGTCAACCCGGCTCGCCTGGTTGCCGTCATCGTCGAGTTCATCCTCACGGGCAAGCTGCCGGCGCTCAACGACTTCAACATGCCGTCTGCTTTCTACGACCAGACCATCCATGACAACTGCCCGCGCCGCGGTCACTTTGAAAACGGCGAGTTCGTCTACAAGTTTGGCTCCAAAGAGGAGTCTTTGGGCTACTGCCTGTACCCGCTGGGCTGCAAGGGCCCGCAGACCAAGGCCAACTGCGCCCAGGTCCGCTGGAACCGCCGCGTGAGCTGGTGCATCGACTCCGGCTCTCCTTGCATCGGCTGCTCTTGCGCAGACCCGACGACCACGTCTTACAACTGGTTTGACTCCAACACGCCCGTGCTGGGTCGCCTCAAGACCGTCCGCCTGGGCGATCTTCGCATGAACGTCACGCCCATCGCCTTGGGCATCACCGGCATCGTGGCCGCTGCCTTGGTGGTCCACGGCTTTGGCTTCAAGCTCACCGGCCGTACCGACGGCGGCGCAGACTTCGAGCCTGCCAAGGAATGGGATATCAAGCACGGCAAGGTCACGCCGGAAGAGGTCGCTGCGGCTAAGACCAAGATGTCCGCCGACGAGAAGCCCGCAGAGGAGGAGTAAGCCATGGCAAAGCAAAAGTCCATCATCGACCCGATCGACCGCATCGAGGGCCATCTGCGCATCGAGATGGAGGTCGAGGACGGTTACGTAACCGACGCTTGGGTTTCCGGCGGCCTCTTCCGCGGCCTCGAGCTCATCTGCGAAGGCCGCGAGCCAGACGACGCAGCGCTCGTCGCCCAGCGCATCTGCGGTGTGTGCCCCACCTCTCACTGCCATGCATCCGTGTATGCGGCAGAGGAGGCCTACGGCATCCATCATCCCGAGGGTGCTCGCCTGGTGCGCAACCTGCTGGAGGGTGCGCAGTTCTTGCACTCCCACATCCTGTGGTTCTACCAGCTCTCGGCGCTCGATTACGTCAACCCCCTTAACGCGCTCAACGCCGATCCCGCGGCTGCTGCTCAGTTTGCAAGCGCCAACGGCATGCACGTCTCCGACTTTGCTTCTGTGCAAAAGCGCCTGCAGGAGTTTGCAGAAAACGGCCAGTACTCCTGGCTGAGCGGCGGTTGGTTTAACGAGGGCCAAGACCCCGACGGCTACAAGCTGCCGGCCGAGGTCGACCTCATCGCCACCACGCATTACATCGAGGCGCTCGATGCCCAGGCTACTGCCGACGAGATCTCGGCGATCATCGGCGGCAAGATGCCCCATGTCATGACCTCTCGCCCCGGCGGCACGGCGTTTTATCCCAACGTCGAGCGCTTGGACGACATCCTGGCTCGCATTAAGCAGCTCAACCGCTTTATCAACGAGACCATGATCCCCGACGCCCTCGCCATCGCCAAGGTCTATATGGACGATCTCGTAAGCATCGGCTTCAACGGCCACGGCAACTTCATGAGCTACGGCGTCTTCGAGGCCAAGATCGACGAGGAAGCCGGCGAGACCGAGTACGATCACACCAAGCGCGTGATTCCTCCCGGAATCGTTCGTCTCAACCCCGAGACCGGAGAGATCAAGCTCGAGGAGTTTGACTACACCAACATCCAAGAGCAGGTCAAGCACTCCTACTACGACCCCTACGAGGGCGACTCCGATTCTCTTGCCCCGCTTGAGGGTCAGACCAACCCGCCCAAGGAGTTCCCCGGCTACGACACCTCTGCCAAGTACTCCTGGTGCAAGGCTCCCCGCTACGGCGAGAAGCACGAGGTCATGGAGGTCGGCCCCTTGGCCCGTACCATCGTTGCCTACCAAAGCGGCGTTACCGCAACCCGCCAAAAGGTCGATAGCGCACTCGAGGCCTTGGGTATCACGGACTTTGTCCTGCTTGACTCTGCGGCTGGCCGTCTGCTGGCCCGCCCGCTCGAGGCTGCTGTCATCGTCGAGCTCATGGAAGGCTGGCTCACCGAGCTCGTAGCCTACCTAGCAGACGGCGGCGACGAGTTCTTTACCGAGCGCGCCCGCACCACCGGCGAGGGCGTCGGCCTGTGGGAGGCCCCCCGCGGCGCACTGCTGCACTGCGAGAAGATCAAGGACAACAAGATTACCCATTACCAGGCAGTCGTTCCCACCGCGTGGAACATCTCCCCGCGCGACAACAACGACATGCCCGGCACCATCGAGCAGGCTTTGATCGGCGCTCCTGTTGCCAACATCGAGGCACCGCTCAACGCTTTGCGTATCGTCCACGGCTACGATCCTTGCATCGCCTGCGCAATCCACGTGGTTGAGCCTAAGACCGGCAAGGAATTCGAGCTTTCCACTACTCCTTGGGGAGGTCGATAAGCCATGGCACATATGGCACATTACCGTGAGGCCCACCCGATGCCCACTGTGCTTTGGCACTGGGTCAACCTCATCTGCATGATTCTCTTGATCCTGTCCGGCATCGAGATCCACTACCCCGTCTTGCCCGACGCCATGGGCATCGCACGCGGCGTGCATCTGTTCTGCGGCATCGTCATCACCGTTGCCTTGGTCGCGCGCCTTATCTGGTCGTTCTTTGGCAAGTCCGCCAACGTGGGCGGCACCCGCGAGCAGGTCATGGACGCCCGTACCTTCCTTCCCCAGAAGGAGAACCGCCATCAGCTGATCCCCTGGATCAAGTACTACCTGTTCTTCAAGAAGGAGCATCCGCTGTCTGGCAAGTACGGCGTGCCCCAGAAGATCGCCTACTTCGTGTTTGTCATCCTGGGTATCTTTGCCATGGCCTACACGGGCTTCTGCCTGTGGCAGACCACTGCCAACATGCCCATCTTCCTGTGGTTCACCAACGCAGTTGGCGGCCTCATGAAGGTTCGCATCATCCACTACTGCGGTCTGTTCTGGTTCGTGTGCTTCATGCTGATCCACATCTACCTGGCCAACATCGAGGGCTTTGCCCCCACCATGATCATGTTCTTCCGCAAGGAGCATGGCGGCCTGACCTGGAACACCAAGGAGCAGCGCATCGACGG
>CAVAPV010000065.1:0-5458 GCA_963590525.1 Agathobacter rectalis
CTGAGCTGCAACTACACCCCTCGACTCCATTCGCTGCGCTCATTGCGCTCGGGGTGACACGTTTCTGGGAATCCTCTGATTGAATGAAACGCCTTTTGTAATAGCCAGCCAAAGCAACCTACACGGGCGAGCAGTGCTCGCCCCTACCCGCACCAGCGAATTGTCGGCACTTCGCTAACCACTTTTACCTGAGAGCTCACGATCGTCGCGTCGTGAGGCACGACGTATTAGAGGCGTGCCGTCAGGCACGCAGGGCTTTATCTGAGCCGCAGCTAGACCCTCGCAGCTCCTACTGCTCCCTCACACTCACGGTAATCTCTTGGTTCTTGAGAAACACGCGCGCATTGGCAGGCACAGACTCGCACACAAACGCGCTGCCGCCTATGACGCTGTTATCGCCGATGTGAGTATCGCCGCCCAAGATAGAAGCGTTGGAGTACACGGTGACGTAATCTCCCAGCGTTGGGTGGCGCTTGACACCAGAGAGCTGCTGGCCCTTGCGCGTAGATGTAGCGCCCAAGGTCACGCCCTGGTAGATCTTGGCATGATGGCCGATGACGGTGGTTTCGCCTATCACGACGCCGGTGCCATGGTCGATAAAGAAGTACTCGCCAATCTGCGCCCCGGGCCCGATGTCGATGCCAGTCACGCTATGCGCATGCTCGCTCATCAAGCGCGGGATCAAAGGCACACCCAGCTTGAAGAGCTCATGGCTCACGCGGTAGGTAAAGATCGCGTAGATACCCGGATAGCAGACGAGAATCTCCTCCAAGCTACGGGCAGCAGGGTCGCCGTCATAGGCCGCGTGGATGTCTTTGAGCATCATCGACTGGATATCGGCAAGCCTATCCAAGAAGGACTCGGCCATGTCGTCGGACTGTGCATGCACCACCGTGGGGCACTGCGAGGCATCCTCGTACAGCAGCGCCTTGTAGATCTGGTGGCTCAGCACGCGGCTGATGTGCATGAGACGCTCGCCCACCAAAGTATCCGGGCTCTTGCCGGCTGGGCACTCGTTGTCAAAGTATCCGGGAAACAATAGCGCACGAATATCGTCTATAAGCGCGATACATGCAGAGCGGCTGGGAAAATGCTTTTTGTACTCCGTAAAGAAGGTGGCCTCGCTGCGGTAACCCTCTTTGATGGCATTGATGTGTTTATCCAGCTTGTCGATCATCATGAGTGCTCTTTCTCGCGCCCAAATGCTTTAGATACTGCTGCACTTTAACACTGCGCCACCCGATTCAAATCATCACCTAGATTACAGCTGTCTCAACAGCAAGAACCACCGCCGCCAGCCCGCACAAAGAAGGGCCCAGCTCATATGAACCGGGCCCTTGCCTTGCATGTCTTTATGATTGCGCAGATGCTAGATAGCGTCGGTGCCGCGCTCGCCGGTGCGGATGCGGACGACTTCCTCCACCGGGGAGACAAAGATCTTGCCGTCGCCGACCTCGCCGGTCTGGCAGGTCTTGCAAACCAGGTCGATGACCTTCTCGACATCGCTGTCTGCAACTACGAACTCGCAGGAGATCTTGGGCTGGGTGGTAACCAAAACCTCGGATCCGCGGAAGTACTCGGTCCAGCCACCCTGCTTACCGCAGCCATGAACCGTACTGACGGTCATTCCGCCAAGCCCCGCCTGGCTCATCGCGTCCTTGAGGGGCTCGAGCATCCCGGGGCGGACAATCGCTTGAATCTTCTTCATAAGAGACTCACCTTTCTTTCACAGGACTTGATTAGTCGAGGCCGTCAAAGGCGGGGTAAGCGGACTCGCCGTGGAGGGTGACGTCCATGCCCTGGGCCTCATCGTAACCCTGGATTGCCAGGCTGCCCTTGCAGCAAGCCTTGACGATGAGGGCGATGATAGCAGTGACAACCACAACGAAGATCAAGGTGATGACGATGCCCTCGATCTGGGCGATCAGCAAGGTGGGGTCGCCGGTGTACAGCAGGCCGCCAAAGTCGGTCCAAGACAGCTCGGGTACGCAGAAGACACCGGTGAGGATGCCGCCGACGATACCGCCGATGCCGTGGCAACCAAAGGCGTCAAGCGCGTCGTCGTAGCCGATCTTGGCCTTGAGCTTGGAGACGCACAGGTAGCAGATGGGGCTGACGATGATGCCCATGACGAGGGCTGCCCAAGCCTCGACAAAACCAGCGGCCGGGGTGATTACGACCAAGCCTGCGACGAGACCGGTGCAAGCGCCGACCAAGGTGGACTTGCCGGTGAGGGCCTTGTCGGTGACCATCCAGGAAAGAGCTGCAGCTGCAGAGGCGATGAGCGTGTTCATGCCAGCGATTGCAGCGACGCTTTGGCCATCGGCGTTGCCAAAGCAGTCAGCCAAAGCAGAGCCGGCGTTGAAGCCAAACCAGCCAAACCACAGAAGCGCTGCGCCCAAGGCGACCATGGGGGTGTTGTGAGCACGGTAGGAAGCATGTCCAAAGCCGCGGCGAGCGCCGCAGATGATGCACAAGACCAGGCCGGTGACACCAGAGGAGATGTGGACGACGTCGCCGCCTGCAAAGTCGATAGCGCCAATGGTACCGCCGATGAGGCCACCGCCCCAGACCATGTGGGCCAGCGGACCGTAGACCAAGATGACCCATGCGGCGATGATGGCGGCAAAGGCGCCAAACTTGATGCGGCCTGCAACAGAACCCACGATGATGCCCACGGTGATCATGCAGAACGCGCCCTGGAAGATGGCAAACGCCATATCCGGCACACCGGTGACGTTGCTATCAACACCCAAGGTGTCGGTGCCGTTCAAGAACAGCTGACCAAAGCCGCCGATGAACTGACCCAGGGTCGTATCGGCAAACTGCCCGTCGAAGGCTACCGAGAAGCCCTCGACCGCCCAGAGCACTCCTACAATGCCCAGAGCCAAGAAACACATGATGATGGTGTTGCCCACGTTCTTCTTGCGAGACATGCCGCCGTAGAAAAACGACACGCCAGGCGTCATGAAGAGGACGAAGAACGCGCAGATCAGAATGAAGCCAGTCAATGCTGCATCCATGTTGATCCCTCCCGTTTGACAATCGGATGTTTACGAACAAGTGGAATTAAACAGCTAAAAATCATCACGACTGTTAACGAGCAATTACAAAGGGCCACCTGCGGTTAACCTTGTGTTTCTCAAATATTTCTGCTCTGTTACTTATGTTTCTGAAATGTATCATCATCGTGTGTTGAAATGTTTTGGAGCGTTTGTGGGGCCAATAGGGACGTTGCTTGACGCGTCATGAGGCAACGTCCATCCGTCATTCTGAGCGGAGGCCCTGCCAAGGGCCGGAGTCGAAGAATCTACTCGCATGCCGCTATCACTCGCAGTTAGATCCTTCGACTTCGCGGCCTTACGGCCGCTACGCTCAGGATGACGAGAGAGGGCGGCCCCTCTGACGTTATGTTCAGGATAAAGACAGTAGAATCGAGCGGCAGATTCTTAGAACAGCTCTTGAAGCTCAGGATTGAAACGAGAAATCAATTTGTCCTTCTTGGCTCGCGTCCAACCTTTGAGTTGTTTCTCTCTCTTTATGGCCGTCTCTGCATCTGGGAACTCTTCGCAATAAACAAGGTCAACAGTGTTGTATCGGTCAGAGAAGGAGCCACTGAAAAAGTGGGCCTTGTGCTGCGCAACTCTCTTCTCAAGATCAGATGTAATGCCTATATAAAGGCTGCGTCTGTTCTTGCTCGCCATTATGTAAACCCAAAAGCTGTCCTTCATATCCTCACCCTTTAGTGTGCGGTGGCCCAGCTTGAGCCTGTGCCAACGTCTGCGCGCATGGGAACCTTGGTCTCGACAACGTTGTTCATCACACGCTCGACCATCTCGCACAGACGATCGAGCTCGTCTTGCGGGCACTCGAAGTCGAGCTCGTCGTGCACCTGCAAGACCATCTTGGCTTTGAAGCCACCCGCTTTAAGCTCGCGAGCAACCTGAATCATGGCCATCTTAATGATGTCTGCCGCGCTGCCCTGCATGGGGTGGTTCATGGCCGTACGCTCGGCAAACCCGCGCAGATTGGGGTTTTTGGAGTTGATATCGGGCGTATAGCGTTTGCGCCCAAACATCGTTGTCGCATAGCCGTTTGTACAGGCATCCTCTTTGGTCTTATCCAGATAGGCTCTGACGCCGGGATAAGCCTCGTAGTAGCGCTCGATCATCTCTTTGGCCTCCTGCATGGGGATATGCAGGCTTTGCCCCAGACCAAACGCGCTTTGCCCGTAGACGATGCCAAAGTTGACCGCCTTGGCGCGACTGCGCTGCTCGGGCGTCACATCTTCAAGAGCCACCCCAAAGACCTGCGCAGCCGTTGCTGCATGAAAATCCTGTCCGCTGTTAAACGCGGCGATAAGCCCCTCATCCCCGCTCAAATGCGCGAGCAGCCTGAGCTCTATCTGCGAGTAATCCGCACTCACAAAGACAGAACCCTGCGGCGCGACAAAGGCCTCGCGGATATGGCGGCCCAGCTCTGTCCTAACAGGGATGTTTTGCAAGTTGGGATCGCTTGAGGACAGACGCCCCGTGGTGGTAACCGTCTGGTTGTAGGTGGTATGCACACGCCCGTCTGCAGGATCGACCAGCAAGGGCAGCGCATCGAGGTACGTGCTGCGCAGCTTGGCGAGTTCGCGGTACTCGATTACCTTGGCGGGCAAAGGGTGATCAGCAGAGAGCTTTTGGAGCACGGCCTCGTTGGTAGAGTAGCCCGTCTTTGTCTTCTTGGTCTTCTTGACATCCAACCCCAGCTTCTCGAACAAGATGACGCCCAACTGCTTGGGCGAGTTGATGTTAAACTCCTCGCCTGCAAGCGCAAAGATCTCCTCTTTGAGCTTGTCTATCTGATCGCCCAACTGGACGCTCATCTTCTTGAGCACATCGCAGTCAATGTAGCAGCCCACGTACTCCATGCGCGCGAGCACAGCCATAAGCGGCAGTTCTACGTTGGAGAACAGCTCGAACGATCCATCCTTCTCAAGGGCGCCTGTCAAGGGTTCGACCAAGGCAAGCGAGGCAGCTGCGGCAAACTTGCCCGCGCTTGGCGCATCATCGCCCTGCGGGCATGAGACGTTGAGATACTCGGCCGCCAAGCTTGCGGCATCGTACTTGGAGCGCGCAGAGTCGAGCAGGTACGCAGCCAAAGCGCAGTCAAAGAGCCGCGGTGCATTGCCTGCGGTAGCAGCTGTGGCATCGTCAAGGGCGGCGAGCAGCTCATCTACGAGGCTTGCATCAAAGGAGCCTTGCCCTGCAAGCTTGCGCAGGCGCTCGACCACAGTCTTGGCATCTGTAAATGCCGTCTTGCCCGTGCGCAGCAAGCTCAAAAGCAAGGGCATGCCGCTGGCAAGCTCGGCAGCCGCGATGTTTTTGCCATCTGCAAAGGCAAGCTGCACTCCCTCGCCAAAAAGCGAGAGCTCCTCGGGCTCGTCTACGGCAACGCCAACGCGAGTCCCGTT
>CAVAPV010000065.1:5684-9968 GCA_963590525.1 Agathobacter rectalis
GCATCTTTGCGGATAGTTGCCACATCGCGGCTTATCAGCGCGTCCTCTTTATGGTTGCGCAGGTTCTCGCCCATCTTGCCCTTGATGTTATCGGCATCCTCTAGCACGGCCTCGAGCGTGCCGTATTTAGAGATAAGGTCTGCCGCCTTCTTGGGGCCAATGCCAGGTACGCCGGGGATGTTGTCAGAGGTATCGCCTTTGAGGCCGAGAAAATCCGGCACTTGATCCGGGCGCACACCGTAGCGCTCTTCTACAGCGGCCGGATCCATGACGGCGATATCGCTCATGCCCTTCTTGGTGGTCACTATGCTCGTGAGCTGCGTAGAGAGCTGGTAGGCGTCCTTGTCTCCTGTGATGAGGTAGACGCGGTAGCCCTTGGCCTCGCCCATGGCGGCAACCGTGCCCAAGATGTCGTCTCCCTCAAAACCCTCCATACTCACGCAGGGGATCCCCATAGACTCGAGCAAACCGCGCACCAAGGGAAACTGCACTGCAAGCGCCTCGTCCATGGGAGGGCGCTGTGCCTTATAGCGCTCCAAAAGCTTCATGCGCCAATCAGGGCGATGGACATCCCATGCGCAGATGACGACGTCTGGCTTGAAGTCTGCGAGCATCTTGAGCAGCATGCTCATGAACCCAAAGCATGCGTTAGTAGGGGTGCCGTCCACCGACATGTTGGCGTTGACGGCATGGTATGCGCGATGAATAAGCGAGTTGCCGTCTATCACGGCA
This sequence comes from Agathobacter rectalis, assembly GCA_963590525.1. Lineage (GTDB taxonomy): Bacteria > Actinomycetota > Coriobacteriia > Coriobacteriales > QAMH01 > W2P13-069. The sequence continues at coordinate 6,417 of CAVAPV010000065.1, forward strand.
ACAGAACGGTTGGGGGCGTTTTGGCTTGAGCTTTGGGGCATGGGTTCCTCCTGAGTTGATTGCTTGCAGAAGTATACCCGCAGCTTGCGACACGGTTGCTTGCGGCGCCATCACAGCCTCTCGCCAGCCATTGCGACCTACACGGGCGAGCAAGGAAACGCCCCTACGTGCACCTGCGGGTCTATGCCACTTGCGTTTAGATTCCTCGACTTCGCGGCCATGCGGCCGCTTCGCTCGGAATGACACAGTGAGAGGCAACCGTAAAAGTGCGTTGATCTAGGTGGCACAGCCAGACGAGCGAATAGGAGGCAGATCGCGCGACAAACGCCTGCGCTAGCGAGGACTCGAAAACGCCAAAGGCGTTTTCTCCGCAGCTGCAGGTGGTTGGAGCGCGATCGGGTGCCGAGTCTGAGCGCAAGTCTGGCTGCGCTGCCTCGCCAACCGCTGCAACCTACATGGGCGAGCAAGGAGACGCCCTCGTCCCCTATCAACCAAGCAGCTTTGCCAAAGTGGCCTTGAGCTCGTTCATGTCGAGCGGCTTGCCCAGATGCGCGTTCATGCCGGCATCGTGCGACCGTTGGCGGTCCTCTTTGAAGTTGTTGGCCGTCATGGCAATGATGGGGATGCTTTGCGCCTGCGGATGATCGAGCACGCGGATAGCGCAAGCTGCCTCGAGGCCGTTCATCTCGGGCATCATCACATCCATGAGCACGGCATCATAAGTGCCAGGCTCGCTTTGGGCAAACTCGCCCAGCACTTCGCGGCCGTTGGAGCAAACCTTGCAGCTTGCGCCTTCCTGCGCCAAAAGCTCCACCAAGATCTCTGCATTGATGTCGTTGTCTTCTGCCGCAAGGAGCTTTACACCTTGCAAAACGTCTGCATAACGATCCGCGGCAAGGCCCTCGTCAAGCTCCTCATGCGCGATGGGAAAGCTAACCTCAACGGTAAAGGTTGTGCCCTCTTGCCGTTTGGAGCTCACGTTTACCGTGCCGTCCATAGCCTCTACAAGGCGCTTTACCATCGACAAACCCAAACCAGTGCCGCGCACGGGGTTGACGATGCTTGCCTGCTCTCTTGAAAACGCATCGAACACATGGGGCAGGTACTCCTTGGTGATACCTATGCCGTTATCTGCCACCGTGAAGCGCAAGGAAACCAGACCTTCATGCACGCTTGACAGCTCTTCGACACGCAGGTCTATCTTGCCGTTGTTCAACGTGTACCTGCAGGCGTTTTCCAGCAGATTGACAAGAACCTGATGCAAATGAGCCTCGTCGGCTATAAAGGCCCGATGTTGCACGGCGTCGCTATCAATCGCAAACGCTTGCTTCTTAGCGGCAAAGCTGTTGGCCATGGCGTCTTTGACACCATCCAAGAAACTGTCGAGCTCGACGACGTCGCGGGAAAGCTCGATCGCATCACCGGAGCTCATGGATCCAGCCTCGAGCAGCTCGTCGACCATCACCAAAAGATCCGCGCCAGCGGCGTTGATCTTGTCTGTGTATTCCTTAACAGCAGCGGGATCTTGCGCTTTGGCCTTTGCAAGGGCGCTGTAGCCCAAAATAGCGTTGAGCGGCGTATGCAGATCATGGCTCATGCAAGCCAAGAACTCGTTTTTGGCACGGATTCCCGCCTGAGCCATCTCCAAAGACTCTTCCAGCTTCTCACGCTCTTCTTTCTCGCGCCTTTTAGCACGGGTGACATCGTTGAGCAGGATATAGCCCTTGGTCACACGCTCGCCCACAGACTCGACGGGAACAAAGGTGGCTCGTGTAATCCTCTCCGAGCCATCTGGCATCATCTTGGTTGCGTCTACGATGGGCGGCTCATCATCGTAATCACAATCGGGCACCTTCTCATTTAGAAACGTATACAAATCCTGCGCAGAAACCTCGTTGTCTTGCGAGGACACGGTATAAGCCACCATCTCGTCGTAGGTGCCCGTCAGCTTTTTGAAAAGCGGGTTGACCGAGACGTCTATATACGTCTGCTCTTCAAGGTCAACGTAGATTCGCGCCTGCGAGGTCCGCTCCTGGGCGCGCGCAAGATAGCGATCCAAACGCCCGGCTTGGCGCTCCTTTCTCATATAGAGGTAGTTGATCGCGCCAAATATGATGATATAGACAACCAAAATAGAGATAAGGGCAACAGCAAAGCGATGCGCCACATCGTAGGACTCGTCGTAAAGCTGCGAAGCGGCGGCCGAAGGAAACATAACCACAAGGCTCCAGTCGACAGAATCCAAGGGGATGATGCAGCCTGTCGAATAAGCGGGATCGCCGTTAAAGTTAAACGTCGCAAGCGTGCCGTTGGTATAGGCATCTACGAGCTTTTGGGTGTTTTCCTCATCTGTAAAACCGCTGTGCGCCCAATCGTAAAGCTCGGTGGAATTGCCCTCGTCAAACCACTTCTCCAAGTTGGCAGCTCCGGACACAACAAGCGACTCCCCCTCCCTTGTCACAACCCAAGAGGAACCCTTTTGCCCGTCAAAGAACGATTCGACATCGTCTTCCAAGGTTGACTCTGCAAACAGGCCAACAAAAACACCAATAACCTCGTCGTTGTATACGCAGGGAGTGTAAACAGCGACCATGCGATTGCCGTTAACGCGAGACTGCTCGACAAAAGTGATGCCGGATTGCCCCCGCATGCCGTTTTCAAAGTAATCGCGTCCGCTCGAATCCACTTGCTGCCCAGTCGAGGTACGCAGACAGGCCGAGGAATCCACATAACGGACAAAGTCAAAGCTCGAGCGCTCCTCAAAGCGCCCAAGCATCTTGGCCGTTACTTTTTGGATTTTCTCGTCTTGGGCAACAGAGGCAGCAATGAGCTCGAGCTCTCTAAGCGAGCTTGAGAATTTGACGTCTACCTTTTCTGCCAAAGCCTGCGTGTACTCGGTCAGATAAAGCGTATTGCGTTTGTCGACCATCTCAAGATTCTGGTTCGCAAAGACAGAGAAGCAGAAGGCGATGAGCACAACAACGATGATAGCCGGCACCGCTCGCAAGGCAACAGCGGTAGCTCGATTGCGCTTGAAGGCAAAAGACGTCCTCATCAGATAACCTAACGTCCAAGACCGAGAGCCGCGCCAGGCCAGCTTAAAACCAAGCGCCATTGCTTGCATCCTGCAGCGCAGAGCATCTCGAATACACGTATTACTTACGACATTTTACGGCATCAGGATTGCGCCTCGCCCTTCAAGAGCGCATCAAAAAGCAGTTGACTGCATATGTCCAAGCGCTTGGACAACAAGGCAAGCAAGGCACGCTGCAACTCAGTGCCGCTCACATCTAGATCCTTCGACTCCGCTCGCTTTGCTCGCTGCGCTCAGGATGACACGGTTGAGACGATCATCCAAAACCGCCAACGCTTTGATTCACGCATGCAATTGCAACCTACGCGGGCGAGCAATGCTCGCCCCTACGTGCACCTGCAATTCAATTTGGAGGTGCGCAAGGGCATGCGCTGCGTAACGCCTCGCGCAACCGTTTCTTTTCTAGTTGCGCGGAGCGAGCGCACGAGCGCCTGAAAGGCGCGAGCAGCGAAGCGCGC
>CAVAPV010000066.1:0-9902 GCA_963590525.1 Agathobacter rectalis
GCACGGCAAACTCCCCCTGCTCAACCGCCCAGTTGACGCCGCTTAGCACGGGGGCGGCAGTGGGGGAGGCGGCGCCTTTGGCGGGCTCGGCAGCCATGCCCCCGACTCCTGCAGCGCCATTATCGGCAGCTGCATGTGCAAAGCAGAAGTCCTTGTATTCCAGAGCTAGCGCCAACGCAACCACTCCCTTAGCTCGAGCAAAAACGGCAGCAACATCAGCAGTGCGTACGGCACATAAAGCCACCACGCGCCCCAGCCGTGCATCGCCGGGTAAAAACGAAACGCCCCCATAAGCTGCACTGCGCAGGCAATAGAGGCCGCAGCCAGCAACAGCACGGCCGCCAGCAAGAAGGCGTCGGCCGCGCGAAACCTGCGCGTCTCATAGCAGCTGCGTTTGAGGCCGCAACCCCACGCGCGAGCGCGCATGGCATCGGCCGTCTCAAGCGAGTCTTCCATGCCCCAGCCCATGAGCACGCTTGCCTGACGGGCTGCGCCACCCACGGCGCTGCGCGAGCCGTCGCGATCCAAGAAGCGCTCCCAGCGGGAGGTGCCTTCTTTTGCATCGCGTGCCTTGACCGCGCTCACGCTCGCCGCGCTGCAGGCCTTTTGAGCATCGAGCACCTGATGCCCGCGCCGCACAAACTGCGGCACCAGTTTGAGCGTCATCGACACCATGAGGCTCACGAGCGGCAACACGCGCGCGCCCAGCAGCAGCACTTGGTCGCTGTCCAGAATGCGGTTGCCGCAAGAGAACCACACCATCACGGCAACCAGCATGCCGCCGGTGGTAAAGCCGTACAGCAGCGACTCCGCGTAGAACACGCGTGGGCCGATATGCAGCAGCTCTGTGGAGCCGCTTGCGCTAAAAAGCGGGTTGGCAAAGGCGATGATCAGCAGCATGGGCAGCTGCCAGGCGAGTATGCACAGCGTGGGGCGCGGGCCGGCCAGCACAAAGTGGTAGACGATTGCGGCGAGCAGGCTCATCCCCACCAGCGCCGGTTGGCGCAGCGCCATGGCAAAAACCAGCACCACCAAAAGGTACGCTACCGGTACCAGCGGATGATACAGCCCCCACGCACTGGCGTTTCTCATTTGACGTCCTCGCCCAGGTCGAGCGTGTACGCCCACACGATGCGCTCGCCGCCTTTGAGCTGGTACTTGCCGCAGCTCACGTTTGGAAACACACCGTCGACGCTGTACATCCAGCCGCTTCCGCCGCCGCATTGGAACTCTGCCAAGCCGCTGATGCTGCGCACGTAGGTCGAGTCGCCCTGGATGCTCACGCCGCTGGCAACCAGCACATCGTAGACGTTGGCGCCGCGCTTGACGCTGATTTTGCGCGCGGCTGCGCTGGCGCTGTCTTGGTCGCCCGCACGCGAGCCGTCGATGCTCATGGTCACGGTGATCTTGTTGCTTGCGTTGGAGTTGGAGTTGCCCTTGCTGGAGCTGCCGCTTGAGCCTCCGTTGTTTTTGGAGCTGCTGCCAGAAGAGGAGCCGCCGTTTGCCTTGCCGGAGCCCGAGGCTTGGGAGCTGCTGGCGTTGCCGCTGCTGTTGCTTGCGGCCTTGCTCTTGCTTGCCGCCTTGCCCTTGGAGCTCTTCTCGCCCTTGGCGTTTTTGCTTGCTGCGGCGCCTTTATCGCCCGCATCGCCATCGCTTGCCGCATCGCTGTTGCCGGTAGCGTTGTCATCGGCACCCGCAGCATCGCCGGCCGCGTTGTCGCCCTCATCGCCACCGGCTTGTTGCCCTGCCTCGATGAGCATGGGGTCTTGCGTTCCAACGGTGCAGGCAAACACGCCGCATGCGCATGCAGCGGCCAGCGCCAAAACCGCAAGCGCTGCCATGGCCGCACGGCGCATGCGTCCCGCGCCTGCGGATTCATCAGAACTCGCAGAAGAAGGCATGCCCGGTTCTAGCCCTCGCGGAGCCTGCGGTGCGATGCGCTCATCGTGCGCTGCCCCCACCTCTTGCTGCATGCGCTCTTCTGCCGATTTCTGATTATGCTCTTGCTTTATGCTCATGTCTTCCTTGCGATGTATGTGCTGCCACGCTCTGTGCTCTTTAGCTGCAACAAGGCGGCCAGCGTGCATGCCGGCCGCCTTGCTACGGTCAGATCAATTGGCTGTTAGGCTGCCTTCACCTTGATGGTGATGGTCTTGGCTGCCTCGGTGCCGCAGTAAGCGGCGACCTTGATGTTGACGTTCTTCTTGAGGCCCTTCTTGACCGTGATCTTGCCGTTGGTGTTGACGGTGACCTTGGCGTTCTTGGTCTTCTGGAAATACATGACCTTGTTGCCGCTGGTGCTCGTGATCTTCTTGAGCTTGACGGTGACCTTCTTGTTGGCCTTGGCTTTTACGGTCTTGGTCTTGGCGACGTTGTCGATGGCAACGGAGTCTTGGACGCGGATGATCTCATCGCGGATCTCGATGAGGGGGTACTTGACCTTGGCTTTCTCAGACTCGGAAAGGGCGCTGTAGACCTTCTCTGCCTCGGTCATCATGATGGCCTTGTCCTCGACGTTCTTCTCGGTGATCTTGGTGGAGGCGTACATGCAGTAGCTGTTCACGACATCTGCGCTCAGCGGGTCGGATATGTAGGGGAACTCGTCATCCTTGCTGTAGTTGAAGTTGTACTCCATGCTTTGGGTAACGGGGTCAATGCTGGGGGCATCGTAGATGTACTGATAGTGCGCGCCGTTGGAAACCTTGGAGGTTACAGCGGTATTGCCATCCATGTCCACTTCGCCGTTGTACAGGTCGATCCAGTACTCGCCCGTCTTTTCGTTGTAGTCCTGGCCGTTGAAGTAGGGGTAGTCGTGGCTTGTGGTGTAGGTGGTATAGGGGTTCTCTGCGGTCTCTTCGAGGGTATCGACCTTGTCAAAGCCGGCTTCGTACAGGGCGTCGCCTACAGTTGCGCCTTCAGAGACGGTGACGTAGCAGTTCCTAAAGATCTCTGGATCGTTGGGGTCGTCGTTGTTGATGATGGTGATGGCAACGGTCACCTCGCCGTTGTCCGCGGCAAACGCACTGCTCACGGCAACGGTGTTGAATGCGACCACGCAGGCTGCAGCTGTTGCAGTTGCCATGATCTTGCGGATGATCTTCATACGCAAATCCTTCCCTTCTTTGGCACGACACTGTGTCGTGCCGCCTTTAATTTCCAGAAGAATCCCTCGGTAAGCAGCAGGCCGCGCATGCCACGTAAGCATACGCGGCCCGTATTTGCCACGTTCCCTTCGCGCAAAGCGGCTTTGCCAGCCTGCCTGCCGCCGCGGTAGATCGCCGCTTTGGCCTGCGCTTCCCATGAGAGCATTCTGACTCGCGCGCATCAAGCGCGCTCACAGCGGCGGTACCGTGCGGGATTTTCACCCGGCTTTCCTCTGCATGGGCGCTTCTTCTGTTAATGGGAAAGTATAGTGGCTAGCGGCAGCGCGGCGTTTGGCGTGTTATGTTCTTTTACAGAATGCTTGCATTGGGCGGAGGCGCGTTGCGGCTGGCTTGCGAGCTGCTGCCTTGGAGCTGCGCCTGCTTGAGAGCCGCTGCCTTGGAGATACGCCTGCTTGCTGGCGCCGCTATTTCACCTTTACTTTGACGGTGCCCGATTTAGCGCTGTAGACGGCCGCGCGATGGTTGTTCTTGGCGCGATAGGCGCGTACGTACACGCTCAGCTTCTTGCCGCTTGTTAGGCCCTTGATGGTTTTGGAGCTCTTGGCCGCGCCTTTGACCTCGACGGTTTTTATCGTCTTACCGCTGCGCAGCACGCATATCTGATAGCCGTCCACGCCCAGCTTCTTGCCGTTGCTATTGCTCCAGCTCACCTTGATCTGGCGTTTCTTACTGCTTTTGGCTTTTACGTTGCCTGCCTTGCCAGGCGTTAGATATGCGCCAACGTTGGACCCCAGAGTGCCAGGATCCAAGGCGATAGCACCTGCCTTTGCCGCGCTTGTCAGGCCTAACAGCGCGGCAGCCGCAGCCATCTCCTCATTGGAAAGCGAAGCGGTGTTGTAGTGAGCAAGATCATCATCGGCTGCTTCTTGCAGATAGCTTGCTGCAGAGACGCTTGCGCCTTTGGCCGCATCGTCATCGGCCAAAGAAAGGGCGAGCATCGCCCAGCTGGTCGCGTCCAGGTTGGCTTTATCGGAGCTTGCTGGTTGATAGGGCCATGCCCCGCTTGAAAGCTGCGCGCTTTGCAGCGCGGCAACAGCTTTTGCGATGCAGCTCTTTGTCTGGCTGGTTTGCTGCGCGGCGCTAAGCTTGGACAGCGCCCACACGGCTTGGGAAGTCGTCTGATAATCGCCTTTGACGAGGCCGTTTTCTGCTTGCTCGTCTGTGATCACGGCGATAGCTTGCTCGATGAGCGCGCTTTGATCTGGGCAATATGTCAGCAGCGTCGGCAAGATCCAAACGGCGTTGTAGGCGCGGGTGTCATAACCTTGCGCCGGAGCGGCAAGTGCGTCTGCCGCATTTGAGGCAAGCAAGTCCACATAGTTTTGGCAGCTGCTCTGGTCGACGCCCGCGGCGGAAAGTCCCATCAGGTACTTGGCAAGCCTGCCACAGCCTGAAGCTTGGGCAAGCGTCTGGTCTGCCTGCATTTTCTTGAGCATGGCGGTGCTGTCGATGAGGTTGCCCGCCTTGAGCTTGCCGTTTGTGAGCTCTGCCAGCTGCTGCAAAGCCAGCGCGGCATCCATGGTCGAGTTGTCGATGGTCGCGTTGTTGCCGCCAGTTGCAAAGCGGGCGACCAGGTTATCGGCGATTATCGCGATGCGCTTTTGCTGCAATGAGCTAAGCGTGACGGTGTTGGATGCGGCGGTCGCGCTGTTGACAGCGGTGGTGGCGGTGGTAGTAGCGGCGGGCGCAACGGATGAGGCGTCGCTGGCGATCTGCGCTGTTTGGCCTGCGCTTGCCTGGTTTGCCAGCGCGTTGTTTGCCGGGATAGCGCTTGCCGGGACTGCTATGAACATGCTGCCAGCCAAAGCTGTGGCGGCAAGGACGCTTATGCTCTTGCGTGCAATCATCAAAGCTCTCCTTCTTGCGGTGGCTTGGGTCAGCGCGGTGGCTTGTATCGGCGGATGACGTGCGCTGCTGCCGATATTGCGTCGCGCCGTGCTGCGGTGCGTTGCGCTGGCGGCTGGAGTGCCGCGGTTGGGGCGCCGTGCCCTGTCTGCGTGTGGCTGATGCGCGAGCCATCAAACTTTGTCGATGCGCGTCATTGTACGGCAAGAGCGCCGTATGTGGATGTTGATGGTGCCTCTGCAACATGCTGCGTTTAAGGGCTGGCGATAAATTTTTAGATTTTGCTTGCATAGATAGCGAGAAGGGAGTAAAGTATCTCCTCGCGTTAGGACCGTTAGCTCAGCTGGCAGAGCAGGGGACTCTTAATCCCAAGGTCCAGGGTTCGAACCCCTGACGGTCCACCATGATTTTGAGAGCCCCGCAAAAATTTTGCGGGGCTTTTTCAATTCAAAAGAACGCGCTTGATTCTGACTCAATCTGATGGTTGCAAGGTTTTGAAACCTACCGGGAGAGCAATGCTCTCCCCTACGTCGTTATGCGACCGCCTGATTCCCGCAATGTCTTAAATCCTATGAGCCGTTGCTTGGGGGGCTTGACGAAGCGCAGAATGCAGGAGATAGCCGACTGGTTAAGATTCGCAGGTGCAAGTAGGGGCGAGCACTGCTCGCCCGCGCAGGTTGATGCAGCGTGCAGGAACAGGCGAGTTGGCGCCGTCTTCACTTGGCGCACCCTTGCAACGCGTTTGCTCAGGAACGAGAAACAGGTATATAGGCAAAAGAGTGTGTTCCGTGCTATTCGCCGGTATACGACCGCGGATTGATTGCCCGCAGACGAGGTCGCGCGTTACCAGGCCAAGAAGCTCGCCAAGGGCGACTTCGAGGGCTTCGCCCGCGCCTGCGGCGAGTACGCCGCCAACGACGTCCTGCGCTCGCTCAACGCCACCATCATGGCCAACGCCAAGAGGGACAGGCGCGATGGCGTGAGGTTCGCCCGCGTTCCCACAGGATGGGAGACCTGCACCTTCTGCCTGATGCTCGCGAGCCGCGGATACGTCTACTGGTCCGCCAGCACCGCCGGCGAGTTCAACCACTACCACAGCAACTGCCGGTGCCTGGTGGTTCCGGACGACGGCAGCGGCGAGGTGGAGGGCTACGACCCGGACGAGTGGCTGGGCAGGTGGCTCAAGTACAAGGAGATAGACGGGCGGGGCGATTTGACGCGCGAGCAGAAGGATGCTTTGAAGAGGGGCGTGGGCAACAGGGTGGTTCTTCGGACGAGGGTCGACCCGGCGCTGGATTACTTCGGCCCCGCCGAGGATGACGACCCCGATGCGCTGGCTCGCATCAAGGAGGACCTTGCGCAGAGCGGCGTGGTTACGATCGTCTCTACGAGAGAAAACGAGGCTATCGGCTATGGTCCCTCTAGCGAGCCTGGGAAACCTGGCAGCATTCATGTAACGGAAGGTATGAGCCTGTCGGCTTGGATGCACGAGTACAAGCACTTCTGCCAGGATAGGGATTTGGGATTCCCCGCGCTTTGCCGCTACTTTGCTGACAGAGACCTGCGCCTTTCAATGGAAGAGGAGGCGTACAGGGTCGAAATGGATAGGGCTGCACTCTACGGGTATAATGACCTGGTAGAGAAGCTGCAGGTGCTTTTCGATGACGAGAGGAGGAACCTCAATGGTGAACCCTAGGCCAGATGATGAGATCATCGCCATGATCCAACATGGCGGCGGCCAGGCATTCACCGCTATGGGCGACATCCTCTACAACCATAGGGACTACCCCGGTGACATCGCCGATGTGTTTGAGTTGCTGCCGGCCGCCGAGCCGATCAGCTTTTGCTATTCCCTGTCAGACCTTGCATATGCATATCTTTTCCACAGGGGCTTCCTCAAGGAGGCTGAGCTGGCTGACAGATGGCAAGTCAGGGAGCTTCTGGGCCGTTATCAGGACATTGGGGGCGAATATGGCGTCTGACGACTTCGAGGTCATCGCATACAAGATCCTCGCATACTTGTATAAGTGCATGAAGGGCGGCAAGAAGGTCGATGTCGCGGCGTTGCGCCAGCTCACCGGCTGCAACGAGTCGTATTTCGCCGATGTGGCGAGGGGCTTGCAATCCAAAGGCTTGGTGGAGGGCTTCTATTTCGATGGCGTCTCAGGAGTCGTCATCGACTCGCCTAGCCTGGCCGTCACGTGCGATCCTGTGATAACGATGGACGGAGCCATATACGTGAGGGAGAACTCGCGCATGCAAAAGGCAAAGGGCTTTCTGGGCCGCGCATTCGAGACCGCGCTGGCAACAGCCGTGCAGGCAGCAACATCACGCCTGTAGCCCGCGGCTGCGGCAAGCCGCAGCAGATATCCATCTGAACAACCTAAGCGTCAAACCGAGCCGCCTCCCGGGCGGCTTTTTGGTACCCGGAAAGGAATGGAGCATGCTTGCCAAAAGACAGGTCGCCGCTGCTTACGTGCAGTCGCTGAGGGCGATCGCCGATCACGTCGAGGACAACCCAGAGGCTTACTTCGGCACGGAGGACGCAGCCAACCGCTACGAGGGCTTTGACTTCAAGGTTAACCTGAGGCTCGGGGAGATGGGCATAACGCCTTCCGTGTCGATACGGCGAGAATCGTACCTGCCGGGTGAGGACGGCATACCCATACGCACCGTTAATTGGTGATTCAAGGCATCCGCACGGGTGCCTTTTTCATACCCGCAAACCGCCCCGCACGGGGCACGATCTGCGGCCGCACGGCTGCAGGGAAGGAGGGCATCGTGGCAAACGATCCCAGCCAGCAGAACGACCCGGCAACCACAGACCCGACCGGCACCGGAGCGCAGGCGGCACAGTCCGCAGGCGGCGACGGCACCGGCGAGGGCGCGGACTACAAGGCGCTCTACGAGAAGGCGCTCGCCGAGTCGCGCAAGTGGGAGGGGCGCTCTAAGGCCAACCTCAAGCAGCTGGAGGAGCTGAAGAGGCAGCCCGCCGCAGACCGCACGGTCGAGGAGAGGCTGGCGGCATTGGAGGCGGAGAACGAGTCGCTCAAGGCGTCAGCCGCGCGCAACTCGCTCGTGGACTCCGTTGCCAAGGCGACCGGCTTGGACCGCGCCATCGTCGCCGCGCTCAACGGCGCCGACGAGGACGCGCTCACCGAGCAGGCCAAGTCCATAGCCTCCCAGCTCAAGCCCAAGGGCGGCGCTCCCAGCGCTCCCGAGGCGGGCAAGAGGGACAGGCCCGGCAAGCCCTCCAAGGAGAGCATCCTCTCCATCAAGGATGCGAAGGAAAGGAAGGCGGCGATCGCCGCCAACATAGACCTGTTCTAGAAAGGAACGAGACATGGCAGCAACCGACGTGAAGACACTCGCCCGCGCGCGCGACATCGACCTGGCCAACACCTTCTCCAAGTCCATCGAGAAGCTGGCCGCGATGCTCTCCACCTGCGAGCCCATCCAGGCGATGCCCGGCGAGACGCTCAAGCAGAAGCGCATCACCGGCACCCTCACCACCGACGAGTACACCGAGGGCAAGGACATTCCCCTGTCCAGCTACACCTGGGAGGACGTCCAGAGCTTCACCGTGGACGTGAAGGGCTACCGCAAGCAGGCAACCATCCAGGAGATCAAGCGCCGCGGCTACGACGCCGCCGTCGACAAGACCGACGCGGCGATGGTCAGCGACATCCAGGCCACCATCAAGAAGGGCTTCGTCGACCTTTTGGCAACCGGCACCACCACCGCCACCGGCGCGACCTTGGTCGCCTGCGCCGCCAACGCATGGGCCGCGCTTTCCAACAAGGTCGAGGAGCTGGGCTTCGGCGACGTGGAGGCCGTGTTCCTCGTGAACCCCGTCGACTTCGCCAAGTGCATCGGCGACTCCGAGGTGTTCGCCGCCTTCGGCATCTCCTACATCGAGAACTGGAGCGGTTTGGGCACCCTCATCTCCACGGCCAGCGTGCCCGCAGGCACCGTCTACGCCACGGTGAAGAACAACGTCAAGGTCTACGTGGCCTCCAACGAGGGCGACGACCTCTTCGGGTTCTACACCGACGAGACCGGCTACATCGCCATCCAGCACGCCCCCGAGCTCAAGAGCGTCACCTACGACACCGTGGCGCTCGTGGGCGTGAAGTTCTTCGCCGAGTACACCGACTTCGTGGTCAAGGGCACCATCGCCGCCACCGCCTAGGCCAGACCGTAAGGAGCAAGCATGAGAGCTGTCGTAACCTACCCCTACCGCGACAAGGACACCGGAGAGGTGCGCTATGCGGGCGAGGCGGTGGAGCTGACCTCCCAGCGGTACGCCGAGCTGTCGTCCAAAGGATACGTGGGTGCGGCAGCTCGGGCCGTTGACGCCGGGGAGGCGCAGGAGCCCGAGAGGGAGCCGGGGCTTGAGAAGAATCCGGAGCCCGGGAAGGGCGAGGCCGCAGGCGAGATGACCGCGTCGCAGCTGCGCGCGGCCATCGAGGCCAAGGGCGGTTTCGCGCCAAAGAAGGCCACCAAGGCCCAGCTGGCCTCCATCCTGGAGACCCTGTGATGACGGCCTTCGCGACCGTCGACGACTACGAGGCGAGGCAGGGCGAGCTGTCGGAGGCCGACCGCGCCCGGTGCGAGGCTCTGCTGGAGGACGCCAGCGCTGCGATGCGCTCGCGGTTCCGCAGCTTCCACGGGTGCGCCTACGCCGATGGGCTGAGCGAGTCGTTCGACGACAACGCAAAGGCCGTCTGCGTGGCGCTGGTCGCGCGCTCGCTGTGCGTCCCGGACGCGCTCGCGGGCGTGACCCAGTTCTCGCAGACGACTGGCCCCTACAGCGCCTCGGCAAGCTACTCCAACCCGACAGGCGACCTCTTCCTCACCAAGGGCGACCTCAGGGCCCTCGGGCTCGCGGGC
>CAVAPV010000067.1:0-7311 GCA_963590525.1 Agathobacter rectalis
GCCCTACATAACCGTCTCGTATGCTTACAGCCACGCCGCAAACACAAGCCAGAGCTGGAAGACGGCAAAGGTCGATGGAAGCAAAGAGGTTGCCCCCGGCAGCAAGGTTTTGGTGACCACGACCTCTTCGAGCAAACGCCTCGAGTGCATTCGCCTTCAGGTGAGCCTTGCAGATCAGGTTCTGCCCGATGCGATCAAGGACAGCTACACCTTTGGCATCAAGTACAAGGTGCTCACCGGCAGCAAGTGGAGCTCTTGGGCTGCAAACGGGACGAGCGTTGGCACCGACGGCTCCAAGATCCAGGCTGTGAGGATCAAGTTGACGGGTACCGCGGCCAAGTACTACTCCATCCACTATCGTCTCAAGACGCGTGGCACGGATTGGCTGGGGTGGGCCACTGACGGCGCCAAGGCAGGCACGAGCGGCATCTTGCGCGATGTCTCCGATCTACAGGTTGTCGTCAAGAAGAAGGCAAAGGCGGCTCCGGGTTCTAGCGAGGCAGCCTTCATCACCTCCGATAGCGCGTTGGCAACGTACTCGCTTTACGCCGCAAGCGGCAAGACGCTAAGCGGCAAGAAACTGGGCGACACGGCTGGAAAGGCCAGCAAATCGGCTTCCAACGGCATCGGTATCGCTGTCAAGAACACCTCCAAGGAAGTGTCCGGCTACTTTACCTACAAGGTCTACCAAAAGACCAAGGGGCTTTCTGCTGCTGCCAAATCCGGCAAGCGCGCCGGCGTCAAGAGCAAGAGCTATCCCGTGACCGCCATCTCTATCAACAGGGCTGGAAAACTCAAGAGCTACTACGATGTCTACTACCGCGTCTATGTCAAGAACTACGGCTGGATGGGTTGGGCCAAAAACGGCCAGTTGGCCGGCAGCAAGGTCTTTGACGGCTTCAACGTTGCAGCCTTTCAGGTCAAGCTCGTCTACAGGGGCGGTGCGGCTCCCGGCAGCATAGCCAACTACTATTCGGATTCCAACGGCGTGCTCAAGAAATCCTCCGAGAAGCTCGCTTTGCAAAAGGCCAAGGCACGTCTTGACGCCAAGGCTAAAAAGACCAGCTCTGCCACCGGCTATCTGATCTTGTGCGATCGTTCCACTTGCTATACCGCCGTCTATACCGGCAGCAAGGGCAATTGGAAGCGCGTCAAGTTCTGGCAATGCTGCGTGGGCGCCTCTTCTAGCCCCACTCCCACGGGAAGCTACACCGTCGAGGGCAAAGAGTATGTCTTCCACGGAGAAGAAAACGCCTACAGCTGCTACTACGGCGTGGTGTTTGACTCCGGGCGCGAGCTGATGTTCCACAGCGTTGGCTACAAGAACAACGGCAGCCAAAAGGACAAGGACATCATCTTCTCCAACCTGGGGTCGTGGGCATCGCACGGCTGCGTGAGGCTCAAGCTCGAAAACGCAAAGTGGCTCTACACCCATTTGACCAACGGTACCAAGGTTGTGATCTTCTAGGCGCGCTGCCGCTGGTAGAACGCACGGATAGGGACGGCGGCTCGATTGCGGGCTGCCGTCCCTTCTTGTATTGCAAAGATGCTAGTTTATTTGCAAACAGCACGGCAAGCGCAAGAGAATTGCGCGTGTTTTGAAGAAGAGGGGAGGGCCTGTGGATTCTGAGGGTTACTTTAGATGGTTGCTTGGCAGCAAGGGGCTCAAGCGTGCCACTTGC
Source organism: Agathobacter rectalis (assembly GCA_963590525.1). Lineage (GTDB taxonomy): Bacteria > Actinomycetota > Coriobacteriia > Coriobacteriales > QAMH01 > W2P13-069. The sequence continues at coordinate 1,683 of CAVAPV010000067.1, forward strand.
TTGTCGCGTGTGAGCAACTGCGCCAAGGTTGAGCGCTTTGAAGGCGACCTGGACAGGCATTACGAGTTGGATCGTCTTGCAGGTTTGATCGAGAGGCTGAGCTATACCACGCAAGACGAACGCGAGAGCCTTGCTCCCAAGCATGCTGTAGAGGTCAGCGGTAACATGCGCAAGATGACTGCCACGCTCAAAAGCGCGGTGGTGCTCTACCGCGATTTCAAGGATTTCCAGCATCTCGACGTCTTGCTGGCTTCCCATACCCATGATGATGCGGCGCGCTACACATCGCATATGCTATGGGGAGCAGATTTCATGCATCGCTACGGCGCCCAGCTGGAATCTCTGCACGCTTGCCCTCTCTTTTGCCTGCTTGTTGTCCAAGCAGACCAAGAGGTTGCGCAGACTGAGGATGCGCTCTTTGAGCAAGACATCGCCGCTGTCTTCGAGCGTTTTAGCCCGCTTGCTCACTTTGCCGAGCTGCGTCATATCGTAGATGACGTCGTGTCGCAGGGATACCTTGGCGCCAACGCTTATGTCTCTGTCTATTGCGCGATGAAGATACTGGATATGGCACGTAGCGAGCGTGCCAGCGATAAGGAGGCGGCTGCAGATGAGCTCTAGAATCGGCATCATCGACATCGGGTCCAACAGCTCGCGTCTCAATGTCTTTGAGGTTGCAGACGATGGCTCGTATCGTGAGCTGGGCTTTGAGCGCGTGCCCACTGCCCTTGCGGGATGCGTGGATGCCTCCAACGCTGTAGGTAGCCGCGGTATCCAGTTGGCGGCAAGCTCTGCTGCCGCTCTTGTGCGCTGCGCCCAGCAAGAGTTTGGTGCTGCAGCGTGCCATCTCTTTGCAACGGCGTCTTTGCGTGGGCGCGCCAACGAGCATGAGGTTTGCCGCGCTGTTAAAGACGCCTGCTCGTTTGACGTGCAGGTCATCGACGGTTTGGAAGAAGCCCGATGCGGTTATGCGAGCCTTGCCAAGCACTACGACCCCTCTTGCGCGGTGATGGCGGATGTTGGGGGAGGGTCAACCGAGGTTGTAGCGGCATGTGGCAAAGACCCCTTCTTTATCCAGAGCTTTGATTTGGGCAGTCGCGCTTTGTCTGCGCGCTTTGTTGCCGATGCATGGCCTACTAAGGATGAAGCGGATGCCATGAGTGCATATATCGCCTCCAAGCTTGCTGCTTGCACAGACATCACGTTTGACGAGCGTCCGGTGCTCTTTGGTATTGGCGGTACGGCGCGTGCGCTAGCCGGCGTTGCATCTGGCGATAAAGCGCTTTTTTCAAGCGGCTTGCGCGAACAGGTCGAGCGTTTTTGCCCAGAGCGTCTGGACACCATGGCTGCCGGCGCCCTTATCTTCAAGGGGCTCTTTGAGGTGTTCAAGCCGCGTAACTTTGTGGCTAGCGATGCCAATTGCCGCGAGGGCTATCTGATTAGGCACGTGATCGGCGATCAAAACCTTCTTGCTGGATCTACCAGCTAATCTGTCGCGCTGGCGTTTTTAGCGGCATTGGCAGCCTCTCTGTCTAGCGTCTGCAACGGATGCCGCCTGCCTCGTTTATCCTCTGCGTTTTGACTTTGATGTTGCCATGCAGGGGAAGAAGGCTACAATACGTTTTAACAATTTGAGATAACCTTCTCACATAATGTGATTTTATCGAAAGAGGCACACTGATGAACATGACCTTTGAGCGCAAGCTTCCCATCCCTATGGCCGTCAAGGAGATGTATCCGCTCTCTGACAAGATGAGCGAGCTCGTCGACAGCCGCCGCAAAGAGGTCGAGCGCATCTTCAAGGGTCAAGACGATCGCATCGTCTTGATCATCGGGCCTTGCTCGGCAGACAACGAGGATTCTGTTATGGACTACGTCATGCGCTTGGCGCAGGTGCAGCCCAAGGTCCAAGACAAGATCTGCATCGTGCCGCGCATCTACACCAACAAGCCGCGTACGACGGGCCAAGGTTACAAGGGGCTCGTTCACCAGCCGGACCCGACGGCCGCACCCGATGCCTTCAACGGCATCATCGCTACGCGCGAGCTGCATATGCGCGCGATAAACGAGGCGGGTCTCACATGCGCAGACGAGATGCTCTATCCGCAAAACTACAAGTACTTAGACGATATCTTGGGCTATGTGGCCGTAGGTGCTCGCTCTGTAGAAAACCAGGAGCATCGCCTGGTGGCAAGCGGCATCGAGGTTCCCGTGGGCATGAAGAACCCCACCTCTGGCGATTTGTCTGTCATGATGAACTCGGTGGTTGCGGCGCAAAGCGAGCATGATTTTATCTACCGCGGCTGGTCGGTGCGATCTGCAGGAAACCCGCTGGCACATGTCATCATGCGTGGCTACACCGACGAGCAAGGCGGCGTGTATCCCAACTACCACTACGAAAACATCGTGCGCGTTCACGAGCTTTATGCCGCAAAGCCGCAGCTTGCCAATCCTGCCGTTGTCATCGATGCCAACCACTCCAACTCGCGCAAGAATCCCTTCGAGCAGCCGCGCATCATCAAAGAAGTGCTCAACTACTGCAACTACAACCCAGATCTCAAGGGTCTCGTCAAGGGCTTCATGGTGGAAAGCTACATAGAGGATGGCAACCAAAAGGTAGGCGAGGGCGTCTACGGCAAGTCCATCACAGACGCCTGCCTGGGCTGGGAGAAGTCCGAGCGCCTCATCTACGAGATCGCCGATCTACTCTAAGGGCTGATGCATAGGATTGGGGCAGCTGGGGTCCCGTCCCCAGACCATCAAAACATACTGGCCGTAAGTTGCCTCACTATCTTTACGCGCAGTCGCCCATGTTGAGGTTGGACGACACGAGCTTGTGGAGATGTTTGATGACAGCGGCGGCCTCGTCTTCATCGAGGTCTTGGCCAGTATCGACGCGCTCTTTGAGGTCAAAGGCCGATCTGATGAAATCTGCGTCGTCGGCGTTGATCATGCCCTTTTCTTGGCAGATGGCTAAGTTGTCCTCTATGTCGTAGGTTTGCGCGGCGCGGCGCAGCTGGACCTCTATGAGCCTCATGGTGCCGTTGAACTGCCGCAGAATGGGTACGTCTGGCATGCGTCCTCCCTCGCCGCCTTTGGATAGTCTGCGATTATACGCCTGCAGCTGCGCATGCAGTTGCGCTTTGCCTGTGCAGGTTTGCCTTTAACATGTTGTACCAGGCTGTTTTTTCCTATACTTTTGCACGAGTCCGCGCAAGGCGGGCTCGATTTATGCACCCGCGCAACTGAGAGACTCAAAGCATGGCAAAACGCTGGAACCTCATACTCCCCTTGGTTGTCATCGTGTTGGTGATATTCGTCGTCGTTTTCAAGCGCGAGGATCTAGGTGAGTTTGTGGCTACTTTGGGTGCTGTAAGCCACGTGCCCTTTGCCATCGCTTTTGCCTGCCTTTTTGGACGCTATCTCACCCATGCCTTTGCCTACAAGGGTCTTTTTAGGCTCGTGGACGAGGAGGTGCCCTACGGCCACGTTGTGCCTTTGGTCTTTAGCGTGACCTTTGCCAACGACTGCGCACCCACTGCCGGAACCGCCGGCTCCGTCCTTATCGCGAGTTGGTGCTACAAGCAGGGCATGCCCGCTGGAAAATCTGTGAGCGTCGTCTTCTTGGAGAAGGTCGGTTACTTTGGCGGCTTTGCCGTCGTAATGCTCATCGGCTTGGCCATCTTGCTTGTAACCGGCCAAATGCAGCTTTACCTGCTTGCCGGCGTTGCCGCCATGGCGCTGATGATCGGCTTTGTGGTCTTTGTGCTCGTCTTGGGCTATCGCGATCAGCGCAGGCTCATGGCCCTTATGCGCTTCTTGCGCCGCAAGATCAACGCTGTCTTGGCTTTTTTCAAGCGCAAACCCATGCGTCCCTTTGAGGCCAAGGTCACCAAATCCTTTCATAGCGCTGCCGTCATGGCGGCTGGGCGCCCTGCAGATGCTGCCGCGACCTTTGTGCGCTTTGTGGCAGCCCACGCCTTTGACTGCTGCTGCTTTATCGCAACGGGCTTTGCCTTTGGGTTTACAGCGGTGCCTTATTTGATTGCGGGCTACGTGGCGGGGTTCATCATCGCCACCTTTGTCTTGCAGACTATCGGTGCGGTGGAGGTCCTCATTGCGCTGCTCATGACCGCTTACGGGGCGGCTCCCGCTGTTGCCGCTGCCTTGGCGCTTGCCTATCGCGGTTTGATCTTTTGGGTGCCTTTTGCCATCGGTGCGGTGTGCATCAACTTTACCGGCAAGGCGCAAGGCGTCTTTGAGCAGCCAGACCAGGCTAAACGCGTAGACCTCAAATAGCGCCGCGTGGGCGAGCGTGGCGTTGCGCGTGCTGCCTGCTGTCTTTAGTAGAAGAGGTAGTTGAACCGCGAGTCCAGCTTGGCTGCGGCAGGGGGCACCAGCCCCTCGCAGAGCTTCTCGTCAAGTGCAGTGACGATGCCGTCGGTGGCAGGCGACAAAACAAAGCCAGCCACGTTTGCTGCGCTCCAGGCATCAGACATCCCCACGCTCTTGCAGATAGCGTCGTAGTGGTCTGCCAAGATCGTGCGGCTTTTGGAAATGTCTGCAAGGTTCATGGCGTTGTGCACGAGGCTGCCGGGTGTGTCGACGTAGAAGTAGACGGGCTTGTCGACGATGGCGATGCAGCTTGTGTGAAGCAGGTAGCGCAAGACAAAGACGTGGTCTTCGCCAAAGTCCATGCCGGTGTCAAATTCGAGTGCCGCGTCGCAGATGATCTGGCGCTTGAAGAGCTTGTTCCAAAGACAGGCGTAAAAATAGTTGGCCGGGGCTTTGAACATGGCCTTGATGTAATCCTCGTATTGGTACAGGCCGCTGGGCTCTTGGCGCTTTGCGGCATAGCGCCCGGCGCTCACGCGATAAAAACTCGCCACGGCCATCTGCGCCTTGTCGTGGACGGCGCCTACCAGCGCCTCCAGGGCATAGGGGGCAAACCAATCGTCTGCATCTATAAAGGCGATCCAAGTGCCTCGAGCCATGTTGAGTGCAAAGTTGCGCGTGTACGATACGCCGTGGTTTTCGCGGCTGATCATGCGAAACCGCTCGTCGCCGCGGATGTTTTTTGCGGCGATGGCAAGGCTGTCGTCTGTGCTGCCGTCGTCTACGAGGATGACCTCGAAGTCTGTCATGGTCTGAGCTTTGATGCTCTCTATGCAGCAGGCGATCGTCTTTGCAGAGTTGTACATGGGCAATATGACGCTCACTAGGGGAGTGCCAAGCCCTGTGCTCCCTGTTGAAGTGACGTTGATGTCTGTCTGCTCTTGCATGGTTGCGATTATACGCCCTTAGGTGCGACGATGCCTTAGCTTGTGGCTGAGCTGATGTGAGGGTGTGTTTGCAATCTGCAGCGCTCTTTTCCATTGCCGCGCTCTCCAGCGCTTGGGTCGATAAGCGCCAAGCGGGCCCTCATCGGTATCGCGTGAGGACCCGCTGTCTTTGCAGCAGTTATAGCCGCTGTGCTAGGCGCAGCTGCTAGCTCACAGCTTTGACGGTGACGTTTGCGCCGCAGTTGGCCTTGGTAAAGTAGTTTGCGTAGGTGCTTGCGAGCTTCTTGTTGGTGGAATCCTTGCCGGTATCCACCACGACTTTGGTGATGCTGGATTTTTTGAGGCTG
>CAVAPV010000067.1:8072-9589 GCA_963590525.1 Agathobacter rectalis
GTCATCGCTTTGGTCGTCGGCTTGCTGCTCGTCAGCTTGGTCGGTTTCGGCGGGGTCAGCAGGCTCGGAAGGCTCTGTGGAGTCGGAAGGCTCAGACGGCTCGGTGGGATCAGCGGGCTCGGAAGGTTCTGTGGAGTCGGACGGTTCGGACGGCTCGGTAGGATCAGCAGGCTCGGATGGTTCGACGGGTTCGACGGGCTGCGCCTCGTCTGATGCGACGATGTAGTTGCCGTCTGTCTGGGTTGCGCTGTAGCCCTGGGCTATGTAGGTGCTCGGATCGTTGTCAAAGCTGCCGCCTGCGATAAACCCGGTCAGATCCTCGCTATAGACTTCTCCTTTAAAGCTGCCGCCCGTGATCGAGAGATTCACCTTGGCGATGGAGTCGGCGTCGTTTTGCTGCGGGTTTGACTCATATACAGAGTATGCACCGGCAATCGAGCCGCCCTCGATGGCAATGTCGATGGGGAGCTTGGTGGTGTGTTGTGCGATGGCAATGCCTGCGCCATCGGTCGTGGTGCCGTTGCCGTTGGGATTGCAAGCAAAGTTTTCACCGCCGGTGATGCTGCAATTGCTCACCGTCAATTTTCCAGCGCGTATCTCGATACCTGTGCTGCCAGCAACAATCGTGGAGGCTTGCCCGATAAAGCTCGTGGTTGCATTGCCTGCTTGATAGATGCCATGGCCGGCAACATCGATCGTGGCGCCGTCAAGCAACAGGGTGTTGGAAGTCTCGCCGGTGATCAGGCCGTTGACGGTGATGCCGTTGCCGCCGTTGATGGTGCCTGCAAAATCCAGGCTCGCCGCAGTGCAGTCTGCCCAGTAGCCGATGGCAAAGCCACTTGCGGGACGCTCGATAGTGACATCGCTTGCGATCTTGACCTGAGCTGTCTGGTTGAGCCAGATGGTGCAGGTGTTGTCGTCAACCGTGGTCTTGACGTACCCGTTGGAAAGCTCGAGGCCGGCGTATACGTCAAAGGCGTAATCTGGGGTGGAGATAGTGTGTCCGCCCAAGTCGATCACGCAGTCTTTGGTGATGGACAGCTCCGCTTCTACGTCTGCGGTAAGGCGAATGTTGCCGCCTGTCTCAACGGCAGCCTTGAGCTCGTCAGCTGTCGCAACCTCGGTAAAGCTCTCCTGTTCTTGCTGGTCTTCTTGGCCTGGGCTGTCTTGGCCGTCTGGTTGCTCGATGCCGCTGCCTTCGTTTTCTCCTGCCTCGCTGGCGATGGCCGCTGCGGGCACCATGGCCGTGACGAGCGCAGCAGAGGCCACGCAGGCTAACGCCTTTGCGGCCATGGTTTTCTTGGAGCTGTTCTTCATGCGTCAATCCCTTTCTCGTGCATGGTTGCTTGAGATGCGCTGCATAACGCTCGTGCAGCGTTTTCGAATGGGATTTTGCTCAGAACAAATTAATCGATAGTTAGACTCCGATTAGAAACACATTAATTTGAAATATTAATTGAAGATTAAAGCCAACTGCCTAGAAGAGCGCCATCTGGATATCCTCGTCGTCTGATGGC
>CAVAPV010000068.1:0-4325 GCA_963590525.1 Agathobacter rectalis
GTGCAGCGGTGTTGGTGATGCCCCAGCCCACGCCGGTTGCAAAGCAGCGCAGCGTGACAAAGAGCGGCAGGTTGGTGACGCCGCCAAAGCAGGCGGAGACGACAAAGATCGCAAAGCCGACGACCATGACGAGCTTCTTGTCCATGCGGTCGCACAGGATGCCGGCCAAGATGCCAAAGGGCAAGCCCACCAAAGCGGGGCCGGTGATGCCAAAGTTGATGAGGGCCTCAGACTGCCCGGCAAAGACCTCGTAGAGCGCCGCGGCAATCGGGTTGATGACCATGTCGCCCAAGGTGCACATGGATGAAAGCGCCAGCGCGATAAACGCGAGCCACTTTCTCGTGTTAGAGATGTTGAGTTCCATTGCAGGTTCCCCTTCCTTGTTTGCGCGGCCCCCTCCTTTGAGGCCGCGGCTTGGGTATGCCCGCAGACTACGTCCGCTGTGCCATGCACCGCACCGCAAAAAACATATGGAGAAAATATGGTTTGGAGGTCTTTTATATGGGTGCCAACCACCTGTAAACTACCCGCAGCCGCTTATTGAAAAGCCCATAAGCTCTTTATGGTTCGTGCCTGTTTGCGCAGGTTGCGGGCTTGTTAGCTTGATAATTCAGGATACGGGGCGCAACCGTGCAGAGCTGCAAGCTGCATCTGCGCCCAATGCAAGGCGACCAGGGGAGGAAGTACTTGCAAATGAGGGGACAATCAACGCTCGTGGCGCCGGTTTACACCGGTGTCTCGCTGCTTTTGTCATGGATCTACTTGGTCTTCTATGCGGCTTCTGCCGGTATCGAGGCCTCTGCCCCGGTGTCGCTTATGTCGTCGAGCTACATGGCCAGTGCAGTGGTTATGTCTGCCACGGTGCTCGTCATCGCCTTTGCGCCTATAGATCGCCTGTCGTTTCTCACGGCAAACGCCACTAAGGTCGTGACGCCGTTGGGGCTTTCTGGCTCTACTGCGCTGCTCATAGGCGGCGGTATCTCGCAAAGCCTTGTTTTGCTTATTGCGGGCGGTGTGCTCACGGGTGTGTTCTCTGGCATCATGGCCCAGCAGTGGGTGCTCGCGTATCGTCGCGTGAGCCTCAAGAGCTCCATCTGCAGTTTTCCGGCGCTCATGGTCATGGCTGTGGGCATCTGCATGACGGTTATGTATTTGCCGCGCTGGGTGCTTTACGTTGTGGCTGTTGTCCTGCCCGTGGTCTCCGAGTTCATGTTTCATTGGGTGCGCCTGGAGCTGTTTCCCATCGTTGCTGTAGAGGGTGGCCCCAAGGATAAGCCGCTCAACTTCTTGCTGTTGCTGCTGCCTATCGCCTTGTGCTATCTGGCCAGCGGTTTTCTGGATTATTTCTCGGACGAGAGCTATTACACCTTTGCGTTTTACGCGTTTTGCGCTTTCATCCCCTTTGTGCTTGCCAGCTGCTTTGCCTTTGTTGTGGAGCGCCGCAGCGTTGCGCATTCTGTGCTCATCCCCGTGGCGTTTCTCGTGGTGATGATGGTGCCCATCTTTAGCCTGCACAACTACCTGCCCACAGCGCAGTTCATATCGATCGGCGAGCTTGGGCTCGAGGTGGTCATTTTCATCGTGGCGGTTGCGTTTTCCGAGTTCTTCTCGCTCAGCTCGCCCAAGGTCTATGCGCTCGTGCGCACCTGCGCAACGGTTTTCAATACCGTGGGCTGGTATATCGCCAAGTTCGTGGAGGATTCATACAATCAGATCGCATCTGTCCAGGCGTCTTTGCTGGTGGTCTTCATCGGCATCGAGGTCTTGGCCGTGGCGCTTATCGTGGCCATCGTCAAAGCGCAAAAGGGCATGGGAGCCCAAGATGATAACGATGAAGGCGATGATGAAGCCGATGAAGGTGCCAAGAGGGGCGATATCGGGGCTGCTGCGGCCGCTGTTGTAGGGCGCGGCGGCAACGCGGCTATGGCGGTCGACAGTGCAGCAGGCACGGGGAGGCTTCGGGATGCTGCAGCGGTTGTGGGCGCGGGCGCGGCGTTGCAGGCGGATAGCGATGCTGCTGCGCCGAGCGCTGCGACCGGTGGCGAGGCGTTGGCAGGGCGGCAAGGCACAGGCGTTGCGGCTGCTGTGCCGGCGATGGACGGCGCGGCGGTAGCTCGCGATATGACGGCGGCCGCGGCACCCGAGCTGGACGCTGCCCAAGCTCAGCAACTGCTCTTTGAGCGCTGCTGCAAGGAGGTTGCGCGCGACTTTGAGCTCTCCAACCGTGAGATCGATGTTTTGGCTCTTTTGGCGCGCGGGTATTCTGCGGCGCGCATCCAAAAGGAGCTCTACATTGCGGCGGGTACCGTCAACTACCATACGCGCAATATCTACGGCAAGCTGGGCGTGCATTCCAAGCAGGAAGTTATCGACCTCATGGCAAACCGCATGCGCGGGCAGGGGATGTAAGACTGGCGCCAATGACGCTCTTTGGAGAGAGACATCAGCAAACGTTTGTCATCTGAGTGTCTTTGTCCTGAAATTGCTTCTTTTATTTAAATGTCTGTATAGCTGTGCTACCTGCGCCTTTGCCAAAGAGCAAAAATAAAAAAATTAGCAAAAATAAAAAAAGAGAGCAAAGAAAATCAAGCAGAGGAAAATAAATCAACCAGAGGAAAAGAAATCAACGGAAGTAAAAGAAATTAACCGGAGGAAAACTAATTAAAGCTTTTTGGCATTTAATGGGTTTGCCCGGTTTACTATGAGTGTGAAATCCAATTGTGGATGGAGGCCATATGACACAGGTGAAGAAAGTGGTAGCAAACCCGTTCACTCCTATGTTTGGCGAGGTGCCGCCGTATCTTGCCGGCAGGGAATTGATTATCAAGGACATGCTCGATGCGTTTGAGCAGGATGGTCTTGATCCCAATCTCTGCACTATTTTTGTGGGCGCTCGTGGCAGCGGCAAGACTGCTATGCTCACGTATCTTGCGCAACGGGCCCAGCAGGCTGGCTGGATTGCCGCGGAGGTTACGGCAGGTGCGGGAATGCTCGACGATATTCTTCAACGCTTAACGGAGTCTGCCGCGCATCTTGTCGATGCTGATGACAAGCGCAAGCTCACAGGCGTTTCTGTGGGTGGATTGGGAAGTGTGACGTGGGAAAACGTGCCAAGCGAACCCAATTGGCGCACCAAAATGAATGCTTTGTTTGCTCAGCTCCAGGAAGCAAATACGGGTGTCCTTATTACGGTTGATGAGGTTGATCCCACTATCGACGAGATTGTCTCGCTTGTAGTTACCTTTCAGCATTTTGTGCGCGAGGGCAAACGCTGCGCGTTGTTGATGGCAGGCTTGCCGCATAAGGTCTCCGCACTGCTTACGGGGAATACGACTTCCTTTTTAAGAAGGGCTACGCGCCGCGACCTTGGTTTGATCCCCTCCTATGAGGTTGAGGAAGCCTTCGCGCTCACGGTTGAATCCGGCGGCAAGAAGATTGACGATGCAGCCCTTGACGAGGCGGTTGTCGCTATCGACGGTTTCCCTTTCATGTTCCAGCTCGTCGGTTACAGAGCATGGAAGGCTTCGAAGGATACGGATTCGATAAGTGTCGAAAATATCCGTCGCGGGGCAAAAATCGCGCGTGACGAGCTACGCTGCCGTGTCTTCGATGCAACGTGGTCTGAGCTGTCGGAAAACGACGTCGCTTTTCTTAAGGCGATGTCCAAGGACGATGGCCAGAGCGTTCGTGCGGATGTGGCAAAGCGCCTGGGTAAAAGCTCGAGTCATGTGTCGACTTATAAGAAGCGTCTGCTCGATGCCGGCTTGATTGACGAGCCCCGGTCGGGCGTGTTTAGATTTGCCCTACCGGGTTTTGCCGATTACGTACGAGAGATGACAGCGTAGGGGGTATGTAAGCGCCTGAGCATGCCAGGTCGACCCCCCTACAGAGTCTTTTTCTCAATTGCGTCGTTATAGAAATATATGTCTGCTGCAGCTTTCCCTTTATCGATGTCATCAAGAATGATTTTGAGCGTCTTGCATGCTTTATATAGCGCTTCTTTGCGATCAGGAGTATTCATATTCCTTGGCGAGGGGTGAATGTCCCAAATATATAACCGGCCATCTTTCAGCGTGACTTTGCCTGCATTCTCAATAACTTGACCAACATCCTTTTCTGTCTGATTGAGACATTGCTTTATGGAGGTTTTGCCAAGCTTTTATATTGAAGTTACTTCATATACCTTCTGACAAGGTTCCTCCAAATCTTTAGAGAATCCAAAAGTCCATCGTTACATGCATCGAGCATATCGAATGCTACGTTCTGAAGGAACTCGGCAGTATCCGCCAAGTATTGTTTCGTTGAGTCTAAATTTGAAAGATCTT
>CAVAPV010000068.1:4335-8974 GCA_963590525.1 Agathobacter rectalis
ATATTGTTGTGGGAGCTCAAATTGTTTATGAGATCTCGTATTGTATTTGCGAGATTTGTTATCAATTTAAATTCTTCTATTGCGGGTTCAACAGATGGAAATGGTTCTGAGTACTCTTCAAAAATAGTAGCTGACTCCATTCCAAAGAGGAGAGGCGCTTTCAGGCTTCTCTCGAGGCGGAGGCGCATGTGAGGTATGTAGTTGCGAAATTCTGAATCAATTTCTTGGCAACGACGATTGCTGAAATCACTGACGTATTGTTTCAGCTCTTCCAACTCATTTTCAACATTGCCTTGTTCGAATAGTTTGCGATTGAGTTTTGCAAACAAGTAAAATAAGTTGGCTTCAAGATCATCGGGTTTAGCTCTCAAGACAATTGCATACAGCGTTTCGGCCTCCGACCAATTTTCATTTTCTATGGCTTCGCGCGCCGTCTGTTGCTTGCTTTCTGCATAGGCAATTTCATTATCCGCTGGATTATTGATAATGCTGTCGCACATCTTTCATCATCCTCCGCATAGCAAAGCCTGCTTTCCGCCTTGACTGCGCAGTCAAGTGTTCCTACCAATGTAGGAACACTGCTCTTCTTTCCTTGCCTTGGGATTTATTCCCGGTTATGGGGTTGTGCTTCTTTGAGGGAATGTCTTCATATCGTTAATTTGTCTTGTATACTGAACAAAAACAGCTAAAATCTGTTCAGTATATTGGACAAACTGGAGCGAGTATATGAACCACGAAACGTTGAAAACCGTCATCTTTGATCAGCATGAGGTTATTCGCAATGCCAATATCGTTCCTCGTCGTTATGAGTTCGACCCGCAGGCAAACTACGTGATTACCGGATTGCGCCGCTCTGGCAAGTCGACGCTGCTGTACAAAATAGCTCGTGATCTGGCTGCAGAAGGAACAGCATGGAACCGGATTGTCTACGTCAACTTCGAGGACGAGCGCCTGGTTGAATTTGGTGTTGAGGATTTCAGCGACATTCTTGCGGTGCAAAGCCAGCTGAGCAGTGAGTCTGGTTATTTCTTTTTCGATGAAATCCCGAACATTGCTGGTTGGGAGAAGTTTGTTCGGCGCCTTGCGGACGCCGGGGAGCACGTCTGGGTAACCGGCAGCAACGCCAAGATGCTCGGAAGCCAGATCGCCACAACGCTTGGCGGCCGCTTTCTTGTAAAGCACGTGACCCCGTATCGCTTCGATGAATATCTGGATGCGACTGGCGTGCCGCACGGGCCGGAGGCGCTCTATGCCACGAAAGGAAAGGGAGCCATCGCCGGCGCATTCGACGCTTTTTATCGCAATGGCGGCTTTCCGGAATCGCTGCGCTATTTGTCTGCGCGCGAGTATGTTGAAAGCGTCTATCAGAAGGTGCTGCTTGGGGACCTCGCCGCGCGCAACGGGGTGAGAAACCCTGATGCCTTGCGCGTTCTTATGAAGAAGGTCGCCGAGACTGTTTGCAACGAGACCTCGGCGACGAGCTTGCATGGCATGCTTCGTGCTATTGGCTACGACATCGGCAAAAGCACGCTTTTGGACTATCTGAGCATGGCCCGCGAGGCGTATTTGCTGTTCGACATCAAGAACACGGTGGCTAAGTTCGTTGAGCGCGAGGGTAATCCCAAGCGCTACTTTAGTGATAACGGCTTGCTCAATTTGTTCTTGGTGAGCAAGGACCCCGCTCTTCTTGAAAATGAGGTCGCTGTGGCAATGCTTGATGCCTTTGGCGACGGGCTTCATTACTTGAAGTCGACTAAAAACGGTATTGACATCGATTTCTATATTCCGGAGCAGGGTCTTGCGGTCCAGGTAGCCTACGAGCTTTCGCAGAGCGCGCGGACTCGTGAGCTTGCAAGCCTGGTCAAGCTTGCGAAAATCGACGATGCTGCGCAGCGTTTTGTGATCGTCACTAAAGATGGCGAGGGCGAAATCACAGATGGCGACGTTCGTATAGAGGTGCTGCCGGCTTGGAAGTTTTTGCTGCAGCTCCCAGATGTTGCGGGCTAGCCGATAACCGCCGCAGTTCTCAGTTTGCGTGGTCTTGAGCCGCTGGCAATTCTCCATTTATGCAGGTCAGCGCTCTATTTCAGCCTCATGTAGAGGAGGGGGTAGGGGTTGCCTTCTTCGTCGAGCTCGGTGCGTTTATAGATCTCAAAACCCATATGCTTGTAGAACCCAACAGCTTGCGGGTTTTGCTCGTTGACGGTGAGTTCGCTGATCCCATAGCGCTCTATTCCAAGTTGCAAAAGACGCTTGCCCAGTCCACGCCCTCTCTCCTCTGGAGCGATGAAGAGCATCTCCAGCTTGTTGTCGGTCACGCCCATGAAAGCTACGGGCATATCTTCATCGGCCTGCGCCGTGTCTTTGGTTGCAGCTATCAGATGCTCTACGCTCTCTAATGCCTGGGGCACGTACTCTTTGATGGCTGCAACCTGCTCTGACGTCAAAAACAGATGTGTCTCTTTAACCGAGCGCTCCCATACGTTAAGCAGCTCATCTATCAGCTGCGGGTTTCTGTCTTGAACCTCGGTGATTCTCAATGACTCTCCTGTGTTTGTTGCTGCTTGTTGTCCGTCCCGCAACTATAGCTCGATGCCAAACTCGTCTCTCAACACCTGCGGGATTTGATCTTCTTCTAGCTCGGCAATCGTCTTTTTGCCGTTGACCGTGCGTGTGAGGGTTGTGTTGCGCAGGTAGACATTGCCGTCTGGCAACCTGCGGTTGCAGATGAGATTGCCCAAAAACGGCGAGCTAGGATGTGTGCAGCACCAATGCGATATGAGCTCGAAGTCGCCTTCTTGCGCCGGGCTGACCATAAAATTGACGACCGGCAAAAACGCTGCAGCTTCTGCATCGCCGCTTTTGCGATAAGCGATCTGCCACCATGCGCTGTCGAGCTGTCGCACCTCAAAGAGCTGCCCGTAGCTTTTGATGTGCGCTCCGTCTTCTAGCAGGAACGAGCGCGCGGGCATGGGACCGCCGTAGCCTACGTCGACACCATAGAGTTTGCTGTCAATGCGGACTATCTCGCTGCGATGCATAATGGGCGACAACGTGTCGTGTATATCGCCCGAGCTGCCGCGTACATTGCGCCCGATACTCGGCCATACGTCAAAGCCCAGCGCTTTGAGCAGCAGCTCAAAAAGCTTGTTGAGCTCGAAGCAGTATCCTCCGCGCTGGTTGACCACAATCTTTTGATAGAGGTCGTCAACGTCTAGAGAGATAGGGCGCTTGAGCCTGTAGGGGTCAAGGTCCTCAAAGGGTACGTTGAGCTGATGCAGCTCGATGAGCCTATCGAGAAGCTCGAGGCTAGGTCTTGGCAGCTCGTCTGCTGCAAGCTCCGTGTCAAAGCCGATGCGCTTGAGGTATTCCCTCATTTGCCACTGGTCCATGTCGCTTTCCTCGCTTGATCTCCATGCGATGCTGCGCTATTTGGGGTCTACAGTATCTTTGCAATCGTCACAATCGCTATGCCGCATAAGATGAACCCGGTGCCAGCTATGCGCTTGCTGTTGATGGCGCGTTTACTCATGGTGAACAAACCCAGCGTGTCGACTGCCATGCCACCAACAAGCTGCCCCAGCATGCCGCATACATTCCATAAGCCAATGCCTATGCCCGGCGAGCCCACTATCATGCAAAAGACTGCAAATGCTCCGTAGAATCCACCTGTGAATTGCCAGGCTTTTGCCCCTTTGTAGCTTTTTGGGTGACCTTTGCTCGTTATAAGAACCAGTACCAAGAGAATAAGCGTTCCGGTTGCAAAGCTGACGCATGAGGCTTCGATAAGACCTATGCTTGCACCTAGGGCAGCGTTGGTAGAAGGCTGCAAGCTGGCTATGGCTGCTCCGCAAAACGGTAGGAACAAGTAAGCGGTCTGCTTTTTAGAATCAAGACATACGCTGTTGGCGGTCCCTTTGTAGACCAGGTAGATCCCTATTGCCGCAACCAAGCAGCCTATAAAGCGCAGCGGTGTTATGGGGACGATAGCCGCGCCTGCAAGCCCAAACTGATCGATAACCATGCCAGCAATAAGCTGCCCAAACATGAGCATCGACATCGTAAGCGCGACGCCCAGCTTTGGGGTGGAGATGATAACGCAGATGAGAATGACCACGCCATATGCACCGCCCACGAGCTGCCAAGCTGGGCAGTTTAATGCAAGGCTTATATCGCCTTGCCCAATAGCGAGCATCAATAAGAGACATAGGATCAGGCCCACTGCAAAGTTTGTAAGGCTCGCCTGGAGGGAACCCACTATGAACCCCAAGGAGGTGTTAGTGGGGGTTTGGGCGGCCATGGCGAGACCAGTTGCTATAGCCAAAACGATCGAAAAGAGCATTGTTCCTCCCATACCTGCTCGTCGGCTCTTAGCAACAGCAGAAAAGCCGGGCGGATGACAGCTTTTGAAGCGGTTTGACCTTCATCTTGTTGCTTGGACCCTCCTGGCCATTCTACAAAGATCCAATATCGTCTTCAAGCTAGGAGGGCTGGCGGGTCGACGTAATGGGAACGAGCAGGCGTGCATTTGACTACGGGCCTGCTGGCCAGGAAGTTTACGCCGGATACGGCAGGGCGCGTTGCAGGGCTGGCCGATAAATACGATCCGGCGGCTGCCGGTATTGGCTGCTTGCTGATG
>CAVAPV010000069.1:0-8323 GCA_963590525.1 Agathobacter rectalis
CGAGGGCGCGGGGTCCGGGTCCGGCGTCGGTGCCGGGTCGGGGTCGGGTGCGGGCGTAGGCGCGGGGTCGTCATCGTCGCTGCTGGGCCACTTGAAGACAGCGCGCAGCTCGACATCCTCACTAGGCATGGTGAACCTCGTCTTTACTGTAGAGGCACTCTCCAGCTCTACGTCGCCGGCAACCACAATCCATTTATCGAACTCCGCGCCGCTGGGCACAGTGGCCTCGACCACAACATCCTCGCCCTCGTCGGCATTGCTTGCGGCCTCACTGCCAGACCCAGACGTATGCGCTACACCACCGGTAATCGTCAAGTTGTGCTTAGTCTTGAGCGTGTAATCATAAGCGGCCACGGCCGTATCCACCGTAGTGGCACCCTCTGCAGAGCCCTCATCGGCCGCGTACTCCAGCGTCGCGTAGACCAGCAGCGTGCAGGTCTTGTCCACTTTCACCTTGCCGTCCGTTGCCGTTGTATAGCTGCCCTTATCAACAGAATCCGCCTTGGTGTCTTTATCGCCAACATAGTAGTGATAGGTGACCTTGCTGGGGTTGCCCCAATCGGCACCTGCTGCAAAGCTCACCTCGGTGGACTCGTAAATCGCACCGTCGCAGCTCACCATAGGTGCGCTGCGCAGCGCTTCAACCGCAAATTTAAGGCTCACCTCATGCGTAGAGAAGGCCGCATCTGTAAAGCTGCCCTTGACTGTAAACGAGCTCTGCGTGACATCAACACCTGCCGTATCCCACACAACCGTAGCGCTCATGGTGTTGCCGTCCTTGGTGCGGTACTCCACCGTGACAGGCAGGTAGCTCGCATAAGCGCTGCCGTCGGTGCCATAGAGCGTGACATCGCTAAGCTGAGTAACAAGCCCATCAAAGCGCCTGTCGCTTTGAGCAGGGATAGTGGCAGTCACCGTCTGAGTTCCGGCGTCCTCGTCAACGGTCAGCGTGCCCGCAATGCCGTTGACAGCTGCAGCCGTAGCTGTGTTATCGATAAGGCAACCCAGCTCAGTGCCGCTGAGCTTAGTGGTGATGGTCACGACCTTGCTGGCATCGTCTTCTGCCATGCTCCATTTGATATCCACGCCCTCATTGGCAGCATTCGTCACATCTTGCACCTGGGCAGAATCCACAAGCTTGCAGGATTCGAGCTTGCTAGCCTCCGCAGAGCCCTCCTGCGGCACGGTTACCTGCACGGCAATCGCGCTCACCTTAGGCGTGTACTTGGCAACAAGCGCAACGCCCGCATCAGACTTGGGCACCATAAGGCTTTTGTCCTCGCCCTCTGTAACACCAGCAGGCAACGTATCCCAGCCACTAAACACCCAGCCCTCAACTGCAGGAGCTGTGACCTTAACGGACTCTTCATCCTCAAAGGCGGTCTCGGCATAGGAGATGGCGGCGTTTTTCTCGTCGTTCATGTTGACGCAGGTCACCTTGACCTTGCCTTCGTCTGACGGTTTGGTGTAGTTCACCGTAAACTCAAGGGTGGCAGCAGACGAGTTGGCAGTGATCTTTTGATTCTCTACAGCCCCATCTCCAAAGCCAACTGTGGCCATAGTAGTCGTAAGTTTCACCTCATTAGCGTCGGCAAGGCACAGCCCGTAATCATCAAGCACCGACGCACTGATAACAGCCTTGTACGTGCTCCTCCTCTTTTGCTCCGTGCAAGCGCCCTTGTCCTCGTCTGCGTTGGGGACAGAGACCTTGCTTGCCAAGACGCTGGCAGGGACAATAATGGTGCTGCCGCTGGCTGTTGTAAGCTCCAACGAGTTGAGCTTGACCGATTTGTTCTCGTTACCCAAGTGATCCCAAGCGTTGGTTGCATCTAAGAAATTGGCCTTGACGGTAACAACCTGCTCACCGTAAACAGCTGTGGCCACCGTGATGCAAGCGGGCATGCGGAAGCTCGCCTTGCCGCCGTAAGCCCTGATATACGAGCTCGACCCATCGATAGACTCAATCTTCCAAGCAACGATAGTCTTGCCCTCAGGAGCGTCGCTGGCGTAATCGCTCGTATTAAAAGTGACCATCGAGCTTTGGCTGACGTACTCTGTCGTTGTGTAGCCGTTGGTAACAGCATTCAAGGCATACGTCGTGCTCTGGCTCGAATCCAAATAGAGATGGCCGTTCTTCTTCACTGCCTTGCGATCAGTCAAGTCGGAGTAAAACGCCTTCTCAAAATTCGCGCCCTCTACATCTGCAAAGTTCGTGAGGAAGTCGTCGTTGCCCGAAACCTGACGCTCTGTCACGCCGTCTGCGGCGATGGCATTCACGCCGATACGGCTATCCGCACTGAGGGCGTTTTCTCCCGAGCCGCCGCAGATCGTCTGATTTTCGTTTTCCAAGTAGACGTTTCCTATAGAGCACGGGTCACCGTAAATCACCCTGATGTTTCTATCTATGACCACCTTGCGCTCAAAGGTGAGGGCGTAGTACTTATCGGACGAGACAAAGAGGCCGCAGCCGTCTGCATCGCCGCCGTAGTTGAGCGTGATCTCGACATCCCTCAAGGTGCACTCGCTGCGCTTGAGGTAGATGCCGCCGCCGTACGAGGCGCTGTTCTCGCTGATCTTCACGTTGTTCACCGTGAGCTTTTGAGTGTAGGCGGTCTCGCTGTTGAACCCAATGCCGCCGCCGTTTATCGCATAGTTACCCGTGATGCTGCAGGTGCCGTCGCCGGTGATATTGAGGGAGTACCTGCGGCCGTAGATACCGCCGCCGTAATCCATGGTTGCCCCGTTTGCATAGATAGACGTGCCGTTCTTGAGGTTGAGAGTCATCTCGCCCGCGCTGCCTATGAGGGAGTTGGTGTAGAAGGCGATGCCGCCACCGCCGTAGGCTTTAGCCAGGTTGCCACGGATCGAGCAGTTGTCGAGCGTGATAGTCGAGGGGTCTGTAACGCTGATGCCTCCACCATAGCCCGGCGATGTGTTGTCGCGGATCTCTGTGTCCTTGATGTTGAGAGTCGCCTTGTCCTCGAGGTGTATGGCACCGCCGGCAAGCTCGTCTTTTGAGGGGGAAACAGTGCTGTCGTAATACCAAACGTAGTTTTCGTTGATCGTGCAACCCTCGATGTTGATGGTGGTGTCATCGTACCAATCGCAGATAGCGCCGCCGTAATCGCCCGATCCGTTCTTGAGCAGCTTGCTGTTCTTGATCGTAAAAGATCCGCCACTGACCTTGTGCATGATGGCGCCACCGTTGTCGCCGGCCCTGTTCTCAAGGAGCTCGCAGCCCTCGATCGTAAACGAGCATTTCGTGTTGATGCAGACAACGCCGCCATCATCGGTTGCGACGTTTTCTTTAAAAGTCGAGTCCTTGATCGAGAGATCTCCATCGCCGTCCATATAGATGGCGCCGCCATCGTAACGGCTGCGATTATCTTCAAAGAACGATTTGTTCTTGATGGTGACCGAGGTGCTGTTGTCGTCTATATAGATGCCGCCGCCGTCGCTTACCGCGTAGTTGTGCGAGACGGTGCTGTTGTCGATGGTGATCGAGCAGTTCTTCTCGCGCACGTAGATGCCGCCGCCGCAGGAGTCGGACCCGTTGTAAGACACGCTGGCGTTCTCAAGCGTGAGCGACGAGTTGGCTCCGTGGATGGCGATGCCGCCGCCGTTGCCGTAGAGCAGGCCGAACTCATCCGAGAAATTGCCCGCAACGGTAGCGTTCTTGATGGAGATGGTAACGCCCGTGCCCTCGGTGGAAATACCGCCGCCGCCGTTTTTGTCGTCGCAATAACCGCCGGTGATCAAAGCGCCCTTGATGCTGACGCTCCCGTTGTCATCAAGATGCCAGACGTTGGCGGTGTCATAACGATAAACGGTCTTCCAAAGAGAGCCCTTGTGCTCCGTTGCCTCGTTCTCCTCTGTAGTGCCGCCGTCAACGTAGAGCCTGCTGTTCTTCTTGAGATGGATAACCTCGCCGCTGCCGCTGCCTACCAAGCTCTGGCCGTCGTACTTGTACTTGTCGCGGTCGAGCATATGGCCGTGCATATTGAGACGCAACGTCATGCCCTCGGGCAGCAAGATGCGCCCGGCGTCCTTGGTGTTCCAATCTTTGCTCATATTGATCGTGATGGACTTGAGACCCAGGTCGTTACACGTGCTGATATAGTCCATGACATCGCTCTCGCTGTAGACGGGAATGGCACCTTGGTCATCTATAGGCTTGGTGCCATCTGCGTCTTGAAAAGCCTGGATAGTGCCTATCTGCACGGGGGTATCGGCGTGTGCTGCAGGTGTCAAAGGCACAAGCATCGCGACAAATACGAGCGCAAACACGGCGATCGCTGCAGCTGCCATCCGGTGCAGTGTGGGGTGTTTTGCGAGGGTGGAAGTCATAAGAGCTCCTCAAATGATGTACTGTGGTCCAATCCTCTTATTTTAACGCGAAAGCGCAGGTTAAACGGGCAAAACAGCCACTCAGTGCAGCCGCAGGGCTTTTGACGATGCGAGCCCCACATTCTCGCAGCCTCATGCAACCTAGCGGGCTGGCAGTGCCAGCCCCTACGCGGTTACGCACCTCACAGCAAACCGCGGCATCACTCAATCTGACGGTCGCCGTACGCAGATGTTTTCGGCAATCCAATGTTCGCAGGTGGACGTAGGGGCGGGCATTGCCCGCCCGGTCGCGGCGCCAGCCGCGACGTATCGAACGCGTGCCTTCAGGCACGTAGGGCTTTTAGCGATGCAGGTCCCACGTTCTCGCAGCCTCATGCAACCTAGCGGGCTGGCAGTGCCAGCCCCTACGCACACCTGCGAGCGAGATCAAGCCGTATCTTGATCTGTCATCCTGAGCGCAGCGGCCGCAAGCCGCGGAGTCGAAGGATCTAGCCGCAGCTCAGATAGGTTTGCGTAACCACATAGGGGCGGGCACTGCTCGCCCGCGTTACAATCATCGCAATCATTTGACGATGCACCGCATGCAAAGGAGCCGCCGCACAATGGAGCTCATCACCACCCCGCCTATCGACCCTCAAAGCTATGGTCCCGATCCCGTTGTCGTACTCAAGATCTTCAACTTTGAAGCGCCGGTGCGCATCAGATTATGCCCGCAGGCGGCGCCTATCACCGTGGCGTATTTTCTAAAGCTGGTAAGCGAGGGTTTCTACGACGGCCTGCGCTTTCATCGCGCCGTGGCGGGGTTCTTGCTGCAAGGAGGAGACCCCACGGGCACAGGCGACGGAGAAACGGAGTTCTACGTAAAGGGTGAGTTTGCCAACAACGGCATCAGCAACCCGCTGCACCACGAGCGCGGGACGATCTCTATGGCGCGTCAAGAAGGCTATGATTCCGCCTCGTGCCAGTTCTTTATCCTGGTCAACGACGTGCCGTCCATGGATGGCGATTATGCCGCGTTTGGGCAAGTGATAGAGGGCGTCGAGCTGCTCGAGTCGCTGAGCATGCTGCCCACCTACGCCAATGAGGCGCCCATCGCCCCCATCGTCATCCAGCGCGCCTACATCGAGCAGTAAGAAGCAGAGAGCTTTTGCAGCAACCTGCGGTTTGCAGGTGTAGGTCATCCCTCGTCAACACGCCGATCCGCAGGTGCACGACGTGTTATCAAGGACCTCCCAAGTGTGTCATTCTGAGCGAAGGCCCCGGCAGGGGCCGCAGTCGAAGAATCTAGCCGCGACCCAGTGCTGCTTGCACGCAGGGCTTTTGGCGATGCGGACCCCATGTTCTCGCGGCCTCATGCAACCTAGCGGGCTGGCGGTGCCAGCCCCTACGCGGTTACACATCTCGCAGCAGATCGCGGAATCACCCAACCCGAGGGCCGCCGTACGCAGATGCTTTCGGTGATCCGATGTTCGCAGGTGCTTGTAGGGGCGGGCATTGCCCGCCCGGTCACGCCGTCAGGCGCGACATATCGCAGCGCTCTACGAGACGCACCGAGCCATTAACGTCGCCGTTAAACATACCGCACCCCTAACGCTAACGGGCCCCGCGCGATGTGCGCGAGGCCCGCAAAAACGCATGGAAGGCGCAACCCTCCCCTACTTCACCTTAACCTTGACGGTAACGGTCTTGGCAAAGCTGTTGTAGTTGGCGGTGCCGGCCACGCTCACCTTGTACCGCAGCTTGTAGATACCCTTCTTGGTGCCCTTCTTGACGGTCACTTTGCCAGTGGTCTTATTGACCGTAAGGGCCTTATAAGCTTTGGTATCGGAGTTCTTCTTGACCTTCTTGAAGCTTGCCTGCGTACCTTCTGCCAAACCCTTAACCGTCACGGGCTTGACCGTCACTTTCTTACCCTTGACCTTGGAATACTTAACGGTCTTGGCCTTGGTTTTGACCTTGACAGGGTTGTTTGCCTTGGCGATAGACCACTTGACCGCAATGACGTTGGTCTTGGTATCATCGGCCCATTTGTAGCCGTCCTTCAAAGTGATGTAGGCCTTGTAGGTGCCCGCATCCGTAGCGGCATATTTGCCGTCGAGCTCGTAGCCTGCGTCGGCTGCGACACCCGTCTGCTCTTTACCGTTGTAAACCAGCTGCTTAGAGGCCTTGGCAAGCGTCCACTGGATCTTCTTGGAATCGCTTGTCCCATCAGACCACACATAGCCATCTGCTGGCGTGACAATTGCCGTATAGGCGCCGGCCTTGGTGGCCTTGTAGTCGCCGCTCAACACATAACCTGTGCCCTCATCGATGCCAGCCTGCTCGGTGCCGTTAGCAACAAGACCCGCATAGGCACTGGGGACATCGATCTTAATCGCCTCGGGATCAGGTGCAGGAGCAGGGCTCGGGCTGGGAGCGGGATCGGCCTTGGTGATCGTGAAATCGGTCGTCGGGGCGCCATAGACGTAAACGTTCTTAAGGCCCGTAGCGATAAACATGGCCACCTTTGTAACAGAGGTGTCCTTCACGCCAAACTCGGCCACATCTGCAAAGCTCTTGGCAACAACCTCAACACCTTCGATTATTGCCGTATCACCAGATTTTGCGCCGCCCATCCAAGCGATGATCTGCAAGTAGCTGATCTCGTTACCCTGCTCGTCGTAGCCAACGAGCATCTTTATCTTGCTTAAGTCCGTTGTCTTGATGTCTCCGCAGAGGTAGACAAAGAAAGCAGAGTTCTCCTCATAGGGCCTGTCATCTTTCCAGTTAAGCGCCCAATCGGGGATCGCCGTTGCTTTGCCATCGGTGCCAAAAAGATCGGACTTGAGCGTGGCATGCTTAACCGAGCCGTCGGCCTTGTTATTAGTGCCCTCCCAAACCAGGGAGTACTCGTTGTCCTCGACAGTAACTTTCTCCTGGCCAATAAACACAACCAAACTGTCGATGTAATAGGACACGTCTATCGCGGCGTTGCTGCCGTTGCTCCACACGTAGTGATCGGTGTCCTTGAGCGTAAAGGTCGCCTTGTAAGAGCCAGCGTCTGTGGCCTTATAGCCTGCTGCCGTATAAAGCTCGTTGCTCGTGTACTTCTCATCAAAGGCGGACTGCTCTTGTGCCACTCCCGTCCGGGGGTCGATGATGACATTTAGATCATCCGGAGACTTGGGGATGTCGACTACCAACTTTTTGATGTTGATAGTTTTTACTAGATTGGCCGGCACGTTGTAGTTATTGGTGTCGGTGCAATGGAACGTCGCCACCGCATAGTACTCGCCAGGCTCAGAGGGAGCCTTGCTCGTGACCTTTTCTTGGTCTTCAGCAGAGTAGTAGACAAGGTTGGCACCCAGGACCTTGCGGTACTTCTCCATGCCGTCAATCTGGATGCCGTGAGTCTTGCCGTCATAGTCAACGCTATAGCCGCTCACGTCAGTCAAATCATTGCCATCAGTGTCAGAGACGGTGAGCCCCTTGATATCGGCCTTGATCACCTTAAAGCGCACACTGCCGCTGGTATAGGTAAATGTCTTCTTGGGCTGCTGAGTTGCTTCGTCTTTATCTTTGGTGCTGATGGTATAGACCACGCGATACTCGTTGTTGGTACCCGCAACAAGACCCGTAGGCACGCTCAACGTAGAGACGAGCTTGTAGTTGCAGTAATCGCCAGCGTAATAAGCATCGCTTTCAGGAACAAACTTGGTGGTGTCAGTAAAAGAACTGTCATCGAGTTTGCTGACATAACCGCTGTCAGAACCAGTATCGACGTCTTTCCATTCACCATCAACATACTGCTGCCACTTAGTGGACAGGTCATAGGTCGGAGTTTTTCCGTACAAAACATTGACGAAGTAAGAACCACATTGCTCACTTGAGTTCTTGCCCCAATAGGGATTTGCCTCGATGGTGACCTTGGCAGAATCACTGCTGTAATCGTAGGGCACCGTAGTATCGGTTGCAGCAAAGGCCGGCGAATAGATAT
>CAVAPV010000070.1:0-8311 GCA_963590525.1 Agathobacter rectalis
GGCGCGTATCGAGCGTTGCGAGACGAGCGCCCAAGACGTGATCATCCCCTCAAGCATCGAAGGCTGCGATGTTGTGGCGCTTGCCCCCGACGCGCTTTCCAACCTGTCTAATGCCACGCAAATCGTGTGCCCGGATACCATCGTCTCTATAGGTGGCTGCGCTTTTAGGGGATGCAGCAAGCTCAAGCGCTTGGTTCTCCCTGCTTTGGTGGACTGCTTTGAGTCGTCGTGGTTTAGACACTGCCGCAATGTCGAGGAGCTCGTCTTGCCCGGCGGTCTTGAGACGATCAAGGCCGATATCTTTGACAACTCCACGCTCAAGCGTTTGGTTGTAGGCGCTGCAACATGCGATGTCGCAGCCGGTGCTTTTGCCAAAAGCAAGCTCGAAAGCGTAGAGGTCGACAACCGCAACGCCTTTTTAGCATCCGACGGCAAGGCGCTCTATAGCAGGGACGGCTCTTGGATGGTTGCCCTGTGTGTTCCTTGTGCCAGTTATGAGGTTGCTTTTGGTACGCAGGGTTTGGCAAAGCGCTGCATGAGCGGCTTTACGTGCCTTAAAGAGGTTGTGCTACCCGATAGCATCGTCTACATTGCCGACTTTGCTTTCTACAACACGAGCATCGAGCGCTTTGATGCTCCCTCAAGTCTGGTACAGATATCGTGCAAGGCGTTTTTCAGGGCTTCGAAGCTGGCAGATGTTGCCTTTAACGACGGGCTGCGCGTGATTCAAGACAGTGCTTTTGCAGACACTGCCCTTAGCTGCGCGTATCTTCCCGCAACGCTTTACCACCTTGAAGCCAACGCCTTTGCGCATACCGGTGTTGTGATGTCTGGACCGGATGCCACGGTGTGCATCCCTAAAGACGCGGAGTATCTGCGCATAGACTCCTGCGGCCTTTTGTACCGGACCGAAAACGACGGTGTGCATCTCATAGGCTTGCTTGACCCAAGGCAGACAGATGCGGTTGTTGCAAGCCAGACGCGTTTTGTAGATGACGAGGCCCTGGCAAAGCATACGGCTGTACGCCGCGTTACCTTGCCGGAAGGTCTAGAGCGCATCGGAAAAGCCGCTTTCAAGGGGTGCACGGCGCTTTACCAGATGCGCATCCCCTCTACGGTGCGCATCGTAGGCGATGAGGCGATGCTTGATACCAACCTTGTCTCAATCAATCTTCCCGCAAGCCTTGTGAGACTGGGGACAAACGCCTTGGTGAGCTACTACGCGCACCATGGTGAAGGACAGCCGAGCATACGCGATGTCGAAGTCGCGCCAGAGCTGTCGCATCGTTATTTCTACGAGGGCAGCCTCTTGTGCGAGCGCAAGGAGCGCGGCGTGGAGGTCATGCTATGCACGGGTACCTGCAAAAGCGTGCATATCCCCCTTGAGGTGCGAACGATCGCCGAATACGCCTTTAACGGCATCAACACCATCGAAGAGCTCAGCTTGAGCATCAACATCTTTAGCATCGGGGTGCGCGGCTTGTCGATAGAAAGCTACGTCAAGCATATCCACATCGATCTTGTAGAGCCGATAGAGGGCCATGAGAGCTTTGACCTCTACTATCCCGACACGCCGCGTTCTAGAAAGCAACTCGCCTTGGCGTTTACAACCATGAGCGAATGCGATGTCGAGATGCTTTTCAGGTACTACGACACGGTTGTGTGCAACGCCATGGGTTTTGGCAAAGATGCCGGCGGTCTCAAGCTGCATGAGCAGGTCAGGCGTATGCTCGAGCGTTTGCAAGACCCCATCTACATGACAAGCGCGCACAAAGACACCCTCACGCGCTTCTTGCTCAACAACGTCGTCGACGTCTGCGAGGCGCTGGCGCGCGCAGACGACAGGGCCTCTATCGACAGGCTCATCGACTTAGGCTACATAACAGAGGATAATCTCACTGAGTGCATCGACCGCGTGGGAGTGGTTCAAGACGCGGCGATGACGGGATATCTGCTTGAGGTCAAGCGCCGCCGCTTTGGGGGCGTGACGATGGACTTCTCTTTGTAGGGGGTGTGCATGGTGCAAAACGCGCAGACACCAGACAGGAAGCTTGCACGCCGCCAGATGGAGGATAAGCTTGCCTCCGAGGTGATCGAGGAGTGCCGCAGCCAGCTCATGCTCAAGTTTCGCTTCTTGGATCTGGCGCTTTGGCGCATGAGGCTTGAGCCTCTGCGCGCCGATATGCGCTATCCGCTTGCCTGCGACGGCCGCGTGGTTTACTTTGACCCGCCGCGTGTTCTCGCGCGCTTTAACGCGTCGTTTGAGGAGACGATACGCGATTACCTGCATCTGACCATGCATTGCATCTTCAGGCATCCTTTTGACGAGGACCATCCCTCAAAGGAAGCCTGGTGGCTTACCTGCGACATCATCACAGAGTCCGCCGTTATGGACATGTGCCAAGACCGCTTTGCCTGCGAGGACGACAAAGACCGACGGGCATATATCGACGAGCTGGTCATGGAACTAGGCGCGCTTACGCCCGGCAAGCTCTATGCGTTTTTGAAGATGGCCCTAAGCGCGCCAAAGGGCACGAGCTACCGCGGCTTTAACGCCAGCAAGGTGGCAGATCTCCATGCGCTCTTTGAGCGCGACAACCACGAGAGCTGGCCGGGAAACGCCAACGAGGACGCGCCGGACAAGACGCCCGGAGACACCCAAGAGCTCGGGCAAGAGCAAGACGATGATGCAGATGGGCTCGAGGCGGGCGGTGATATCGCAGATGAGCTTTCAGACGAGCTCAAAGACCAGGTTGAGCGCACGCTCAATGCGCAAAAGCCCCAAGAAGAAGACGACGGCCAGGATACAGGGCAAGACGATGACTCCGATGAGGTGCGCGCCGATGGCGAGGATGTCTCGCAAGAGGCGGGTGATGACGATGCGGGCGGCAACGAGAGCGTCGTGCAAGAAGACCCTAAGAGCAGCCAGGAGCGCGAGCAAGACCAGCAGGCTCAAAAGGACTGGGAAGAGCTTGCCAAGCAGATCGAGATGGACATCCAGACCTTCAACGCCGAGTGGGGCGATGAGGCAGGAAGCCTCATTGCCAGCCTGCGCATCGCCAATCGCAAAAAGTACGACTACACGGCGTTTTTGAGGCAGTTCATGACGGTTAACGAGGAGATGAAGGTCAACCAAGACGAGTTCGACTACATCTACTACACCTTTGGCATGGACATGTACAAGAACATGCCCTTCATCGAGCCTTTGGAATACAAAGAAGACCGCCGCATGCACGACCTTGTAATCGCCATTGATACCTCGGAGTCTGTGAGCGGCCCGCTGGTTAAGCGCTTTTTGGAGCACAGCTTCTCTATCCTCAAGCAGTTCGAGAGCTTTACGCGCAAGGTGCGCGTCTTTATCGTGCAGTGCGACTCCAAGGTCCAGGCAGTGCAGTTCATATCCAGCTTGGACCAAGTGGATGAGCTGATGGAGGGGTTTCATATCCGCGGCTTTGGCGGGACGGATTTCAGGCCGACGTTTTCTTATGTGCAGACCTTGCGCGATGCGGGCTCGCTAAGCGACCTCAAGGGCCTTATCTACTTTACAGACGGTTTGGGGCAGTTTCCCGAGAAAGCCCCCGATTACGACGTCGCCTTTGTCTTTGTCGATGACGGCGACCGCATGCTGCCACCTGTCCCGCCCTGGGCGATCAAGGTGGTTATCGACGAGGAGAACATACGCCAGCTAAAAGACGAATCTTAAGAGACGGCTTGCAAGCGCAGTCTTAGGCGCAAGGGAAGGGATGACGATATGAACATAGCGTCTGCAAAAAACCAGATCAAGGATACGGTTGAGGCCTATCTTAAAAAAGACGACGCGGGCATGTACGTGATCGCACCGGTGCATCAACGTCCTGTCTTTTTGGTGGGGGCTCCTGGCATCGGCAAGACGGCGATCATGGAGCAGATAGCCCACGAGCTGGGCATAGGCATCGTGTCGTACTCCATGACGCATCACACGCGCCAGTCTGCCTTGGGCCTGCCGCGCATCGAGCATCGCGAGTTCGACGGGTTGGAGTACGAGGCAAGCGAGTACACCATGAGCGAGATCGTGGCCTCCGTCTATGACTACATCAAGGCAAGCGGGCGCCGCCGGGGCATCTTGTTCTTGGATGAGATCAACTGCGTAAGCGAGACGCTGTACCCCTCTATGCTGCAGTTTTTGCAGTACAAGACCTTTGGCAAGCACAAGATCCCCGATGACTGGGTCGTGGTTTGCGCAGGCAATCCGGCAGAGTACAACAGGTCTGTGCACGAGTTCGACATCGTCACCTTGGACCGCCTGCGTCAGATCGATGTCGAGCCCGATTACATGGTCTGGAAAAACTACGCGACCGCAAAGGGCATCCACCCTGCTGTGACGACGTTTCTGGATGCCAAGCGCGATTGCTTCTACAAAGTCGAGTCAAAGGCAGGCGGTGGCAAGGCCTTTGTCACGGCACGCGGCTGGGAGGACCTAGCCCAACTCATCTCTTTGTACGAGCAGATGGACAAGCCCGTTGACCGCGACTTGATCGTCCAATATTTGCGCGACGACGATATAGCGGATCAATTTTCGGTCTACTATGCGCTCTTTAACAAGTACCGCGCCGACTACCAGGTGGGCCGTATCTTGGATGGCAACCCGGACGCAGATGTCTACAGCCGTGCCCGTGCAGCCCAGTTTGACGAGCGCATCGCCTTGGTGGGGCTGCTTTTGGATTCTTTGGCAGGCGAGTGCGCAAAGGTGCTCGATGTGGAGGGCACTGTCATCAACGCGCGCGATGTGCTGCGTGAGATCAAGGAGCCTCTTGCCGCAGGGGCAAGCATCGACGACACGCTCATCAGCCGCCTGGGTGAGCGCGAGGCGACGCTTGCCAAGGCTTTGAGCGCCAACACGATGTCTGCAGCCAATATCCGCAAAGAGCGCTTGGCGATAGGCTTTATGCGCGAGCTCGTGTCTGCGTGCACCCTTGCAAAGACGGGCCAGGGAGCAGAGGCCTTCAAGACGCTGCAGGATGCTTATATGCGCGAGGTGGCCAAGATCCAGCCACTCGTTGATGCAGCAGATGCCAAGATGTCCAATGCCTTCCAGTTTGTGGCCGATGTCTTTGACAGCCGCGAGATGCTCGTGTTCTTGGCCGAGGTCACCACGCGTCAGGCAACGACGCAGTTTATCTCGCACTACGGCAACGAGGCCTTCTACAAGTACAACGACCAGCTGGAAGTCGATGCATCACGCACCGATCTAGCCAATCGCATCAACGAGCTGACCCAGCTGGCAGATGACGGTGCCTTTGCAGCTACACACTCGGTGACCGACGGCTCTGTTGCCGGCATGGCTACAAGCTCGCAAAACGCTTACGGAGTAACGAGCGCCGGCAGCGTTCCCATGAAACCCGTCAACGAGGCCTTGGCGCCTGATATGGCAGCGACGCAGGCAGCGGGCGTTGACCAGGCGGCGGATGCAGCGCCCGGGCACGCGCACTCCAAGCCCACAGCAGCGCAGCTCGACGCTTATTACAACGACCGCGAGGTCGAGTGGGGCTTTGCAAGCATGTCCAAGATGATCATCGACAACGTGCCGATGGCGGGCAAGAAGGTGCTCGACGTGCAGTGCAGGCGCGGCAAAGGCGTCTACAAGCTTTCGGCCAAGGTGGGTGCTGCAGGTACCGCCATAGGTGTTGACAGCTCTGAAGCCTATATCCAAGACGCCAAGGAAAGCGAGCCCAAGGCCCTGCGCCGCAACGGGCTTTCTAAAAGCAACATGGAGTTTTGTGTTGCCTACCCAGAAGACCTGCTTGCCGGCGGTATTGGAAACTGCTGCGTAGATGTTGTCTACATCAACAACGTCATGACTTTGCTGTGCGATCAGCAAGCGGCGCTCGACGAGTTCTTCCGCGTGCTCAAACCGGGCGGAACGCTCATCTGCGAGACGATTCTTTCTGATAAAGAGCGCGACGACGAGGTAGTGGCCGCTGCACGAAAGATCGGAAACTCGGTGCAGGCAGGGCGCACAAAAGCCGAGCTTTTTGAGATGCTGGCGCGCGCTGGCTTTGCGCAGCCAGAGCTTATCGACTCCTACGAGGTCGCAGCCGATAGGGGCTATGTGGCAAGCGAGCATGTTGCCGTAGTCGACAGCGCCGAAGACGTTGTCTTTAGCGCCGTATGCATCAACGCTGTGAAACCGGCATAGCATCTGACTGCGACCGGCACGCAAGATCGCGTAGAGCGGGGCCTGCAACTGCAGGCCCCGTGCTTTTGCCAGTTGCAGTGGGCTTGTTGTGATTTGCGCTTGACGGCAAGGCGCCCAAGACGCAGCTGATATACAATCAGGCGCTATGGATACTCAAAACAACACTCAAGACAGAGCCAAGACGCGCGAGCAGGTTGCCAAGTCAACGGCAGTGATGAGCCTGTGCACACTCGTAAGTCGCGCGACGGGCTTTGTGCGCACCTGGGCGATGGCCTTTGCCTTGGGCAACACCGTCATGGCCGCCGGCTTTTCTTTGGCAAACAACCTGCCCAACATGATCTACGAGCTTGTTGCCGGCGGCGTCTTGTCCACGGCGTTTTTGCCCATTTACCTGCAGCAGCGCAACCAGCACGGCACAAAAGCCTCAAGTGACTACGCCTCTAATCTCCTAAGCATCGCTGTCGTGTTCTTGGGCGTTATCGCTTTGCTGGCAAGCATCTTTGCGCCCCAGGTCATCGTGACGCAGAGCTTGTTCTCATCGGCAAGCAGCGAGACGGTGACGTCGGCCGTGTGGTTTTTCAGGTTCTTGGCGTTCGAGATCGTCTTCTACGGGATCAGCGCCGTTTTCTCGGGCATCCTCAACGCTGAGCGCGAGTTCTTCTGGCCGGCTATCAGCTCGGTATTCATGAACATCATCGCCATCATCGGTTTTTTTGGCTATCCCTTTATCGCTTCTTCAAACGCGCAGGCAGCAACTACCTGGCTGGGCATTACCATGCTCGCCTCCATCGCTGTCATGGCCTTTGTGCAGATGCCCGCCCTGCTTAAAACGGGTATACGCTTTAGATTCCTCATAGATTTCAACGGCGAGGGCTTTAGGGATACCATCAAGCTTGCGCTTCCGGCCATAGCCTGTACGGCCATCAACTTGGTGAGCCTTTCTGTCATGAACAGCTGCGCCTTGCATGTGGCGGCAAACGGCCCGTCTTCTATCAGCTATGCCTGGATGTGGTACCAGTTCCCGTATGGCGTTTTGGGCGTTGCGCTTTCTACGGCGATGTTTACCGAGATGAGCGATGCCGTGTCGCGCAAAGACAGAATACGCTTTAGAGAGAACATGCTCGCAGGCCTTTCCACGACGCTCATGCTCATCATCCCCATGGCTGCCATGCTCTTCTCATGCGCTTACGAGTTGATTGGCCTTTATTCTGCCGGCAGGTTTTCTGCAGGCGACATCGAGCCTATCGCAACGCTGCTGATGGGTTGGGCGATAAACTTGCCCATCTACGCCGCGTATATGTTTGTCTACCGCGTTTTTAGCGCACTCAAGGACATGAAGACGGTTGCCATCTGCAACGCTGTCCTCACTTGCTTTCAGGTGCTGTTCTACGTCACGTTTACCGGCGTCATCAAACTGGGCCCATTTGAGGGATTTGGCCTTATCGGCATCGCGGTTGGCGACATCTGCTTCTATACGCTCATGCTGATCACGCTTTTGACTATCTTGCAAAAACGCATGAGCTCTTTAAACATCGCATCTATTGCCCCCAGCGTCTTTAAAGTCACGATTGCAAGTCTTGTGGGAGGTGTGGCGGCGTTCTTCTTGTCGCGCGCACTTGACGGCCTGCTTTCTACGACAACGGCCCTGGGTTCTTTTATCGCGCTTGTCATCACGGGCATCGTTGGGTTGTCGATCATCTGGGTCGGCTGCCGCATGCTTCATGTGGACGAGATCAGCCGCATGGTGGATGCGGTGCGCAGAAAGATCGCCCATCGCTAGAGGCGGCATGCGTTTGGTTGTGGTGTGAGCCGCGGTTTGGGTTGCGCCAGATTTTAATCGATGAGATACGCGTAAAAAGGGAGGCTGCCTCGTGTTGAGGCAGCCTCCCTTGCTGCGATGCCGGCGTTGTGCCTTTGGCTTTAAGCTGCCTTGCTGTTAAAAGCGTTAAGCAGCGATGCAACACGTGCGGCAAGCTCGTCTTCGGTGATGCCGGCCTGCTGCAAACGAGCACCGTGCATGTGCTCCTCGTGGAACTCGCGGGCCGTCTGTCCAACCGACATCGGGTCGGCTGCGGCTGCGGGTGCAGCGGCTGCGGTTGCGGCCTCTGCCTTGGTGGGAAGCTCGCTGCCCATGGC
>CAVAPV010000071.1:0-7892 GCA_963590525.1 Agathobacter rectalis
ACGCGTTCGCGTGATACATCGAGCAGGAAGTTGCGCAGTTTTGCGTCTTCAAAGTCTCGTTTCCACATATGGAAGTTCTCGATTGCCATGAGCTGAACTTTCGAGTAACCACGGTTGGCGCACATCCGCTCGATATAGATCTTGTTTTGCGGCTCGTACTCATCTTCAATTGCCGATGCGATGCCACGCTTGCTATCAAAATGGTAGGTGATGGTTCCTGGCGGGATATCTGCTGCTTCGCAGATATCGTTATATGTCGTGTTGTTATAGCCGTTTTCGTAGAAGAGTTTTTTGCAAACGCTCACGATAAGGTCGCGTTTCTTTTCTCCTGCACTTCGCTTAACCATGTTCACCGCCTTAGATTCTTGTTTTACGCATTGTAGCCCAGTGCTGTGCATAACCTAAATCTTTATCTCGTAACAAAATTTGAGTATGCTCAAAAAATAGTTGACTGCACATTAGCGTAGCATTACATTGAATCTGTCAAAAGTTGAGTAAACTCAAAATGTAGAGCTGCTCAATTTGAACTCTAAGGAAGGGGAGGAAATCATGACGGTTCTCGCAAGTGTTGCATTGGATTCACGGCAGGATGTGGTTGGCAACAGGGAGAGGATGAAGAACTATGTTGAGCAGGCAGCTGCCAAGGGTGCGAGCCTCATCTTGTTTCCCGAGCTGGCTCTTGGAGGATTGCCTGAAAACCCGATGTTCATCTTCAACCCGGATGACGCCGCTTATCAGCATGAGGTAGCGGAGCTCGTTCCCGAGGGTCCGAGTACTAAGTACTTTGAGGAGTTGGCTCGAGAGCACAATATGTATATCTGCTGGGGCATGGCCGAGCAAAGCCATGAGCGTGCGGATGTCATCTACAACACGCTCGTCGTAGTCGGGCCGGAGGGTTTTGCCGGCAAGTACCGCAAGGTGCATCAGCCTCTTACCGAGCGCATCATGTTCTATTCCGGCAGCGGCGATTATCCCGTTATCGACACGCCTTTTGGCAAGCTGGGTTTGATGGTCTGCTTTGACAAGGCGTATCCGGAGGTTTCGAGGATCCTTTGTCTCAAAGGAGCAGAGGTCTTGCTTTGCCCAACAGCTTGGCCGGCGATCGAGCCCAATGAGGACGATAACGATTTCAAGTGCGGCAATATCTTCTCTTTTGCCCGTGCGGCAGAGAACATGTGCTTTTTCATCGATAGTTGTACTTCCGGACAATACGAGATGGGACACAGTCGTATCATCGGCCCCTGGCCACAGCAGATTTTGGCGACTACAAGCTTCGAGGAGGGCATCGCGATTACAAGCGACATTGATGTCCGCGGTGAGATTCAATCTGCCCGTCTGCGTGCCATGGCCGGTAGCGACCTTCTCAAGGATCGCAAACCCGCTACCTACGGCTTGCTTTCCAAACCGAACAAATACAACCCCATGTCCGGAGATTTGGGCCAGTTTGAGAACTAGCCCCATGTAAGAAACGTTATCCGCCTAGATGAGGCGGTGTTAGACAACGCGATTCTAAGGAGTTTCTCATGGTATTCAAGGGCCCCGGCGGCTTTGGTCGCATCGTTAACGCGATCATGAACCTCATCATGTGCGCAATTTTGTCCGCTTACGTGCTTTACACCGTTCAAAACATCCCCGGCAACGAGGCGCTTCCCATCTTCACGCCGCTTGCGTTTTTTGTCTCATGGGTTGACAGCTTTTGCGTCGGAATGTTCATAGGCGATTTCGTTCCTGGTCTGGCTTGGGGCAATAAGTTGGCTGATGCCCTGCATGCCAAGGGAAAGATCTCTCGGCATTTCATCTCTGTTGCTGTTCTTGCGTTTGTGATGATTACCTCCATCAGTTTCGTGTGCACGTGGATTAACAACGTGCAGACTGCTGGCATGGCTGGCGTCATCGCATCCTGGACGATGGTCTATCCGTTCTTGATCGGTTGCGGCTATGTTGTCGAGCTTATCTCGCTGCCTTTGGCCATGAAGGCGGCAAAGGCAATCAGTGGCTTCGATCCAGCTGCGGTACCTTCTGCACAAGATTAACGAGTGACAACAAGGCAAGCATTACTGAAAACGACAAGCTGCGGGTCGCATTCCTACGGAGTGCGACCCGGTTTTTTAAGGATAGGACTGCAATGAATATGGAGAAGAAGGAGGTTGGGGAGCTGAATAGCTCTACAATCCCGGATACGGGCAAGAGACAGCTCGGGTTTGTCTCCCTGAGTATCATTTTGCTATTAGTTGGTGTAAGCGTCTGCATTGTTCAATATAAGGTTCCGAGCATCCTGGGTCTGATTATGGAACGCTATGCGATGGGGTCGGATACCGGCGCATGGCTTATGTCGGTGTTCACCATGGTGGGTATCTTTCTCTCTTTGCCCGCAAGCGGCCTGGCCAAACGCATTGGTCCTAAACGCCTCCTTCTGCTCGCTTGCACTGTTATTTTTGTTGGAAGCGTTCTCGGCGCCTTTGCAGGCTCTGCTCAGGTGATGATCCTCTCGCGCGGTATCGAGGGCATTGCGTTTGTCTTTGTTACAGTGGCCGGTCCACTTGCGATTGAGCGCTACGTCAATGAAGAACATCAAGGAACCGCTAACGGTATTTGGTCGCTTTGGATCTGTTTGGGTTCGGTTATTGGTTCAACGGCCTCACCGGTGGTTTACGAGTCGCTGGGCCTTGCGGGGACGTGGCTGTTCTATGGTGGCATCGTTGTTGCTGCAGCTCTTGTCATGGCGGTCTTTATTCCCAATGACTGCGTTGCGCCTCTCGACGGCGTTGAGCCTGATATCGAGGTACAGCACAAGGTTTACCTCAAGGATTATCTGCGTTTTTTCAAACCACAGTCGCTCCTGTTCTTTTTCGCTTACCTCGTATTTAATGTGGAGATTCTTGCTGTCTTAAGCTACACGCCAACGTTTTTGCAACAGCAGGGGATGGATGCGTCGCTTTCGGGTTTCGCAGCATCGCTGCCGGGACTGCTCGCTGTTGTGTCGTCTTTGGTCTTTGGTAGGCTGATCGACAAAACCGATAAGACGAAGCCGTTTTATGTTATTGCGCTTTTGACCAGTGCTCCAGCAACGATGTTGATGCTCACGCAATCAGGCCCGCTATTGTGGGTTGGAGCTTTCTGCGTTGGTCTCATTGGGTACGGTATCCCTGTGGCGTGCCTGAGTGCGCTGCCGCAGGTAGCAGGGCGCAGGGAGATGATGCCCGCGGCAATGGGCATCTTCACACTCGTGCAGTGTTTGGGCGAGTTTTTAGGTTCGCTTGTTACACCGATGCTTTTGGGTCCTGCGATGGATCAGTGGATGTTTTGCGGAGCCGTGATGCTTGTCCTTGGTTTGATGGGTGCCGCAGCTTTGCTGGTTTGCAGAATTCGATAGAGAAATCCTCGAAGAGGGTCAAGGCCGAAGGCAGCTTAGTATCCGTCTCCTTGCAAGAAACAGGCGGGCTTATCGGAAATCGCGATAAACCCGCCTTTGGTGTGCCTCGGCGAAGGAGGGAAAAGAACAGTAAGGAAGGGGGCCTGTTACTTTTCCGCCGAGGCTAGAGGAATGTTGGCCTGCTGCTTTCTTTTGGCCGCCAATGCCGCCTTCTTCTTGTTGAGCTCAATGCCGAATGTGCACCTATTGCAGCCTGTGCAGCGTACGCACAGCTTCCCGTGCGAGTCACGCAGTTGCATAGTGCGCTCAAAGTCTTTGGCGATGACCTCAAGGCTGTTGCGGCTTTTCATAGCGGCCTCCAAGCTGGCTTAGCCAAAGCGATAGGAGACACCGCAAAACGCAGCCGGCTGATTCCATTTCTTTACGATGGTTGCCTCGCAGGCAATGCGGCATGTGCCACATTCCAGACACCCTGCATAATCAAACGCGCGTTCTCCGTTGTCATCCTCACGATAAAGTCCAGCCGGGCAGACGCGTATGAGCTTGCCAAACTCTGTAGCATCGAGTTCCGACAGGTTCTCGCAGTCGAGCTCGATATGTGCATTTTCCTCATCGACAGCAAACTTGTCGACAGAGATCAGCTCGTCTACACGGCAGGTAATAGGTTTTAGGGGTTTCATCATAGTGCCTTCACCGCTTTCATAACTTCCTTGCCAGTCTTCATGATCCCGCGCTTTTTGATGATGGGCATCAGACGCTTCATCAGGTGCGCTTGAGGTTTGCCGTCGACCACGAACAGGCAGTCAAAGATCTCTCCGGCCATCTTGGGGTAGTCGGTGAACAAGCTCTCCCAACTCTCCATCGTTGCCGGCCATTCTTTGAAGGTGCGCAGATCTTGGGTGACAAAGGAGTTGTCTAAAGCCGCTTTGTAGGAAGACAGCCCAGCTGCACTCACGTCTTCTTTGTCGATTGCCGCACAGGCGGCTTCTGCTGCAAACTGGCCGGAAGCCGTGGCAAAGTCCAGGCCACGCACTTGGTAACCCAGGTTCATGCAGAGATTTGCCGTGTCGCCCGCTATCACGCAGCCGGGATAGACTGTCTCTGGGATGCAGTTGTAGCCGCCCTCGGCGATCATGTGACCCGAGTGCTCTGACATCTTTGCGTCGCGGATGATGGGAGCTACGCAGGGGTGCTTCTTGAAGTCGTCAAAGGCCTGGTAGATCGTGGTGTCAGATTCCGAAAGCTCCTTGATGGTTGCCACGAGGCCCAAAGAGATCGAGCTCTTGTTGGTATACAGGAAACCACCGCCCACGTTACCGTGTGTGCAGTCTCCCACAAACAGCATGGCCGCGCCTTCGCCTTCGGGGCATAGGAAACGATCCTCGATAACCTTGGGGTCAAGTTCGAATACCTCTTTGATGCCAACGGCCATTTGGTTGTCCTTGGTGCGCGGTACGCCCAGGCAGCGCTCGGCGAGCAGGGCGTTTTGACCTTCGGCAAGTATGACCACATGACTTGTGAAGGTGTCTTCTCCAGCGCGGATGCCTATGA
Organism: Agathobacter rectalis; assembly: GCA_963590525.1. Classification (GTDB taxonomy): domain Bacteria; phylum Actinomycetota; class Coriobacteriia; order Coriobacteriales; family QAMH01; genus W2P13-069. Next base: position 4,925 of record CAVAPV010000071.1, read on the forward strand.
CGGTACCGTTGTCATCTTTGACCAGCTCTTCTACGGGGATTCCAAAGATCAGCTCGGCTCCAGCGGCTTCTGCTTTATCGCAAAGCCATTGGTCGAGCGTGGTTGCGAGCACGGAGTACGAATCGCTTTTAGGATCGCGGAGGTTTTCCGAGCTGTGGTCAAAGGTTAAAGCGCTTTTAGCATCCAGCAGACATATACGCTCGTGGGTGATCTTACGCTCAAAGGGGTTGTCTGCTTCCCAATCAAAGTCCTCGCCCTCGTACTTGGCGATGACTTTTTTCAAGGCGTGGGCGTAAATGCGCCCGCCGGTCATGTTCTTGGCACCGGGATATTCACCACGGTCTATGAGCAGAGTGTTCTTCCCTTGTTTTGCCGCGACGTAAGCGGCTACTGCGCCGGCACAGCCAGCGCCCACGACGATGACGTCGAAATCGCGCTCCTCCATACCATCTCCTTCTCTCAGCTGCAGATACGGATGCGTTCTTGCAGGGAAACGCATCTTTGCCGCGCATTTTGGGACCTAAAAGCGTTTGAGAGTCAACGCCGTTAGTCGAAAAACTTTTTGTGAATTTTTTCTGGTGAATGGCGTTGACTCTCAACTCGCTTGAGGTTCCTAAATTTCGGCGAACGGTTAATCCGCTCGAAAAATGGAAACCGATTTGATTGGAGTTTTCTATGTGGAAGAACGAGTCAAAGCCTGAATTCGGTTTGCTCAACGATCTCAAGGTGGTCCACGCATCGTCGTCTCTCGCTGGTCCTTTGGGCCCGACGTTCTTTAGCGAGTACGGTGCCGACGTCGTCTGGATCGAGAATGCAGATGCTCCCGATTACACTCGTACGCTTCACAACATTCAGCCAGAGTCTGAGCGCCGCAATCAGCGTGCAATAGGCATTCGCCTGCGTTCTGAGGAGGGCCGTCAGATCGTCTTGGACTTGGTCAAAGACGCCGATATCTTCATCGAGTCTTCCAAGGGCGGTCAGTTTGATCGTTTGAACCTTTCCGACGAGGTTTTGTGGGAGGTTAATCCTAAGCTTGTTATCGCCCACATCTCTGGCTACGGTCAGACCGGTCTGCCCGAGTACGTGCATCGTGGTGGTTTTGATGCCACTGCCCAGGCGTTCTCTGGCTACATGTGGGAAAACCAAAACGGCGGCGCAACACCCCCGTATGCCGTCGGCCCATATGTTGCCGACTACATCACCGCTATCTGGACCGCTATGGCTTGCCTGGCTGCCTACAACCACGCCGAGAAGACGGGCCAAGGCGAGTCCATCGACGTCGCGCAGTATGAGCTCATGATGCGCTGCTCGATTTTTGCTACCGATTACTTCACCTTCCACAAGGAGTTCCCCAAGACTGGTGAGAAATCCATGATCGCTGGCTGGGGCGGCTTCCCTTGCAAGGATGGCAAGATCTTGTACTGCTGCTTCTCTGGCGCCTCCACCTTGGAGAAGGTCTGCAAGATCATCGGTCTTGATTACGGTTCCGAGCTGTTCCCTGCAAAGATCGGCCTTTACAACGTCGAGACCGAGTCCGGCAAGGCGTTTGAGGCTGCTGTGAAGAAGTGGCTTTCCGAGCGCACTTGCGACGAGGCCGAGGCCGAGATGCTTGCCGGTGGTGCGCCTGTTTCCAAGGTGAACAGCTGGGAGGATGTCGAGAACAATCCGCATATCCAGGCTCGCCACGTTATCGAGGAATGGGAGACCGTCAAGGGCACCAAGCTGCGCGCCGTGGGCCCGCTGCCCAAGTTCAAGAACAACCCCGGCCGCGTTTGGCGTCCTGCTCCCAGTTTTGGCGAGAACAATGAGGAGATCTTGCACGAGCTTGGCTACAACGACGAGCAGATCAAGAGTTTCTATGACAAGGGCGTCATCAACAAGGATTGGGACCTTTCCCTTTCCCGTTAGACATCGGGTCTAAGGCCCGTACAAAACGTGCGGGCTTTGAGATAAGCGCGTGAATGTTTAGGGATGGACCTTCACGTGCGTAGGGGAGGGCTTGCTATATGGCAGGCTCCGCAAAAAAGCAAGAGAAAGAAAGGGTAAGAAAATGACCGAGCAAAAAAGCGGTTTCCACTATGGGTGGGTAGTTTTCATTGCCTCCTGCCTCATCATGTTGTTCCCGTGCTGTTTTACCTTTAACGCTGCGTCAGTCTTTTACACCTCCGTTGCTGCCGAGCTGACAGAAGGCAGCTCTGCCGCAGTGGGTATGTATATGACCATCGTGTACCTAGCTATGTTTGTATGCCTGTGTATTCTGCAGGTTGGTCGCATCTTTGATAAGTATCCTTCCCGCTGGGTGCTGCTTGCGTGCGTCATATGCATAGGCGTCGCATTCGTCATCATGTCCCAGGCGACGACCATCTATCTGTTCTACGTCGCCGGCGTTTTGCTGGGCATCGGCAACTCCATCATCTTGTACCTGCTGATTCCCGTTATGTTTGGCCGTTGGTTCAAGCGCAACGTGTCCACTCTCGTTGGTATCGGCATGGCTATGACGGGCATCGGCGGCATGATCTTCAGCCCCGTTGCCACCTCGATCATCTCCTCTTCCAGCTACCACACCGCTTACCTGGCATACGCCGCCGTCACCCTCATCGTTGGTATTCCCTGCTCGCTGCTTATTGCCAGCCGTCCCGAGGATAAAGGCCTTATGCCCGTCGGCTACGATGCTGCCGCAGAGGCTAAGGCCGCCGAGGAAGCCAAGAACGCTGTCGTCGAAGGTGTCACTGTTGGCACTGCCCTCAAGCAGCCTGGCGCCCTCATCCTTATCGCCGTGTACGCTGCCATCGTTAACTTTGGCCTCACTATGAACTTCTACCTGCCCAGCTACGTCAAGTCCCTTGACGCCGCCTTGGTTGGCGCGGACCCGCTGATGGTCGGCGCAACGCTTTCCTCTGTTGTTATGTTTGGCTCTCTTATTGGCAAGCTGGTTCTCGGCTGGACCAACGACAAGTCGGTCAAGGGC
>CAVAPV010000072.1:0-7472 GCA_963590525.1 Agathobacter rectalis
GACCAGCTTGTTCTCTAAGGCCGCTTACTGCTCGCATTTTAGCTTCGCGTGGGGTGACCTCTGCAGCTCAGGCCAAGAGGTTTCTTTCTCCAGACCTATCACGTGACTGGCATGACCCTACGTTGATTCCGGGGCTTATCGATGTTGCAGATAAAGTGGAGTCTGTGATTCGCGCAGGGGGCCGTATCTTGGTCTTTGGCGATTTTGATGTAGACGGCATCACGGCAACCACTGTGTCTGTCAGGGGCTTGAGAGATCTCGGAGCCGACGCATGCGGCCTTATCCCTCATCGTTATGACGAGGGATACGCTCTTTCGCAGGCAGCTGTCAAACGCGGTCTTGAGATGCAGCCCGACCTCATCATGACTGTCGATTGCGGTATCAGCTGCAAAGAAGAAGTTGATTGGATGCTCGAGCAAGGCATAGATGTCTGCATCACAGACCATCATGAGCCCGGCGAGAGTGTCCCTGTGGGAATCCCCGTTGCAGATCCAAAGCTTGATCACAGCTGCCCCTCTTGCGATTTGGCTGGTGTAGGCGTCGCGCTTAAGCTGTTGAGCGTTTTGGGCCCGCGCTTTGGCAAGCCCGAGGCGTGGCGCGAGCTTACCGATTTTGCCGCATTGGGCACTATCGCAGACCTTATGACGCTTTCTAGCGAGAATCGCGCCCTTGTTGCCGATGGAATGCGTCGTATCAACAACAATCCCCGCGTCTGCATCTCCGAGCTTGCAGCTATCTGCTCGGTAGACCCCGCTGATATCACCTCTAGCAAGCTGAGCTTCTCTCTTATTCCACGCCTTAACGCTGCCGGGCGTATGGGAGATGCCACAGTTGCCTTGAATCTCATGCTCTCAGACGACGTTTCTTGCGCGCAAAAGCTCGCCAAAGAGCTTGACGATGTCAATCGCCAGCGGCGCGAGGCAGAAGCGCAGCTGGCAAAGCAAGTCGAGTCTCTCTTGGACGACTCCTTTGCTGGAGAATCGTTTATCGTCGTATCTGGAGAGGGTTGGCACGAGGGCGTCAAAGGCATTGTCGCCTCACGTATCGCACGCAAATACAAGCGTCCTACGGTCATCTTTACCGAGGAAGACGGCATGTGCCGCGGAAGCGGACGCACGTACGGGGATATCAACCTGTTTGAGCTGGCGAGCTCTTGCAGCGATCTGTTCACCAAATTTGGCGGACATGCCGCTGCGATTGGCATCACGCTTGCCAAAGAGCATCTGCCGCAGCTAAAGGAGCGCCTGTGCGCGGCTGTCGATGCGCTTTGCAAGGACAAAGCAACTTCAAGGACGCAGGTCGACGCGCTTGTTTCGTTGGAGGAATGCGATGTCGATGGGTTTGGCGAGCTTGAGCGGCTCCAGCCTTTTGGAAATGGCAATCCGCAACCCATGCTCCTGGTCAAAAACGTCTTCTTGGAAAACCGCGCTGCTGTTGGCAAGACGCTTAGCCACCTGAGGTTTAACGCAACAGATGGCGTTGGCAAAGTGGCGGGAATCTGGTTTGGCGTTCAAGACATCCAGGCATGGCTTGATTGCGAGTCTTTGTGTGATGTTCGCTTTGAGCCCACCGTAGACGAGTGGCAAGGTCGTTTTACCGCAAAACTCATGGTCAAGCAGATCGATAAAAGCTTTGAAGATCCCGATCAGGATGCTCTTGTCAAACCAGATCCCTTCGATGAGTATTTCTCTCGCAGCGTAGAGATCTGCGACAAGGGTGACTATGCGGGCATCACCCAGCAGCCAAGCTTCAATACCAAGGTCGTTGGCGTCACCTTTGAAAATCGCCAAGACCTGCTTGTGAACCTCGAGCCTGGAGTGGAACTCGCTTTGGTTAGAGAGCCGGATAACGGCTTTGACTCCAATGCCATCGCCGTCAGGCTCTTAGACGGTTCGCAAATCGGATACCTCAACAGATTGCTTTCTGCCAGACTTGCCCCGGTGATGGATGCAGGCGAATCTTACTCTGCGGCCGTAAGCGCTGTTACCGGCGGCCCTCAAGACAACCCATCGTCACAAGAGGTTAGAAAACCCGGTCCTTTGGGGGTTCGCGACCCGGGTGTGGTCGACCGCTCTTTTGGAGTGAACATCCTCGTACGTTGCGACAGGCTCTTTGACAGCGAGCAGGCGGGACAAGATAGCCTTGAGCTTGCCTTGGCCGATGCCAAGGAGAAGTGGTGCCATATTGCGCCAACAGATCTAGATAACGAGCTTAAAGCTGCACTCATTGGTGACAGGCAGCTTAGAGATGCCCAACGCGATGCACTCGACAGCTTGGCGAAGGGGTTGTCGACCCTTTGCATCATGGCAACAGGTCGAGGAAAGTCGCTTATCTTTCATATGCACGCAGCGCGTTGCGCCTTGGCAGCGCATAAGGCTAGCGTCTTTGTCTATCCGTTAAGAGCCCTTGTCGCAGACCAGGCATTTCATCTGACTCAGACCTATGGAAAGTTTGGCCTTACGGTAGAGATTCTCACCGGCGAGACAGACATGCAGGCTAGAGATCGCATCTATGCAGGTATCGCCAACGGCAGCGTCGACGTCGTGCTTACCACTCCGGAGTTTTTGTCTATACATGCCCAGACTTTTGCCGATACGCGCAAGGTGGGTTTCGTGGTCGTAGACGAAGCCCATCATATCGGGCAAAGCAAGGCTGGAAATCGTCCTGCCTATATACAGCTCAAAAAAGCTCTTGAGGTGCTGGGCAATCCGCTTGTGCTTGCCGTTACCGCCACAGCAGGAGACGAGGAAGCCAAGCTCATCTGCGATACGCTCTCTATCCAAAAGGTGGTCTTGGATCCTTCTGTGAGAGAAAACCTCTCTGTGGATGACAAAAGAGACCTGCGTGACAGGGACAGCTATCTGGCAAGCCTTGTCGCAAGCGGCGGTAAGGTGGTTGCGTACGTAAACTCGCGCGATGCCTCCATCCAGCTTGCGCGCATGCTGCGCCACAAGCTGCCCTTCATGGCGCCCAAGATCGGCTTCTATAACGCCGGGCTTCCCAAAGAGGATAGAAAGCGCATCGAGTCTGCCTTTAGAGACGGCGAGCTTATGGCGATCATGTCTACGAGCGCCTTTGGCGAGGGTATCGACATAGGCGATATTGAACATGTTGTCTTGTATCACATGCCGTTTTCGAGCATAGAGTTCAATCAGATGGCAGGCAGGTGCGGTCGCGATGGCAGAAGCGCCCAAGTGCATCTGCTCTACGGTTATGCGGATAGCCGCATCAACGAGAAGATACTCTCGTCTTGCGCCCCGCAAAGATCGGACCTCGTTGCTCTATACAAGGCGCTCATGTCTCGAAATACCCAATGCAACAGCTGCGATGAGGGCTTTTCCTGCACTAATTCGCAGCTTGCTGCCGATATCAAGGCCCAAAGCCGCGTGGCACTCGATGAATCTAGCGTATCCTGCGGTATCAGCGTCTTTAGGGAGCTGGGCTTTTTGGAGACCAGCGGCAAGAGCGTTGCGCGCCGCATCGTTATGGTCCAGCAACCGCCAAAGATGGACTTGGAAGACAGCGTCCGCTACCGCGAGGGGCTCGAGCAAGTGGAGAGCTTTGCGTCTTTCAAGGCGTGGGCGCTTAGCGCGCAAAGCGATGAGCTGCTGGCGCGATTCAACAGACCTATTCTTCCCCAGGACCCGCAAGCCCTGGTATAGAAAAGAGCATGGAGCACAGGAGGGAGAGCTCATGAACTCGAACACCTATACAAGAGAGGCCCTGCGAGACCTGCCTATGATCGACGGCTACAATGTCTTGGCCCAAAACGCATCGGCTTATCTACCTCAAGATGACATGGACCGTCTCGACAAGGCCTATCTTTTTGCGCGCAAGGCCCACAGCGGCCAGTATCGCAAGACAGGGGAACCCTATATCATCCATCCTGTAGAGGTCGCCATCATCTTAAGCGAGCTGCATATGGACCTGCAGGTGCTCACAGCCGCCTTGCTGCATGATGTGGTCGAAGATTGCGATGTCACCAAGGAAGAGGTTGCAGACCTTTTTAGCGAGACCGTAGCAGAGCTCGTGGACGGCGTTACCAAGATCACGCGTATCGAGGTCGAGACCCTCACCGATACCCAAGTGGCCACCATCCGCAAGATGCTCGTTGCCATGAGCAACGATATCCGCGTTATCGTCATCAAGCTTGCAGACCGCCTCCACAACATGCGAACCTTGCAGGGCCTTAAAGAGGACCGTCGCATCTTCAAGTCCAAAGAGACTATGGAGATCTATGCGCCGCTTGCCAACAGGTTGGGTATGAACTCCATAAAATGGGAGCTCGAAGACCTTGCCTTCCATTACTTGGAGCCCGATAAATACGCACGCGTGAGCAAGATGGTCAACGAGACACGCGAGGCGCGCGAGGCCTACATCGACAATGCGATTGCCTTGTTGCACGCCGAGATGGAGAAAGTGCATGTTAAGGCCAATATCTACGGCAGACCCAAGCACCTGTACTCCATCTATCAAAAGATGTCGAGCCAGGGCAAGGGCTTCAGCGAGATCTACGACCTTTCTGCCGTTCGCATCATCGTAGACTCTATATCGGAGTGCTATGCGGCTTTGGGCGCGGTGCACAACATGTGGAAGCCCCTGCCCGGGCGCTTTAAAGACTACATCGCCATGCCAAAGAACAACATGTACCAAAGCCTGCACACAACTGTGATAGGCCCTGCTGGCCGGCCCTTGGAGATACAGATCCGCACGGTTGAGATGCATCATTTCAACGAGTACGGTATTGCAGCGCATTGGCGCTACAAAGAGGGGGACGCCTCCACGAGGGATGCCCGCAAGTTCGATCAGAAGATGCAGTGGCTTCGCGAGATGCTCGAGTGGCAGCAAGAAACCGATGACCCACGTGAGTTCATGGAATCGCTCAAGGTCGATCTCTTTGACAGCGAGGTTTTTGTATTTACCCCAAAAGGCGAGGTCATGTCGCTCAAGGCGCGCTCTACGCCATTGGATTTTGCCTATGCCATCCACACCGAGGTCGGCAATCGCTGCGTGGGGGCCAAGGTCAACAACGTCATCGTTCCTTTGGCCTACGAGCTTCAAAACGGGGACCGAGTAGAGATCTTGACCCAGAAAAACGCAAGCCCCAGCCGCGATTGGCTCAATATCGTCCAAACCCCCAGCGCCCGCTCCAAGATCCGCAGCTATTTCTCCAAGGTGACGCGCGGGGATGATTTGGCGCAAGGTCGGGAGATGCTGGCCAAAGAGGTACGAAAGGACGGCTTTGGCATCTCCAACACTAAGAGCACCCAGGCGCTCAAGAAGATCGCTGCCGAGCTGTCGTATGCAGACGTAGACGAGATGCTCGTGGCTATTGGCGCAGGCAAGATGTCGGCCAAGCAGATTGCCAACAAGTTTGTGCGCATGCTCTCAAAAGACGAGCAAGAGCCGGCTGAGGCACCCAAGCAGCCCACACTCGAGCAGTTGGGGCTGACGCCGGGAGGCACGCGAGCTGCCAACCGCAGGCGCAAGAAATCCTCTAACAGCAACGGTATCGAGGTCGTGGGCGTTGACGACGTTTATGTGCGCTTGAGCCAATGCTGCAATCCTGTTCCCGGAGACTCGATTATCGGCTTTATCACCCGCGGCAGGGGAGTGAGCGTGCATAGGGCGGATTGCCCTAATGCCGCAGACCTCAAACGCGACCCGGACCGTCTCATCGAGGTCAAATGGGCGCAAGATATCTCTGCGAGCTTTCAGGTGGAGATCTTCGTGGAGGCTGTGGATAGGTTGCGTTTGCTGCAAGACGTCACCGTCTTTCTTGCCGACCAAGGCGTCAACATCCTTTCGTGTCAGACGACGACCAATCGCGATGACCTCGTTGAGATGCGCTTCTTGTTTGAAGTGAGCGATGTTGAGCGTATCGACAAGATCTTGCGCGAGATCCTCACCGTCGAGGGCGTTTTTGGCGCGCGTCGAGTGACTTCGGGTTCTGATAAGAAATAGGAGAGCTAGATGCAGATAAGCACTGTCAAAGTTGGACCCATTGCAACCAACTGCTATATCGCTGTTGAGGGACACGAGGCGATTGTCGTCGACCCGGGGGCGCAAGGTGATCTGATAATCTCGCGTTTGGCAGAGCTTGGTCACCCCGAGGTCAAATACGTTGTCCTCACTCACGGTCATTGGGATCATATCGGTGCTGCGCCTGCGATTCTCAAAGAAACAGGTGCGCGCCTGCTGTGCCATGAACGCGACGCCTACCGTCTCTTTGACGCGGATAACCTGAGTAGAGTGCCTTCAGATGCAGTGGCTTGCTTTGCTGAGGGGAAAGTTGCAGGCGTTGCGGTCGAGTATATGCAGGCTGGCGATGTCATCGATGTTGCCGGCAAGGAATTTGCCGTAATCAACACGCCCGGTCACACTCAAGGCTCTGTCTGCCTGCACTGCGCCGAGGAGAACACCCTTTTTGCTGGAGATACGCTTTTTGCCGGTGGCAGATATGGCCGCACGGATTTTGAGGGCGGGAGCATGAACATGATGATCGAGACGCTTTCGACCAAGTTTCGCGATGTGGGCGATAACTGCAGAGTGTATTCCGGACATGGAGAGAGCTCTTTGATGCATGTAGAGCGCAAGTTGAATCCGTATCTGACATAGGCGTTTGCAATGATGCTTTGGAGTGATGTTTTACCGGGTTCATGCTTGCTTGCCGCCAAATACCCAGACAATGCGTCAACGCGCCTGTTTGGTGATAAGGGGCGATACGGCACGTGTTTGTGAGTTGTGCTGGCCGCTCTCAAAACTTTGGCAGATTGCTCAAAATCACCCCTTGCGCGCCGTTTTTAAACTGGTAATATATCTACTCGCGCAACGCGCACTGAATTCCTCGGTAGCTCAATGGCAGAGCCCTCGACTGTTAATCGAGTTGTTGTAAGTTCGAGTCTTACCCGGGGAGCCAGATTATCCGGGGCCGTTAATCGCGGCCCCTTTCCTTGGAAGATGCTTCCGGTGGGCGATTGGCTCAGCGGGAGAGCATCGCCTTCACACGGCGGGGGTCACTGGTTCGAACCCAGTATCGCCCACCGGAGGCATCGACTAAGGGTTATTCCTCGGTAGCTCAATGGCAGAGCCCTCGACTGTTAATCGAGTTGTTGTAAGTTCGAGTCTTACCCGGGGAGCCAGATTATCCGGGGCCGTTAATCGCGGCCCCTTTCCTTGGAAGATGCTTCCGGTGGGCGATTGGCTCAGCGGGAGAGCATCGCCTTCACACGGCGGGGGTCACTGGTTCGAACCCAGTATCGCCCACCGGAGGCATCGACTAAGGGTTATTCCTCGGTAGCTCAATGGCAGAGCCCTCGACTGTTAATCGAGTTGTTGTAAGTTCGAGTCTTACCCGGGGAGCCAGCTTTTCCAAGGGCCGTCTTGGGCGGCCCTTTTTGTTAAAGCATGGTGTTGTTGGGCGGTTAGCTCAGGGGGAGAGCACTACCTTGACACGGTAGGGGTCACTGGTT
>CAVAPV010000073.1:0-7463 GCA_963590525.1 Agathobacter rectalis
TGGCTCTTGAAAGCCTTGGCGCGCATGATCTTGCCGGAACCGGTGACGCGGAAGCGCTTGGCGGTGCCCTTGTGGGTCTTCATCTTAGGCATTGTTGCTGTCTCCTTCTTTGTTGCTTGCTTTATTGCTCTTCTTCTTCGCGTCCTTGGGAAGCGGCGCGATGAGCATGTGCATGTTGCGGCCTTCCATCTTGGGCTGCTGCTCGATCACTGCGAGATCTTTGAGATCGTCTGCGAGCTTCTCGAGGATGGCAAGACCTTGCTCCGGATGGGCCATCTCGCGGCCGCGGAACATGATGGTGATCTTGACCTTATTGCCCTTGCCAAGGAATCGCAGGACATGGCCCTTCTTGGTCTCGTAGTCGCCGACGTCGATCTTGGGACGGAACTTCATCTCCTTGATCTCTATCCTGGTCTGCTTCTTACGAGCTTGCTTTGCCTTGACCTCCTGCTCGTACTTGTACTTGCCGTAATCCATGATTCGGCACACAGGGGGCTCGGCGTTAGGTGCGATCTCTACCAGATCGAGACCCTGCTCGGAAGCAACGCGTTGAGCGTCGGCATTGGCAAAGATGCCGAGCTGAGCGCCATCGACTCCGATAAGGCGGACGGTGGCGGCGCGGACTGCGTCGTTGATCCTAGACTCTTGAGCGGCTATGCTGCTCACCTCCAAAATAAAAAGCCTGCGAGCACATGGCTGGCAGGCTTGCGGTAACCCTTGGGGTTTGTACCGTGCAACCAGACAACCAAGCAGTGCTCGTCGTAAGGTGGGGACGTTGGTGACGACCCTCTTCTAAACACAGCGACATATGTTACAGCCCCTGTCATCGCTTGACAAGGGCTGATTTTAGATTTAGTAGAAAAGCACGGTGGCTGTACGCGTAGTGGCCTTATCGCCAGAGGCGTACTCGTAGGTCTCGTCAAGCTGCCAGGTCATATAGGCCACTTGGGTCTTCTTGACGATCTTTTTCTTGACCTTCTTGTGCTTCTTTTTGTTGTAGACCTTCTTTGTCTTGACACTCTTTTTGAGCTTTTGGCCCGTAGCTTGCTTGTACGTGCAAGAGCGGGTATTGGTTTGCTCATCGATATTTGATTGGGAGCTTTGGGAGTTCAAGGCGTCTTTAGCGGCGCTTTTGCTGATACCCACGCCGCTTAACAACGAGACAGGAACGGTCTTATCGGCAGCAAAAACGGCAAAATCGGCCTCGGCCACTTTCAAAGCATCCAGATCAAAGCTGTAAAGCATCGCAACAGACTTCTTGCTCTTGTCAAAGAAGACCGTGAGGCTAACCCCGTCTTGTCCTTTGGAAAGCGCCGATGCGGAGTACTTGATCATCTTAGCCGTGGCCTTGGGCAGGGCACTAGGCACGACAGCGGCTTTCTTGAGCTTGGAGTCAAAGCTCAGGCTGCTCTTCTTAAGCGATGTCAGCTGCTTGAGCGTTTTGGAGTACATGCGCGTATAAGCGGGGACCCCCTTGAGGTCGACCGCATCAAACGTTGTGTTGTTGACACCTGCAGAATCCTGGCTCAAAGCCTCTGTATCTGCCTGGTATGCAGTGGAAAGCGTGCTGTTGCGCCAAACATTCACGCCGATGACCACAGCTGCGACCACAGCAGCAGCCAAAACGATACCCAAAACAAGCTTGAGGCGACCCTTGCCAGGATCCTTTTGAGGTTCTTCTTCTGGTTGGGGATAGCTTTCGTAGCTGGCCATGCGCCCTCCTAGTACACGCCGGCTATCTTGAGCGCAGCGGCGATGACGATTACGACAGCGATGACGATAAGGGCGATATTGCCGCCCGAGCGTTTCTCAAGATTGTCGAGACCGTGAAAATCCGTCTCTTTTTGAGACTCGCTTTTTGGGGTTGCGGGAGCAGAAGCGACTTTGGAAGCCGTGTTGTTTGCAGGACGAGCCACAGAGGGCTTTGCAGCCTGCGAAACCGCCGCAGCACTGGAGGCCGAGGTGCGCATAGCCTCTTGAGCAGCTCGCATCTCATCCTCATCGTTTTGCGCGGCCTTTTGCTTCTCGACGTCTTCTATAGTGGTGAGTCTTCCCACGCATACCCCCTTGGCTGCTTTGCTTTCAAACCCTACGAGTATAAGCCCTGCCAACCATGCCCGAGCATGGAGCTTTGATGCATGCGCAAGACAGCTACAAGCGCTATGGAGTAAAATGCTGGGGTTTAACGCATCTATCGCCGAGCTAGCGCGGCTAAAAAGGAGCATTCAATCGCCATGACAGGTTTTGTCAACGCATTCAACATGTTCTTGTTCTTTGTGTTCAGCCTCTGCTACATGTACCAGATCGTCTACGCGGTCTACGTGCTGATCGTAGACCACAAGCGCAAGCCAAACGACCAAGACGTAGAGCTGCAACGTTACGCTGTCCTCATATCCGGACGCAACGAGGAGTTGGTCATAGGAGAGCTGGTCAAAAGCCTCAAGGCGCAGGATTACCCAGAAGAGCTCGTTGACGTGTACGTGATCGCCGACAACTGCACCGATAGCACGGCGCAGGTCGCGCGCGACGCAGGCGCGATCGTCTTCGAGCGTTTTGACCAGGTGCGCAAGGGCAAAAGCTACGCGCTCAACTACGCCTTGGACAAGATCCGTCGCGCAGAGGGCAACGAGGACGGCTATACGGATTACGCCGGCTACTTTGTCTTTGACGCAGACAACATCGTAGACCCGGGCTTTATCCGCGCAGTCAACCGCGAGATGGTGCTGTCGCCGGATTACGACGCCTTTACCAGCTACCGCAACTCCAAAAACTACGACGATAACTGGATCAGTTCGGGCAGCGCTATGTGGTTCTTGCGCGAAGCCAAGTTCTTGAGCAACGCGCGCTACCGCCTGGGCAGCAGCTGCGCCATCGGCGGCACGGGCTTTGTGATCCGCGCGCACATCCTCGAAGACAACGAGGGTTGGATCCACCACCTGCTCACAGAGGACATCGAGTTCTCCACCGACTGCATCTCCAACGGCTATCGCATCGGCTATGTGGCCGACGCCATCATCTACGACGAGCAGCCCACCACCTTCAAGGATTCCTGGCGCCAGCGTCTGCGCTGGGCAAGGGGCTTCTACCAGGTGCTCTTGCGCTACGGCGGCAACTTGTTTGCCGGCATCGCCTGCAAGAAGGGCGGCCGCTGGGCATGCTTTGACATGTTCATGACCATCGCGCCGGCCATGCTGCTCACTTTGGTGGGCGTCTTCATGAACCTGGGCTTTTGCCTTACAGGTCTGGTGCAGCTCATCAGCATCTCGTCTACCGTCCAAGACGTCGTGGCGCAAAGCGCACCAGTGGCTGTAGCCAACGCCAACCCCATCGTCACCGTCATCGGGCTGCTCACAGGATCGATGTTCCATGGCGATGCGCTAAGCGGCATCACATCTGACAACCTGGCCGTGTATCTGAGCTACGGCGAAGCGAGGTCCACCATCGTGGCGTCGTTTACGAGCTTCTTGGGCTGCTTTGTCTCCTTTGCGGGCATCATGCTCCTCTTTGGCGGGCTCACCACGGCTACCGAGTGGAAGCAGATCCACGCCAAGCCCGCGGCCAAGATCAAGGCAATCTTCACCTTCCCCTTCTTTATGCTCACCTACGTGCCCATCGCCTTGGTGGCTGTGTTTAGCAAGGTCGAGTGGAAGCCCATCAAGCACAACGTGGTTGTCAACGCGGCAGAGATCACGAGCAAAGGATAAGATCGAGTCCTCCGGACACCGAGGAGCAAAACTAGGATCTAGTATCCCGACGCAACTTGCAGCAAACGCAGCAACGGCGGCAACTCTTAACTGAGCTGCCGCCGTTTTTTGTCTGTGCCTTTGGTGCAAGTTGCTCTCTTAAGAGAGGCGTCTGCCTACTTTACCCCTTTCAGTCTGAGCAGCTCCTTGCCAAGTTGAAGGTACTGCTCTACATCAAGCGCTTCTCCGCGCGTCTTGGGATCGATATCGCATGCCTCAAGCAGCGCATCAACCGTCTGAGTATCAAAAGCGCTCTTCATGGAGTTGCGGATGTTCTTGCGACGCTGGGCAAAGGCAGCGTCTGCGACCTTGCAAGCAGCACGCAACAGCTGACGGTCTTGGCAGAGTTCATGACGCTCCAGGCGTATGACGGCACTCTCTACGCGCGGGGCAGGATAAAAGCAGCTGGGACTCACTTGAAAGCGACCCGTGGTCTGCGCGTACATACGCAGCTTGATAGTGTAGGCGCCGTAATCCTTGCAGCCCTTTTGCGCGGCTATGCGATCTGCCACCTCGCTTTGGACCATGACCGTCATGCTCTGCAAGAAGTCGAACTTCTCAAACCAATCGAGGATGACTGTTGCGGCCACCGCATACGGGAGATTGGAAACGAGCATAGAGGGCATACCGCCACCGATGCAAGCAAAGGCATCGCGGACTTCATCTTGCGTGACCTTGAGGGCATCTTTTTGGATGAGCGAGAAGCGGTCGCTGTTGAAGGCAGTGGTCTGCGCGAGCACAGGAGGCAGGTCGCGGTCGAACTCAACAGACGCAACGCGTGCATGATCGAGCAGCGCCACCGTAAGCGTACCCACGCCCGGGCCGATCTCTATGACATCGCGATCAAAGCCCTCTGCATCAAGAAGCCCAGACAAGCTGAGGATACGTCCGATGACGTTGTCGTCCACAAGAAAGTTCTGCCCCAAGCTGTACTTGGCGCCCAGCCCAAAGTCATCGAGAACCTCACGCGTTGCAGTCAGGTTGGCAAGAGGCGAGTAAGTCATAGGTTGTGCCTTTCTGGGTCTAAGGTTGCGAGTCAATGATACCCGCGATTAGATTCTTCGACTACGCGGCCTAACGGCCGCTTCGCTCAGAATGACACAGTAGAAGCTCATCGGATTCCCCTTGGAGGCCATCCCTCGAAAGGCGACGAACACAGAGGGCAGGCTACCTGGGAGGCCGCTTCGCTCAGAATAACGGACCTGGGGGTTCGGGCTCCCCCGGCAGTCGCTTTGCTCAGAGTGACGGACCTGAAGTCCCGCGAATTCTCCTGGAAGACGGCCCGAGGCGGCATCGAGATGAGCAAGTGCTAGAGCTCTGCCTCAAGCTGGTCTAGGATCCCTGTCACTCGAGCAAGGTCATAGTTCTCGCCCACAAAATCGTGGACGCGCTCATCCGTCAAACGCAAGCCCGTGCTATTGAGCGCGCTTTTGCAGATGGTTGCAAGCGGATCGAACCCAAAGGGATCGCCGCCCTCCCCCACAGCAAGCAGATGGGCCGGACGAGCCGGCGGCATAGGGCAGCCGAGCCTGTAGCGACGCGCCCAATACACCTGGCAGCGGTCAAGCGCGGCCTTGAGCCATGCGCTGGGACCGGCAAAGTGCACAGGTGCCACGACGACAGCCGCCACGCAGGAGTCCATATGGCGACTCAGCACGCCAAAGCCGTCTCCCGTGATAACGCACTCCCCGGTAAGGGAGCACGCCTCGCATCCGTTGCAAGCCGCAACGGGATACTTGGCAAGCGAGTACAGGCAGCATTTGAAGCCGCGTACATGAAGCTCGGCACGCAAAGCCTGCGCAAGTTGGTCGCAACGGCCTTTCTCGCGCGGGGAGCCGACGATCACCAAAACCTCTGGGGCGTCTTGAGGAGTGTCTAGCATGGGGGCGGCTCCTTAGCTTGCGGCGGGATTGGGGCGATCAAAGAGGTCGAGCGCGTTGCGGTAGACGCGCTGGGCCATCTGCAGCTCGGCAAGACCATCCTGCATCGCCTTGCAGTCTGCAGGCTTGTCAAGGGCGGGCTGTGCTCCTTGCTCGGCATCCTTGGGGCGCGGCGACATAAGCTCGCATGCGCGCTCCTGCCCGCTGTAGCCCATGCAATCCAACAACATACGCAGCGTATATGCGGTATGCCCAGGCTCGCAAGCCACACCGCGACAAGGCTCGGGCGCCATGTAGGGAGCATCCGTCTCTGTGAGCAGACGATGTGAATCCACAAGCGCAACAGCAGCACGCGTCTCGTATTCCTTCTTAAAGGTGAGCGGGCCTCCAAGCGAGATATAGCAGCCCAGCTCGACAAAAGGCCTTACATCGGCAGGACCCAAGTTAAAGCAGTGCAGCACGCAACCTGCCAAAGGCACGCCCTCGCGCTGCAAGATCTCTACGGCATCGGCATGAGCCTCGCGGATGTGAAGCTCTACCGGCAGGTGCAATTCATGCGCCAAGCGCAGTTGCTGCGCAAACACCTCGCGTTGGACATCGCGCGGACTCAAGTCGTAGTGGTAATCCAAGCCTATCTCGCCGATGCAGCTGGTAAGAGGATGCGCCAGAAGCTCAAGCAGCGCCGGTTTAGCCTCATCCCACAGGCGAGCATTATGGGGGTGCACGCCGCAAGCCATGCGGATACGGGGCACCTCCTGACGGCAGCTGCCCATATCTTTCAATAGCGCGGCGGCCCGCTCTTGCCAAGCGGGAATCGCGTCGTAAACCGCCTGAGCGGCAAGCTCACCTTCTTCGACCTCTGATGGATCGGTGATGCACTCGATAAAGCTCACCCCATGATGCGCTGCACGAGCCAGCGCAAGCGGAGCATCGGGCAGCATGCCCAGGTGGCAATGAACGTCTGCAACGGGAGCCTGCTGGGGCAAGGCAGGCGCCGGGCGCACCTTGCCCTTGGAGTTGCGAAACCCCACGTCGCAGACGTCAAAGTATTTGAAATCGCTCAAGGACATAGGCTATTTGGCCAAA
This sequence comes from Agathobacter rectalis, assembly GCA_963590525.1. Classification (GTDB taxonomy): domain Bacteria; phylum Actinomycetota; class Coriobacteriia; order Coriobacteriales; family QAMH01; genus W2P13-069. Next base: position 6,710 of record CAVAPV010000073.1, read on the forward strand.
CGCGGGAAGAGCGCATCGCCCTTGACAACCTCGTTGCCCACAGGCAAACCGCCCCAAGCAGCAGCCGCTGCGCCGTCTGCAACCTCGGTTGCCTTGCCCAAACCCAAACGGCTGTAAAGCTCGTCGCTCGTAGTGGGCATAAACGGAGAGAGCAGCAAGGCGCTGATGCGGCAGGCCTCGAGCGCGTTGTAGAGCACGGCAGCTAGCTCGCCTTGGGTTTCCTCGCTCTTGGCGAGGTTCCAAGGGGTGCTTTCTTCCACATAGAGGTTGGCGCGATGCACCAGCTCCATGATGGCAGACGTCGCACCGCCAAAGTCAACATTGCGCAGGCAGTCTGCGTACTTGGCGTACAAACCGTCTGCAATCTCCTTGAGGGGGTTTTCCGCAAACTCTGCCGGGCAAGTGGGGACCTTACCCTCAAAGTACTTGATGGTCATATTGCTCACGCGGCTAAAGAGATTGCCGTAGCTGTTTGCCAAATCTGCGTTGTAGACCTGCGTCATGCGGTCCAAGCCGATGTTGCCATCGGCACCAAAGGTGACGTCGCTCATGAAGTAGTAGCGGTATGCATCCACGCCAAATTGCTCCATGAGATCACGCGGGTACAGCGCGTTGCCCTTGGATTTGGACATCTTGGAGCCGTCTGCCGCCATCAAGAAGCCATGGGCAAAAACATGCTTGGGCAGCGGCAAACCCGCAGCCATGAGCATGGCCGGCCAGATGACGCAGTGGAAGCGGATGATGTCCTTGCCCA
>CAVAPV010000074.1:0-7231 GCA_963590525.1 Agathobacter rectalis
AGGGTGTCTTGTTCCTCGACGAGATCAACTGCGTGAGCGAGACCCTCATGCCGATGATGCTGCGCTTTTTGCAGAGCAAGATGCTCGGCAACCACCGTGTGCCAGACGGTTGGGTCATCGTGAGCGCAGGCAACCCGCTTGAGTACAACAAGAGCGCTAGGATTTTTGACGTGGTGACGATGGATCGCGTCAAGCGCATCGAGGTAGAACCAGACTTGGCAGCCTGGCGCGAGTACGCCGTGGCAAACGGGGTGCATCCGGCCGTGGTGAGCTTTCTTGATATGAGGCCGGACTGCTTTTATCACATGGAGACCAAGGGGCGCACCCGCGAGTTTGTCACGGCGCGTGCCTGGAGCGACTTGTCGAGCATGATGCGGCTGTACGAGGCTAACGAGCTTAAGATCGACGACGAGCTGATAGGGCAGTACATCCAAGATTCTGCTATAGCTGCAGATTTCTGCGTCTACCTGCGCTTGTTTGCAAGTTATACGACAGACTGTCGCATTGATGACATCTTCAAGGGAGCTGCCGGTGAAGAGCTGATCTCAAAGGCGGTAGCTGCGGGTTTTGACGAGAAAGCGGCACTTACTGGTTTGCTTGTCGATGCGCTGGCAGCCCATGCTGCAAGCTGCGTTTGCGAAGAGCGCCAGCTGGCGGAGTTGCGCCGTTTGCTTATCGAGGCAAAGGCGGCAGACGACCCCGCCTGCGCGCTTGATGCGGCAGCCGATGAGCGTGAGAAACTCCTCGAGGCTGATGCCGCTCGCTTGCGCAACGACGCCATGGCTCGCAGCGTGAGTCATGGCGTTATCACAACAATGCGGGAATGGGTCGCTCAAATGCGCACCGGCGGGGCAACATTGCGCGACATAGCCTCGTCTTATAACGAAAGGCTTGCCGCTTACAAGGCAGCTGCCGCTGTTGTGGAATCAGAGATTGACGCTGCGCTCGCCTTTATAGATGCCGCTTGGGGCACCGGCAACGAGATGACGATCGCCCTCAACGAGATGACGATGAACCGCGTGCTGTCCGCCTTTATCGCCAAACACGATTGCAATGCCTATTACGACAGGAGCGAGACGTTGATGCTCGATGTTCGTGCCCAACGCCTGGCCGAGCGCTTGGCAGCGCTCGAGGCTTAGCGGCAGAAAATTGAAGCTTTCTGTTCCAAGCGGAGGCGCCGGATCGTCTTACTCTGCATCTGGGAGAAGCGTGGAGCGCAGGCCCGAAGAAGCCGCCCAACAGGCGACGTCGTGGCAGGAATCTCCTGGCACCAAGCTCTTTCAACGCTCTATTTAGGGTGCTGTGAACTGACATTCACAATCGATAACTCCATACGCGATTATCAAAATGCATTGATTTTGCCGTGAGTTATGGACATCGTGCTTTAAATGTTGTATCTACATATGTAGATACAACATGAGGGGGCGATGATGCGGGTCGATTTGGCAAAATGGGGCAACTCGGCGGCGGTGCGCATACCCAAGCAGATACTCGAAAGGCTCAACATAGCGATAGGCGATGCCCTTGATCTCTCTACTGGAGAAGACGGATGCATCTATATCATGCCGCTTAAAGGTGAGCACAGAAAAATCAAAGCTGCCAAGGGTGTTACCGCCAAAGGCCTCTTTGCCGGCTACCATGCGCCAGAGCCAATCCAAGCCTGGCCTGATGAAGACATGCTGGGTGCAGAAAGGGATGCATGGAGATGATATTCGAGCAAGGAGATATCGTCTCCATCAACTTCGACCCCTCCAAGCGCCATGAACCGGCAGGACGCCATTACGCTGTTGTCGTCAGCCCTTGGGAGATTAACAACCGCTGCTCGCTTACTGCGGTTTTGCCTGTGACGTCTAGGGACAACGGGTACCCGCTGCACGCAAAGATTGCTCCCGGCAATTGCATCGAGGGCTTTGTCCAATGCGAGGCTGTCAGGGCAATGGACCTTGGCATTAGAGAAGCGGAAGACAATCTGCGTCTTGAAGGTACGCTCGACGATAAGACGCTCTCTATCGTGTTGGCATATCTAAAAGTCGCGCTTGGTTTAGACGCTTAGATCGCTTTTTGTTTTACGAGCTTGGCTTAATGCATTCGAGAGGGGTGAAGCCGTCTGTGCCGCCGCTGTTTTTATCAAGCGGTAGAAATCTGTTTGCTGTTATCGCTGCGTCCTTTGCCGTAAAGGCAGTGCCTCTAATTGCGGCAAAGACGACGGGGCTCTAAATGACTATTTGCTATTGTCTGATAGCGCACAGAGACCTAATATCAAGCGATATGCATCTAATGAGGAAGCTCTTCAAGAGCTGGATAGAGGCGCGTAGAAAAGAGGAGAGGGAACACCATGAAAGACAACCTTTGGAAGATCGTGACCATCGCATTGGCCGTTGCCTTTGCGGCGACGTTTATCGTGGCTGTGGCTTTGGGTCCTTGCACGCATATGCTCGATTGCAACGGTAGCCAGCAGCATATGAAATGCTACTGGGCATACCGTGCCGTCGCCGTTTTGTCTGTAACCGGCGCGGCAAGCTCGCTTATTGCCATCATGGCCAAGACCAAAGAGAGCCGCAAGCTTGCTATGACCTCTATCTTGCTGCAGCTTATGGCTGCCATCGTGTTGTTCTCCTCGTTTGGCATCGGTACCTGCGGTAGTGCAGAGATGACCTGCAACGTCCATGGCATCGGCATCACCGTGTTGCACGCGATCATCGTCATCTTGTGCCTCGTGGGCGTTTTCAAGGGAGACCCCCAAGAGGCTGAGAAACCCAAGATGAGCCTGTAGTGGATCTAGGGTTTGCATGCCGTAGCGTTGGCGAGCGCCGTATTTGTAGCGCCCGCGTTGTTTGCGAGTTTTAAAGCTGGCTGTTTGACAAGAAAGGCGGTCTCGTGAGCGATTTCTTGTTCACGCTCAGCAAGTACAAGGGGACAGACGCGCATGTCACCGTCCCCGATTGGGCCAATGCCGTAGGCGCGCGCGCCTTTGCGGGCAAGACCTTGCTGGAATCCGTCTCGTTTGCTGGTGGTGTCAGATCCTTTGACACAGAGGCTTTTGCAAGCTGCAAGAACCTGGCAAAGATCGAGTTCCCCTCTACTTTGTGGAGTATAGGCAGGGGGTGCTTCAAACACTGCACAAGCCTGCAGGAGGTCGTCTTGCCAGATGAGATAAGCACCTTGGATATCGAGGCGTTTAGAGGCTGTACGGCGCTTGCGCATATCACTGTCCCTGCTAGCTTGCGACATCTGAGGGCCTCATGCTTTGAGGGCTGCAAAAGCTTGGAGAGCTGCGAGTTGCCAGACGGCTTGCGCACGCTGGGAGACGCCGCCTTCAAGGGCTGCGCCAAGCTGGAGGAACTCTATATCCCGCAGGGCGTTAGCGTCATAGGGCCCCAGACCTTTGCGGGGTGCTCTAGTTTGCGGCAAGTCATTTTGCCGCAGGGCCTCAAGCGCATAGAGTCTCGAGCTTTTGCTGGTTGCGCAAACTTACAGCAACCGGTTTTCCCAGATTCGTTGGAGTACGTCACGCCCGACGCCTTTGAGGGCGTGGGCGGTCAAGAGGAGAGGAGCTAGGCCATGATCATGCCGGACAAAGAGGTTTTGCGCATTGCGGATTACTGCTTGAGCGGCAATACCTTGACCCATGACGATGCTGTCTACCTGTGCGATATCAAACCCTTCACGCCCGAGTACCACGTGCTGCGCTATGCAGCACGCGAGCGCCACTTTGCCACTGCAAACGGCATCGCCGAGGTGCATGGCCAGATAGGCATGGATGCTAATCCTTGCCCGGCAAACTGCGAGTTCTGCTCGTTTGCCTCCATCAACTCTGCCCGCCCGGATGAGCGCCACGAGATGGACTTGGAGACTGTCCTCCACTACGCGCGCGACTACTACAAAAACGGCGCCAACTGCCTGACGCTCATGATCACCATAGACTACGACTTTGACCAGTACCTGAGCTACATAGAGGCCGTGCACAAAGAGCTGCCTGATTTTCCCATCATGGCAAATATGGGCGACTTCAGTCTCTCTCAGGCTCAAGAGCTCAAGGCTGCGGGTGTCGGCAGTGTCTACCATGCCATCCGCATGGGGGAGGGCAGCATCAACAACCTGAGCGTGGCAGAGCGCGTGGCCAGCATCACCGCCGCGCATGAAGCCGGTCTCAAGGTCTCTACCTGCACAGAGCTCATCACGCCTACTTGCAGTGCACAAGATATCGTTGCGGCGTTAGAACGAGAGGTCTCCTTAGAGCCAGAATCCGGCTTTGCCGGCGGCTTCATCGCCGTGCCGGGAACCAAGATGTTTGATGCTCCGCGCTACTCCTGGTCCAAGATCGAGGTCTTCTCAAGCATCCTGCGCCTGATGACCCCGCCGGGCAAAATGCCCTTTGGCAGCGGAAACCACAGCTGGGCAGAGGTGGGTACCAACCCACGCGATGACAAGAACCAGACAGAGCTGGGCGGCATGGGCCCAGACCTGCTCAAAAGCCGCATGGAGTTTGAGAACAAAGAGTGGACGGTGCCGTTTGGCCCCTCCAAGTACTGGTAGGCCGCGGTGTTGTTTTTCTAGTCGCCCGGCAATAGAGCCCCAGGCCGCATATATGATGTAGCCAGGGGCATTGCCGTTTACACGCAGCTTTCCTTTGCCCTTGCCTCTTCGACGCATACAGCCAACGTTTGCTTGACCTTTGACATTTCAAAGGGCTTGGCCAAATGAGCGTTCATCCCCGCAGCAAGGCAGGCCTCCTCGTCCTCTTTGAAGGCGTTGGCTGTCATGGCGATGATAGGGATGCGGCAAGCGTCGGGGTGGCGCAGGCTGCGTATGGCCTTGGTTGCGTCGATGCCGTTCATCACCGGCATCATCAGGTCCATGAGCACGGCGTCAAAGCCGCCTTGCGGTGCATTCTTAAAGGTCTCGACGGCCTTCTTGCCGTTGTCCACGACAGTGACCTGTGCACCGGCATCCTCAAGCAGCACCTGAGCTACCTCTGCGTTGAGCTCGTTGTCCTCTGCAAGCAGGATGCGCAAGCCTTGGATCCCTGCTTCTTCGTTGGCGATATCGCTGTGCTGCAGAGGCGCATCGGCAAGCTCAAACGGGATGGTGATGACAAACGTAGATCCTACGTTTTGCTCGCTTTCTACCGTGATGCTGCCGCCCATGAGCTCTGTCAGGTTCTTGGCGATGGGCATGCCCAGGCCCGTGCCCATATACGAGCTGCGCGCGTCGTCGCTTTCTTGGGCAAAAAGGTCAAACACGTGCTCCAAGAACTCCGCGCTCATGCCAATGCCCGTGTCGCGGATCTCCCAGCGGTAGGTAACGTGGTTGTCATCGTCTTTGACAACATCGATCTTTGTAAAGACCTTGCCGTCGGTGCGGTTGTACTTGATGCAGTTGCTGTACACGTTGAGCAGAATCTGACGCAAGTGCAGCTCGCTGCCGTAGACATAACGATATTTGATGATGTCGTCGCTTGATTCGTTGATCATGGCGATCCCGGACTCTATAGCGCGTCCTTCCATGATGTCGTTGATCTCTTGCGTCATATGCACGATGTCAAGCGGCTTGTGGTCGATCTTGAGCGCGCCGTCTTCGAGCTTGCTTGTTTGGAGCACGTCGTTGACCAAAGACAGCAGGTGCTTTGCCGCGACCTCTACCTTGTTGCGGTTTCTTGTGGCAAGCTCTTTGTCTTCCGGATGCGCTTTGGTGATCTCTATGAGCCCCAGGATGCCGTTGAGCGGAGTGCGCATATCGTGGCTCATACGATGCAAAAACCCTGTTTTGACGGCGTTGGCGCGGTCGGCCTCGGTCTTTGCGGCAAGCAGCGCGCGTTGGCTTTCTAGCAGTTTAGCGCGAGCCACATCGGCATCATGAAGCGCGGTTTTGAGCGTCTTGTTCTCGCGCTCTGCATGCAGGGCCTTTTGGAGCATGCTCGCTTGAATGAGATAGAAGAAAAAGATGGTGCTGTAGACGATTGCAGTTCTGCCTACGTTTTGCGCGCCAAAGAAGCTCTCTGCAATCATCGAGGCGCCAATGTAGGCCACGATGAGAAGCAACAGCGCATGGTCAAAGTACGGACTGAGTGATTTTTGGCTTGGCAGCACGGCGATCATCAAGAGGTAGGCGACCACGCAGAATATGGGGACCAAACCCAAGGGGCCGCGTACAAAGATGTTGTCTGGGGTAAAGAAGTAGGTGATATCGGTAAAGAAGACGGAGAATCCCAGCACTGTTGCGATGACAAACGGCGTGTAGAGCAGCGTGTTTTGGAGCGTAGTGCGTTTTTTTGGAGCCATCATGAGGATGATGATCATGAGGATCAACGGGCGCGTTGTGTAACCGATGGCACTGGCCAGATCACGCCAGAGGCTGTGATAGGAAATAAGCGCTAGCTCCATCTCTACGTTGGCTGCGACAAGCTCTGCGAGCTCAACGAACAGCGCCAGGTAGAGCAGGCGCCGTCTGCGTGTATCAAACGTTTTGCTACGTGCGTTGAGCAACGCCAAAAAGCACAGGCCAAAAAGGGGTGCGATGTTGTCGAGCAAGAGCTGATCCATGCCTTGTTTCTCCTGTTAGGTTTTGCGATGAGGGGATTATACGAGTTAGAGCACCATTGTTGCCCGTCAGCTTGGGTATTGTGGCCTTTCGCGTGCCGTATATGGCGAGTTTTCGATACACTCCTTTTCTGAAAACACGAGGAAGGTACGTTTTACATGGCACATTCTAAAGACGGCAACCGCGAGCAGTTTGCCAGCAGGCTGGGATTTCTCTTGGTGAGCGCAGGCTGCGCGGTTGGCTTGGGCAACGTCTGGCGGTTTCCCTATATCACCGGCGAATATGGTGGTGCAGCCTTCGTTTTGATCTACGTGCTGTTCTTGATCGTCTTTGCGCTGCCCATCCTCATCGCGGAATTTGCAGTTGGCCGTGCATCGCAAAAGGGCTTTGCGCGCAGCTTTGATGTTTTGGAGCCTGCTGGCAGCAAATGGCATGCCTTCAAATGGTTGGCCATTGCCGGCAACTTCTTGCTCATGATGTTTTACACGGTTGTCGCGGGGTGGATGATCGCCTTTGCCGTCAAGAGCGCGCAGGGGATGTTCGAAGCGGCTACGGTAGAGCAGACGACCCAGGTGTTTGGGGCGATGCTCGGCAACCCAGCCGAGATGCTCGTCTACCTGTTTTTTGTCGTGGCCGCAAGTACGCTGGTGTGCAGCTTTGGCTTGCAAAACGGCATAGAGAAGGTAACCAA
>CAVAPV010000075.1:0-6078 GCA_963590525.1 Agathobacter rectalis
GGTCGTAGGCGACGCCTGCGGTCTGGGTGTACTGGTTGATGCGGGCCTTGGCTGCCTGGTTGCGTTGTCTAGGAATCGGCTTGGATCTTTTCTCTGGGGATGATATCGCCGCGGGCAATGAGCTCGTCGTAGGTGTAACCGGTATCGTTGATCTGGCGCCAGAGCTTTTTGAAGGCGTTCATCTTCTCGTCTGGTTCACCCTCGGACAGGCCGCGGTAGTGCTCTTTGACCATGATGGCAACGCAGGCTGCGGCTGCAGGGCGCAGCTTGTGGATGTCTTTGACGCGTACTTCGTAGCAGGAGCCATGACCCATGAAGTCTTTGAGACGCACGATATGCACGTCGTTTTTGCCTGTGTCTTCGTTTCTAAAGTTGGCGCGGCCATTGCTCGGAGATCCAAACATCTGCCAAAGCATTCCTTGGAAGAAGTAGTGTTTGAAAATCACATGCGTTTTGAGCGTGTAGGTCCATTTGTCTACGCGCACATCCATCGTGAGTGCCTTGTGGTCGGGCTTGATTCGGGCGATTTCTCCGCCTGTCCTGCCCAGGATATGGACTTTGTCGGTCTCTTTGTTAAAGTCCCCCTTGACGGTGGCAAAGCGCTCGCCGTCCTCATACCAGCACTCAAACTCCTCGTGCCTGTCGATGCCGTCGACAGGTATATAGACCTTTTTTGGCATTGGCATAATTGTTAGCCTCCTCATGCGGCTTTATATCCTCTAATTATATCGTAGATATACCCTCTCAGCTGGGCGTTTGCATCTTGCTTGGTGTCAGTGCGGCGACATATCGCAATAAGCGATTGAACTTTTTTCTAGGTACCTGTACCGTGTCTTCATCGATTCAATCCGCTTTAGCTGAGGGGGAACAAAGCAATGCAGATCGGCTCTACTGTAACTATGACCTACAAGGGCACCCTTGCAGACGGCACTGTCTTTGGCTACGCAGACAAAGAGCATCCCATGGTGTTTCAAACCGGTACAGACCAAGCCATCGAGGGCTTGGAGAACAAGGTCTTGGAGCTTGAGAAGGCAGGCGATAAGGCAACCTTCACGGTGAGTATGTACGACGCCTACGGTGAGTACCGCGACGATTGGACAGACACCATGCCCATCGAGGCCCTAGCGGTCGACACCGCCGTTGGCAAGCGCATCTGGCTTTGGGACGATGATGGCGGCAAGATGCCCGTTACGGTCATCGACATCTCTGATAACACCGTCACCGTTGATATGAATCATCCTCTGGCCGGTCATGACCTCAACTTCGAGATAGAGATCTTAGCTGTCGAGGCACCGGAGGAGGGCTTTGTCCCCGAGGCTCAAAAGCGCGCCGAGCGCGAGCGTTTGGCAGGCATGCTCTCTGGCGGCATGTAGGTCTCGCGCCTATCTCAACTTTGAGATACAAAAAGGCTGCATCTGCCTGGATGCAGCCTTTTCTTTTGTCCTGAACCCTTTTTCTTGAGTTTGGGCTCACGCTTTGTAGACTGGTGGCTTGCAGGCAAGAGAAAGGCCGCATCCCTTCTTGTGAGGACACGGCCTTAGCTTGCGTGTTGTGCCTTGTACCAGGCGCTTTAGAGGCCAAAAGCCTCCGGGTGCTGCATGGCTGCTGTCTGCACCTCTTGGGAGACGTCGCCATAGCGCACATACTCGACATTGGGGTCGTCACAGCGCTTGACCATGGCGTTGTCCATGACAAACTTGAGGGCCTTTGTCTTGAGCGCGTACTCTTCCATGCCGGCCAAGCGGCCGTCGGCTTCGATCTGACGGCGCTTGTAAGCTTTTTCCTCGATGGAGTTGCCGGGGATGATCGCGTAGAAATCCTCTGCCTCCAAGGTGAAGTTCTCGTGATCGACAACTGCCTGTAGTGCGGAGTCCTCGCGCAGGGATTGGATCGCACGTGCATCTACGTCTTTGAGCAGCTGCTCCTCGGTGATGTTGTTGTGCTTGCAGTAATCCTCTGCCGTAATCCCGCTGCGCCTAAAGGCGTCGTCGATGCGCATGCGCGCGGCATAGATCGACTCATCTACAAGCTGCTGCGGGAGCTCTTCTACCAGGCGATCGGCCAAAACAGCGCATACGGCGTCTTGGTCAGAGAGCTGCTGTGCCTCGCGGTTGTCCTTGTACATGTTGTAGCGGATAAAGACCAAAACGTCGTCGACGGTTTTGAGTGCGTCTTTCTCGTCCTCGCGGGCGTGCGATGCAACAAACTGATCTGTCAGCTTGGCGCTTTCTCCCTCTTTGCACCAGTTGGCTTCCATCCATTTGAGCGCCTGGGCGCGTACCTCGGATTCTGGAATCTTAACTTCCTTGGCCACCGCGTAGACAGGCTCGTAGGAAGTGAGCGTGAACTTGTACTGCGACATGGTCCCCCTCTTTCATGCAGATAATACAATGCCACTGATTATACCGTTTGATGATGATGCAACGTGTTTATCTTGCTTTGACGTGCGCATTATTTGCATAGAAATTGACCTCAGCTGGTTGCGCGTAATTACTCTTCAAATTTGCAAAAGTCAACTATTGAAAACTAACGAAATGACATGAGCGAGGACGAATTGTTTTGTAAGGTTAAAGTTATTCTCTAGGTAGATAGCTTGAGTTTGAAATTCCCCGTACAAAGAGACTTTTTGAGGACTAAGATGGCCTTGTTGGTTTTTGAGTGTCGGCGTTGCCCCAGACACCTTCGCGGATGCAAGAAAACCGATGCGTCAATTTTAGTGGGTGAAAGGAAGCACCCATCGGGGAGGGTTGTAAACAGCCGTAAAAGACACTGCAAGGTCTTTAAGCGGCGTTTATGCCAAAGAGGAAAAAGCTCAGCTGCTTAAACTTCTCTCGGCGCAATCCAAACTGACACGTGCCTTTTCCTTTCTCCAAAGAATTGAAGAGGAAAGGAAGTACAACATGGCTTATGGAAAGCAGTGGCGTACCGAGCTTGAGGACGGTACCGTAGTCACTCGCAGCAACACCTGGTCTCCCCCGGGATCCCATCCCGTCGGATATGGTGTTAAGGTTGTCACCAAGAACGGTGAGCTCATTCGCATCGAGGGTGACGATGACAACCCCATTACCACCGGTCGCGTTAACGCCATGAACCTCGCAATGCGTGAGTACACTTACGCTAAGGACCGCGTCATCTACCCGATGAAGCGCGCCTACGAGGATCGCGGCAAGAACAAGTGGGAGCGCATCTCTTGGACGCAGGCTCTCGATGAGATCTGCGACAAGGTCCGCTACTACCAAGAGACTTACGGCCCCGAGTCCATCGTTTGCTTTGGTGGCACCGGTCGTGAGGCTTGCATTTACTACTATGCACTGACCTTCTCGGTCCTGCAGTCTCCTAACTGCTGCTACACCCAGTCTGGCTGGTCTTGCTATGGTCCTCGTTGCTCCATTGCAGACTACGTCTTGGGTGCTGGCTACCCCGAGCTGGACTACGCAGGTCACCTGCCCGGCTCTTACTTCGATCCCCGCTACACCCTCTCCAAGTGGGTTGTTGTTTGGGGTAAGGAGCCTCTGCCCTCCAACGGTGACGGCTTCTTCGGCCACTGCCTCGTCGACATGATGAAGCTTGGCACTCACATCATCTCCGTTGACCCCCGCATCACCTGGGTTGGCGCCCACGACGGCAACATCAACCTGCAGGTTCGCCCGCAGACTGACACCGCCTTGGCAATGGGCATCATGAACCTGATGTTCGAGAACGACGAGTATGATCATGAGTTCGCCGAGAACTGGATCTACGGTCTCGACGAGGTCCGCGAGCGCGCAGCCGAGTATCCTGTCGACAAGGTCGCAGAGATCACCACTGTTGATGCAGAAGACATCAAGCGTGCCGCTCACATCATCGGTACCGAGCGTCCCATCGGTTGGGCATGGGGTCTGGCATTCGACCAGAACAAGAACGGCGTTCAGCTGTCCCAGGCCTTCATCATCTTGGCAGCTCTGGCTGGCTCTATCGACCGCCCCGGTGGCCTGACTCTGGGTCCCCCGTCCGCACTTCTTGGTAAGTGGCGTATGGAGCAGCGCGGCGCTATGACCGACGAGGTTTGGTCTAAGCGTATCGGCGCCGAGGAATGGCCCGGCCTGTCCACTGGTATGTCTACCACCCAGCCGGACGAGACCTTGAACACCATGGAAACCCACCAGCCCTATCAGCTGCGCTTTGCATGGTTCAACTCCTCCAACTTCCTGGCTGCAACCTGCTCTGCTCAGCCCAAGCGTTGGCATGACGCTCTGTGCGAGTCCATCGAGTGCTGCGTTGTCCAGGACGTTATGCAGACTCCTACCTCCATGGCTGTCGGCGACTACTTCCTGCCGATCTCCACTTGGTGCGAGCATGACGGCATCGTCTTGACTCACTACGGCCGCAACACCGTGTTCATGGGCCCCATGAACCGTGCGCTCATTGTTGGTGAGGCCAAGTCCGATATCGAGATCTGCCTGCTCTTTGGTGCACGTCTCAACCCCGAGTGGTGGCCTTGGTACAAGGACACGGGCAAGGGCAACGCACCCAACTGGGAGCAGATGGACGAGGCTGTTGACAAGTTCTTCTCCGATCAGCTCTCCGAGCTCGGCTTTGACTGGAAGTCCTTCCAGGAGCTGGGTCTGTACCAGCCTGGTGCACACGGCTTCGAGTACGAGAAGTACGAGAAGGGCATGCTCCGCTTTGACGGTGAGCCCGGCTTCAACACCATCACCGGTCAGATCGAGGCTTACTCCATCCTTTACGAATCCTGGGGCGAGGATCCGCTGCCTTACTACTATGAGCCGGACTGGTCTCCCGTCCGCCATGCAGGCACCGGTCTTGCAGAGCAGTATCCGCTGATCTCCACCTCTGGTTCCCGCCGTTACTCCTCCTTCCACTCCGAGCATCGTCAGGTTGCTTCCCTGCGCCAGATCGATCCTTGGCCGTGGGTCCAGATGAACCCCGCTACCGCCGCCAAGTACGGCGTCACCGAGGGCGACTGGGTCGAGGTTTACAACATGTTCGGCGAGGGCCGCTTCAAGGCAGAGATCACTCCTGTCCTCAAGGAAGGCATCATCAACTGTGCGCACGGTTGGTGGTTCCCTGAGCAGGACGGCGAGGAGCCCAACCTGTTCGGTGTGTTCAAGTCCAACTTCAACCAGCTGGTTCCTCACCAGGGTATCGGCAAGCTGGGCTTCGGCGCTCCTTACAAGGGCGTTATGGTTAACATCCGCCGTGTCCGTGGCCTGAACGCCGACTAAAGAAAGGGAGTGAATGTAATGACTAAGTACGCTCTTCTGTGCGATTACACTTACTTCTCTGGCAACCACGCCGCAGAGATCGCCTGCAAGGAGGAGTTCGCCCTCCCCATCGATCAGTGGGGTATCAAGGAGGTCGAGGTCGGCCCCTTCAAGAAGGGTGAAGGCAACGACGGTGATGCATGGGAGTGGAGCTTTATCCCCGTTCCCACCTCCATCTTCTCCGAGTGGTACGGCACCGATGGCAAGAAGGCCGGTCAGCGTCCTCTGGCCGTCCAGGTCGAGGAGTCTGCTTCTCTGTACTACGGCACCGTCGAGGAGATGGTTGCCAAGATGGCAGAGTTCGATCGTCCGATGGTTCTGTGGCAGCTGTAAGTGCTAGCTAGTTTTCGCTAAATTGGTAAGTGGCCGCTTTCGCAACGGCCACTTACCCATCCTTATCAAGGGAGGACTTATGACTCGCGATGAAATCATGGATATGGAAGCAAAGGATATCGCTGCGCTTCTGAACGCCGAGATTGAGAAGGGTGCCGACAAAGACGGCGCTCTGAGCGCTCTCGGTCTGACCCAGGCTGACATCATGAAGGCTCAGGTCTTTTTCGTTAAGGGCAAGTTCATGGCTCGCGCTTGGGCTGGTTACACCTCCGTTAAGCGCTCCGGCAATGAGCTCGGCGACACTGCACAGGGCGTCGGCGGTTCCGACCCCAACGCTGGTTTCGCTGGCGTGTAGGCTTCGTATCTACATCTGCATGAAAGGAGCTCGGGTTTCCCGGGCTCCTTTTTATTGCTGCGATTTTTTATATGCTCGTTATTCTTGCGTTGGAGTAAGCTCTCTTGCTCTCTTGCTCTCTTGCTC
>CAVAPV010000076.1:0-5253 GCA_963590525.1 Agathobacter rectalis
GTGCTCGTGGGTGCTACCGGCAGCGGCAAGACGACGCTCATGCGCTGCGCCGTGCCCGCGCTGCAGCCCGCTGGTACCCGTAGCGGCAGCGTGCTGCTTTCGGGAACGCCTATCGATCAGCTGCCCGCTACCCAAGCAGCGGCAGCCGTGGGCTACGTGGCGCAAAATCCAGACGCGCAGATCGTATGCGACACCGTGTGGCATCAATTGGCCTTTGGCTTGGAGAACCTGGGCGTACCGCAGCAGGAGATGCGCCGCATCGTTGCAGAGCTGAGCCATTTTTTGGGCATAGCGGGTTGGTTTCGCAAGAAGACGAGCGAGCTTTCTGGCGGGCAGCGCCAGCTGCTCAACCTGGCCAGCGTGCTGGTGATGAAGCCGCGCGTGCTGCTGCTGGACGAGCCTGTCTCTATGCTCGACCCCGTCGCGCAAAAGGATTTCATGCACACGCTGCAGCGCCTCAATACAGAGCTGGGCCTTACGGTGGTGGTGTCGACGCATTCGCCGCTGGGTTTTGTCCCGTATGCGACGCGCTTCTTTGAGCTCAAAGACGGGGCAGTGAGCCTCGCGGACCGCGACGACGTCATCGCCGGGCGCGTGGGTTTGGGGAGCCTTGGGGGTCTTGGGCAAAATGATGCCGCCAAGGACAGCAGCCTAACGCGCGCAGCTAGCAACGCGCGCAAGGCCTCCCCCACGCCCACCGCTGCCATAACCATAAGCGACGTCTACCTGCGCTACAGCAAGGGCGCAGATTTTGTCCTGCGCGGCATGGACCTGGGTGTGCGACGCGGCAGCATCCACGCAGTGATCGGCGGCAACGGCTGCGGAAAGAGCACCCTGCTGCGCGCTGTTGCCGGGCTTATGAAGCCGGAGCGCGGCAAGCTCAAGAACGCGCTGAGCACGCGCCAAGCGCTGCTGCCGCAAGACCCCAAGGCGCTCTTTGTGCGCGACAGCGTGCTAGAGGAGCTGCAGGAGTGGCAACGCGCTTGCGGCTACAGCGACGCCGCTATCAACGCAGCTCTGCAACGCTGCGGCTTAAAAGGGCGGGCAGATCTGCACCCGTACGATCTCTCTGGCGGCCAGCAGCAGCTGCTTGCCCTGGCAAAGCTCACGCTCACAGACCCGGACCTGCTCTTGCTAGACGAGCCTACCAAGGGCTTGGACCCCGCTGCGCGCATGCATGTAGCGCACGAGTTGCAGCGCTTGCGCGATGAGGGCCGCACAGTGGTGCTGGTCACGCACGACCTAGCCTTTGCAAGCGCCGTTGCCGATGAGGTGAGCCTGCTCTTTGACGGGCAGATGGCCTGCACTCAACCTGCAAGCGAGTTCTTTGCCGGCAGCATCTTTTACCGCCCGGATCACGATGCGTTCTTAATCGCCTGGGAGCGCGAGCGCAGAGGTGCAGACGGCAGCAGCACCGAGGGCGAGCCCGGATGCGAGGACGACGGCAAACCCACGAACGCCAGCGCGAAACGCGAACCTGAGTCCGGACGCAGTGCTGTCGATGAGTGCGGCGAGGGGCGCGAGCCCGGCGATACCACAGCCGCCCCCAACCTCCAGCAAGAAGAAAGCCCCAGCCGATGAATGCGGCCCGTATCCCGCAGCACCCTGAAGCGCCGGTCTTGGTCTTGGTTCCAGCAGCCCTGGCGCTCTGCGCGTTTTTCCAGGTTGAGCAGGCGGCGCTGCTGAGCATTGCCGTTGCCGTGCTGAGCATCGTCGTCTTTATGGGCGGATGGGAGGCCAGCAAGCCCGGCTTGCGACAGGTGATGCCCACGGTGGTGCTGGCGGCGCTGGCAGCGGCAGGGCGCGTGCTGTTTGCACCCATCCCAGATTTCAAACCCGTGAGCGCCATCTGCATCATCGCGGGCGTGGTCTTTGGGCGGCGCAGCGGGTTTATGACCGGCGCCCTTGCGGCCGTGGTGAGCAACTTCTTCTTTGGGCAGGGCCCATGGACGCCGTGGCAGATGTACAGCTGGGGGCTTTTGGGCTATCTGGCCGGCACGCTCAACGACCACGGTGTCTTTGCCAAGCATCCCAATCTGCTCTATGCGTACGGCTTTCTCTCGCCGCTACTTTACGGCCTCTTTATGAACGGCTGGTATATCATCGGCTATATTCGCCCGCTTGAGCCTGCAACCGTGCTCACGGCCTTTGCGCTGGGCTTGCCGCTTGACGCCATCCATTGCGTGGCGACGCTGTTCTTCTTGCTGCTGCTGTACAGGCCGTGGTGCCGTAAGCTGCAGCGCATCCGCCGCAAATACGAGCTGCGGTATGGTTAGAGAAACGACAGACAATATCGGCACAAATAAAGCGTGTCATCCCAAGTAGAGCGGCCGAAAGGCCGCGGAGTCGAGGGATCTAGTCGCGGCTCAAATGGGTTTTCGTAACCAATATGCCGCGCGCAACGCCTTGCAACCTAGCGGGCTGGCAATGCCAGCCCCTACGTGGTTATGCGTCTCACAGCAGATCGCAGCATCACGCAACCTGAGGGCCGCCGTACGCAGACGTTTTCGGTGATCCGATGTTCGCAGGTGCACACTGCATGCAAGACAATGAGAGTTCGCTGGTGCACGTAGGGCGGGCACTGCCCGCCCGGTCGCAGCGCCAGCTGCGACGTAATAGGGCGTGCCGTCAGGCACAACTGCCCTGAGCACTACAAAAACCTACGCCAAGATGCTCGACAAGTGGTGGGATTAGGGCTGGGCGCCTACAGATCTATTGGAGTGTGGGCTTTGAGATGCTGTCCGTCACCTCACCGTTTCTTCTGATGTTTTGGGTAGCTGTAGTATTGTAAAATGCTTTGATATTCCTCTATAACCAAAAAATATGGTTATAATAGAATTCTCTAGAGGAGGCTGATATGAAACTGCTCAAAATAAGAGTCGATGGCGCCCTCCTATTCAAGGACCGACGCTTCGAGCTTGACTTTATCGCTTCGGATCGTGTTCCCCGTGATGAGGAAGGCAATATCGCGGATGTTGCCTTTGTACCTGGGAGCTTGTCGGTGTACACGCAAAACGTTATGGGCTTTGTAGGAGTCAACGCATCGGGCAAAACAACAGCTCTAAATCTCATTAGGTGGGTGCTTGGTTATTTGACAGGCACTTATTCAATGCGCAGCATTATTGCCATTACGGACTGCTACGGAAAACTCGATAAGGATGTTTCCATATCGTGCGTTTTTGTTGAGTCTGATAAATGCTATCTCATAGAGTCAAAGCTAAAGCATTCTTCAGGACACGTGGATGACTCTCGCTTTGGGGAGCAAGAAGACACCTTTGCATTTGATGAAGAGACGCTATGGCAGCTGCCCGTGTACAAGGTGTCACGAAAATTAGCAGCCGATGTCGACTTGTTTAAGCAACGGGCAGAGCTGTTTATGCGTCGCAATGGAAGTGACGGAGACGGGAAAGTGCTTGATGAGGCCCGTCGAACTTTCTTGGGCGATGATATGTCCATTGTCTCGATGGTGACCAAAAGAAAGACTGTTTCCGTTGAGTCGCCAGAGCGTTCTCTGCTGCCCGCCAGCTTGCCGACGCCTGTCGTACAAGCTTTTGATGCTAGCGTGGAATATCTTAAGTGGAATTCTAAAAACCAGGTCTTTCACCTAAAGTTCAAAGATGAGTCGTCAGAGAGAGTTTTGAGCTCCACAATGGCGAAGAGGGTTTTGTCCAATGGAACCGTTTTGGGCACAGAGCTTGTCGAAAGGGCTATCGAGACGCTAAATAATGGCGGCTATCTGATTATCGATGAGATGGAGACAGGGCTGAATCGGTCGCTTGCAGGCACTGTTATCGGGCTCTTTGCCTCTCCTGCTACAAATCCTAAGGGCGCCACGCTGTTGTTTACTACACACTATCCAGAGCTTCTCGATATGCTTCGCAGAAAGGACAACGTCTATGTCTTGATTCGAGACGACACCTGCAAGACCGAGCTTGTGAGGTACTCGGACCAAATCAAGCGCATCGAGAACAAGAAGAGCGAAGTGATAATCAATAATGTCATAAAGGGATCTATGCCCAAGTATCCCGATGTCCAAGCTATGCGCGATTATGTTTGCGAGCATGTTCATGGATAGCGAGGCAAAGCATCTCTTGATGAATCGCTTTGTCCTCTTTAGCTGCGAGGGAGCGGCAGAGGGTGCGGTGATCCAATCGCTCTATGACAATGACCTGATGATTGTTCCCCATAATCGCGTGGTAAAAGATGCTGTCATGGTGAACCGTCCTTATACGAGGATTCGAAAAGCAGCAGACATTGCAGAGCAATACTTCACGATGAGCTATGAGGCTGAGGGTGCAGAGGGTTTGCTTATTGCCAGAGTCGTGGATAGTCGGTCTCCAAAATTCGAGCTGCCTAAAAGAAAACAGAACGGCACGAAAGTTCTGAGCTTCTTCACGCGGCCCGAGATTGAGATGCTTGTGATTCATAGGGAAGGAGCTTATTTGGACTGGCAGAATGCATCGCGCAAAGACAGGCAGCTTAAGCCGTCGGATTATTGCAAGGGCGTGCTCGATTTTGGCGACGTCAAATCAATGGAATTTCTGAAAAGCTATTGGGCTGATTCAGAAAGTTTGGTCAGAGCAATCAAAGCACATGCCCAAAAGGTGCAGAGAGGTCCAAAAGAGCTATTACTAGCCGATTTGCTGAGGTGAGGGATTTAGCCCGCTAAGTGCGGGTTTCATGCCCTTGCAAGTCATTGCGACCTACACGGGCTGGCAGTGCCAGCCCCTACGTGCACCTGCGAGTGAGATTAAGCCCTATCTTGATCTGTCATCCCGAGCGCAGTGAGCGCAGCGAACGGAGTCGAGGGATCTAGCAGCAGCTCAGATGGACTTGCGTAACCACATAGGGGCGGGCATTGCCCGCCCGGTCGCAGCGCCAGATGCGACGTATCGAGGGCGTGCCGTCAGGCACGCAGGGCTCTTTGAGCGATGCAGGTACTGTGCCCTTGCAAGCCACTGCAACCTAACGGGCTGGCGGGAGGCTACCCTTATTCGATTACGCAGCTATCTCTGAGTCGCGACCAGACTCCTCGACTGCGCGGCCTAACGGCCGCTGCACTCGGAGCATCACGAAACGAAAGTCAATCATTCACGGCTGTACAAAGTCTATCTGGGTAGGTTTGGCTGCGTCGCTGCCTTGCTTAACTTACGGGTATGAACGATTTGGGCCTCGGTTGCTCCGGACATGAACGATTGAGGGGTGCGGACGAAAAGTTGGACCAAAGCTGGTCCGGATTGGAGTCCGCATGTA
>CAVAPV010000077.1:0-5137 GCA_963590525.1 Agathobacter rectalis
CTAGCGGCGCGCTGTGCAAAAAACACGCGAAGTAGGCACTTCAAATGGGATGTAGCAAGTAGCGGGCTGTTTTGCGTTGCAAAGCCGCAGGTCACAGCGTTGCTAATTTTGGCCTACTCGCCAAAACGCAAAGCAAGTGCCTACTTCGCGTACTTTTTGCTAGCAAACCCGAGTCCCACTCAGGCAATCTATGGCCGCATACCGGTGAGTAGCTCGGGACACACTTTTTGCCTATATGACTGGATTTTCCAGCCGGTATTAGTCAAACTTCAGTGTAACGCGTCGGATTTCTGTCAACTGGCAAGCTCAAAAGGACAGGTTGCCAGAGACGAAAACAGGCCAGCACTTGCGCGCTGACCTGCGGTGATGCGGTGGTGGGCGATGTTGGGTTCGAACCAACGGCCTTCAGTGTGTAAGACTGCTGCGCTCCCGCTGCGCCAATCGCCCGTGGGGCGCTATTCTACCTTAAAACTCTTCGTTATGTTTGCATATAATCGAGCATCGGTTGATTCGCGCGCGTAAAGCGCGCTGTATGCAGGAGATATCGCCCATGAAAGACCAACTCGAGCTGCTCATCGAGTTCACTAAAGACCAAGACGCCCGCAGTCGCGCTACAGCCATAGCGGGCTTGGCCAAGATCGCAGACCCGCGCGGCTTTGCCCCCGTGCTTGTGGCGCTTTTCGATCCCGTCGATGAGGTCCGCATCACCGCGGCAACCGCTCTTGGCGTCTTCAAGGACGAGCGCGCCGTCGAGCCTTTGGTCTCGTGCATCAACGACCAATGCGAGCAAGTTGCCGTCAACAGCGTCTGGGCCTTAGGTCAGCTTCCTGGCAGTAAAGCCGCACGCTGCTTGATCGACGTCGCAGGCGACGACGCTGCGGCGTTGCCAGTCCGTACTGCCGCCGTCACTGCTATAGGGGAGTGCGCCTCATCGCCACAAAGCGCATTTCTCTTAGATCAAGAGCTCTGCGATGCCGCGCGTTTGGCGTTGCTTGACCTTGCAAGCCATCAAGACGACGAGCTTCGCGCAACGGCCATTTGGACTTTGGGGCATCTCCCCCATAGCGATAAGGCGTTCGATGCCTTTGTGGCTGCACTCCAAGACAGCTACGAGTGGGTTGTCCGCTATGCGATCGAAGCTCTGGCCAATACCCATGATGCGCGAGCCGTTAAACCCCTGCAGGCCCTTGCTGGAGACGAGCGAGAAGAAGTCTCCCAACTCGCAAAGAAAGCCATCGAGCAGCTGGCCTAGATGCAGGTTTTATGAACGTTTGGTGCCTAGGTGTAAAATCAGCCAGTTATTCGTATTTTCTGCGCCTTTTGGCGCTGCAACCAAGGAGCTTTCTTGTCGGAAAACGCAACTAGAGACTCTCAAGCCGCGCCGGCGCATCAGGATGCAGGCCAGGTGTTGCCCGCAGCGGCTGACCAGCCAACCGCTGTGCCCCAAGAGCAGCCCGTGGTTATCGAGTTCAAGAACGTATCCAAGCGCTACAAGCTTTATTCGAGCGACCGCAAGCGCTTGCTGGGCCTGTTCTCCAAAAAGGTCAAGTACAAGACCATCAATGCCAGCAACAACCTGAGCTTTACCGTTCGCAAGGGCGAGCGCATCGCCTTGCTGGGCACCAACGGCGCAGGCAAGTCCACCATCCTCAAGATGATCACCGGTGTGTCGTTTCCCACCCAGGGAGAGATCGTCGTCAATGGGCGCGTAAGCGCGCTGCTGGAGCTTAAAGCCGGCTTTGACCGCAACCTCACCGGACGCGAGAACATCTATCTGCGCGGCCAGATCATGGGGCTTTCTGCCAAAGAGATAAAGAAGCTCGAGCCCAAGGTCGTCAAGTTTGCCGATTTGGGCGATTACATCGACCAGCCCATGCGCACGTACTCCAGTGGCATGAAGTCGCGCTTGGGCTTTGCCTTTGCAAGCAGCGTCAACCCCGACATCCTCATTGTCGACGAGGCACTGAGCGTGGGCGACAAGCGCTTTAGGGCCAAATGCCGTCGTCGCGTCAATCGTATGGCGGCAAAAGAGGGCCTGACCTTGCTTTTTGTCACGCATAGCACTGGCTCTGCCCGCAAGTTCTGTAATCGCGGCATCGTGCTCGAGAAGGGCACCATCATCTACGACGGTCCTATCGACGATGCCATCGCCTTCTATGAACACGACGAGGAAAAAGCGGACGCAGCGGCAGAGGCAGCCGAGCAGGCGGTCGCAGAAAAGACCGCAGACAGCACTGCAGATCAAGCGGCTCCTAAACAACTGGCGGAGGCGGCGTCCGATGCCATCCCCGCCGCGGTTTCTGGCAGCAATGACGCCGCCGCAACAGTTGCGGCCCAGCCCGGAAAGGAGGGTTAGCGGCTATGTCTTTTGCAGATCAGCTCAAACTCACCGTGTCCGAGCTTGCCTGGGGCTTTGGTTCCTGGCGCTCGCAGGTCTTTGCGCTTGCCAAAAACGAGATGGGCAAATCCACTAAGAAGAGCGCTTTGGGGTGGTTTTGGATCTTCTTCCAGCCGGCTGTCTACATCGCCTGCTTCTGGTTTGCGCTCTACATGGGCATCAAGGCTGTCAAAGGCGACATGAACGGCACGGAGTATCTCCTCTGGATCACATCGGGTGTGATCCCCTGGTGGTTTATGCGCACGTCGCTCAACTCATCGCCCGGAGCACTGACGCGTTACGGCTTCTTGGTCAACAAGCTCAAGTTTCCCGTTGCGCTCATCCCGGTGTTTACAGAGTTCGCCTATTTTCTCATCCACCTCATTTTGCTCGTGCCGCTGTTTATCGGCTACTTTGCATGCGGCGGGCAGATCACTATCTACTTCTTGCAGCTGCCGCTGCTCATGCTTTTGATGCTGCTCTTCTTTACCGGCTACTCGATGCTCGTGAGCATCCTTTGCGCCTATAGCGCAGACTTGGCCCAGCTTTTACGTGCCCTCACGACGCCTATTTTTTGGCTGAGCGGCATCCTCTTTGACGTCACGACGCTAAGCAGCCATGCTGTGCAGACTGCCTTGATGTTTGACCCCGTTTCTACCTTGGTGCTGGGTTACAGGAAGGTGTTCTCTTTATCTAATCCCGGCTGGGTTTGGGATGACCCCGTGATGTTTGGCATCTTCATCGTCATCCTCGTCGTTACCTTTGTCGCCGGTTTGCTTATGTTTGCAAAGCTAAGAAAGGACTTGCCGGATGTTCTCTAAAGACAAGGGAAGCAAGGACAAAAACCTCGGATCCTCTCAGCTTTCTGATGATTCTTCTACGGGTTTCGAGTCCAATCTCCAACCTATCGACATGTCCGTTTTTGACAAGACGCCCCAGCAAGCGCCGGGAGCTTTTGCTGTTGGCTTTTCAAACGATGACACGGGCGATGCTCAGCCCTTGGGCGACCGCATCGACATGGCTGCTGTCGCGTCCCTCAACACCTCGCAGTTCTTGGCAAGCGCGGTTGGCGCGGCGGCTGGCTCATCTGCGGCATCTGCTGCAAATCGCGATCCCTTTGCGCCAAGCGATGCAGCCGTTGATGCAAGCCAGGGTGCAGATGGCTCAGGTGACACTTTTTCTTTGCAGCCTCTTGCGGACGATAAAAACGACGATGCTTCTGCCGATGAAGACGTTGCTGCAACAGCCGGCGATGCTGCCGATACTGACGCTGCATCTGATGCGAGCGATGTCGCCGTGCTGCATGGCGGGACAGGTGGCGTGCAAGAAGACGCTGCCGCATACTCCAGAGACAACGCCAGCTATGAGCATCGTCGCGGTTGGAAGGCGCTGAGCACTGCAAAGAAGGTTGCCATCGTCGTCATCATCTTGCTGGCGCTTGCCTGCGGCGTTGCAGGCGGGGCTGTTTTGGCGTTTTGGCAAAACGCTCAAGAGGACGCCCAGATCCAAGACGAGGAGCTTACCGAGGCCCTCGAGCCGGTAGAAGAGACCATCGACCCGTACTGGATGCTCATCTTGGGCAGCGATTCCCGTGCCGAGGCAAGCGACCGCGCGCGCAGCGACGTCATAATGCTATGCCGCATAGATCCCGAAACCCCGCGCGTGACCATGATCTCCATCCCGCGTGACACCAAGGTTGAGATCGACGGCTACGGCACCCAGAAGATCAACGCCGCTTATGCGCTGGGTGGGCGCAAGCTGGCCGTCAAAACGGTGAGCAAGTATGCCGGCGTCAAGATCTCGCATTATGCGGAGATCTACTTCTCTGGCCTTGAGGATCTGGTCGATCAGCTGGGCGGAGTGACGGTCAACGTGCCGGAGTATGTCAACTACAGCGATGTCACCTTGCAGCCTGGCAAGCAAGAGCTCAACGGCCACGAGGCGCTCATCTTTGCCCGTTGCCGCAAGACCTACACTCAAGGTGATTTCACGCGCACCAAATGCCAGCGCATCCTGGTCAAGGCCATGGTGGAAAAGGTCCTTGCCCAGCCCGCAACCAAGATCCCCGGCATCTTGGAAAAGGCTACCAAGTGCTTTAGCACCGACCTTGCCTTGGAGGATCTGGTCACGCTCGCAACTAAGATGCAGAGCATCGGATCGGACGGCTTCTACAGCGGCATGTGCCCCAGCACCACGGGTATGGTCGACGGCGTGAGCTACACCTTTAGCTATATCAACCAGTGGAAGCTCCTCATGCAAAAGGCCGATGCGGGCGAGAAGCCCAAGCTCACCAAAAAGGAGATCGAGATCTGCGGTTACACGGCCACCAACACAACCGATCTTGATATGAAGTCCGGCTTGCCATCGGATGTCCAGACTGCACTTGAGGAGTATTGGGCCAAGAAGGAGGCCAAGGCGCAAGCCAAGAAGAAAAAGGAGCTTGCCGCCCAAAACGGCAGCTCTGATGCCAGCAGTTCTGATGCAAGCACCGGCTCTGACAGCCAAGAGTCGCAGGAGGGCTCGGGCAATTAATCTGCCAAAAAGAGCAAGATTTTTCTTGACCTCGTTTTCAGAGCTGGTAATATATCCCTCGCTGCTAAAGCGCTTGGTCGAGTAGCTCAGTCGGTAGAGCAGGGGATTGAAAATCCCTGTGTCGGGGGTTCAAGTCCCTCTTCGACCACCATAAAAAGCAAAGCCCCTCTCACGAGGGGCTTTTTGTTTGCTCCAAAGGCACCCAATCCAAGTTGGGGGGATATAGGC
>CAVAPV010000078.1:0-5124 GCA_963590525.1 Agathobacter rectalis
TTATCACCCCAAAAAGCGCATGGCCCAGAGCTCTAACCGCAAGCGGACCTTGGCTGCGTGCGTCGCTGCGATTGTCGCGCTTGGAGCCGTTGTGGTGGCGGGCCTGTGCGTCTACGACGCAGCGCAAGCGACCGATTTTGCCGCAAAGAGCTTGGCGCCGTGCTTGCAGCATCCCTTTGGCACCGATGCCTTTGGCCGCGACATGCTCGCGCGCACGGTAGCCGGCCTGGCTACAAGCGTGCTCGTGGGTTTGGTTGCCGCGCTTGCCTCGTCTGCCATCGCGCTCGTGCTTGGCTGCGCGGCTGCCTTGGGCGGCAGGCGCGTAGATGCGGCTGTTGGCTGGCTGGTGGATCTGTGCATGGGGATCCCGCACATCGTCTTGCTGGTGCTGATCAGCTACGCCTTGGGCAAGGGCTTTTGGGGTGTGTGCATCGGCGTGGCGCTTACGCATTGGCCCAGCCTCACGCGCGTGATTCGCGCCGAGGTCTTGCAATGCAAGCAGGCGCCTTATGTGGCCGTTGCACGCCAGCTGGGTGCAAGCCGCATCAAAATCGCCGTCAAGCACGTGTTGCCCTATGTTTTGCCGCAGTACCTGGTGGGGCTCGTGCTCTTGTTCCCGCATGCCATCTTGCACGAGGCCTCCGTCACCTTCTTGGGCTTTGGCCTGCCGCTTGAGCAACCTGCCATCGGCATCATCCTAAGCGAGTCGATGTCGTATCTGAGCGCAGGCATGTGGTGGCTTGCCGCGTTTCCGGGTGCAAGCCTGGTGGCTACGGTGCTGCTCTTTGACGTGGCTGGCTCGTGTCTGCGCCGCTTGCTCGACCCGCACAGTGCGCAGGAATAGGGGGCTGCTGTGAGCGATAAGAAGAACGCGCCGATGGAGGAGCCGATGATGGGCTCTGCAGAGAAGCCGATGCCAGGCGCTCAAAACAGCGCGCCGTATGTTGGCCCCCAACCTGCTGCCGCATCTGCCACGCAGCTTGCCGAGCCTTGCGAGGACGCAGACGCTGCGGGCCATGGGCCGCATCTGGATGCGCATGAGCATCATCACCATACACACGCCGCCAACTCCGTGCATCCGGGGCATCATCACCTGCTCACGGTAGAGCATTTGAGCGTCTCGTTTTCTATGTACGACAGCCAGGAGCCCTTCTTTAGGGCTGCCAAGCGCGATGTTCGCGTTATCGACGACCTCAGCGTGTCTGTGCATGCTGGAGAGGTCGTGGCAGTTGTGGGGGCAAGCGGCAGCGGCAAGACCCTGCTGGCCGATGCCGTTATGGGACTCTTTGAACCTAATGCCACGGTGCGCGGCACCATATGGTTTGACGGCAAGCAGCAAGACGCCCAAAGCCTGGCAGCCCTGCGCGGACACGGCATCTCGTATGTTCCGCAAAGCGCGGGCTGCTTGGACCCCATGACGCGCGTTGTCGATCAGGTGGCGGGCTTTGAGCATGGCACAGGCAGGCGCTCCGCGCGCAAGGCGCGTGCCCGCGAGCTGCTACAGCGCTATGGTCTGGACGCCGATGCGGTGCGCATGTACCCGCATCAGCTTTCTGGCGGCATGGTGCGTCGCGTGCTTTTGTGCTGCGCCCTCATGGACGACCCCAAGCTCATCGTTGCCGACGAGCCCACGCCTGGTTTGGATGATCGCCTGGCCCAGCAGGTTATGGGCGATCTGCGCGCGTTTGCCAACGGCGGCGGGGGAGTGCTGCTTATCACTCACGACATAGAGCTCGCGCTAAGCTGTGCAGACCGCATCGCCGTCTTCAAGGACGCCACCGTGGTAGAGGAGACGAGCGTCGAGTCCTTTGCCAGCCCCGATACCTTGCGACATCCGTTCTCGCGTGCGCTGTGGCATGCTCTGCCTCAGCATGACTTTGCGGCGCCTGCAGCCAGCGGAGAGGAGCCCTCCTGTGCTCAAGCTCGATAACATCTCGTTTTTCTACGGGGCCGCGGCCAAGGTGCTCGACGGCATATCGCTTGAGGTCGCCCCCAAAGAGCGCGTTGCGATTGTCGCGCCGTCTGGCACGGGCAAGACCACGCTCATGAAGATCGCGGCGGGTTATCTCAAACCGCAGGCAGGACGTGTGAGCGTAGACGGCAAGCCGCTGCCGCGCCGTGGCGCGTGCCCTGTGCAGATGATCTGGCAGCACCCCGACCAAGCGCTCGACCCGCGCATACGCATGAAGGACTCGCTGCTCGAGGCAGGCCCTATCGATGCCAACCTCGTCGACGCGCTGGGTATCCAAGGCCAGTGGATGACGCGCTATCCGCATGAGCTTTCCGGCGGGCAGCTCCAGCGTTTTTGCATCGCCCGCGCGCTTGCTGCCAAACCGCGTTATCTGCTTGCCGATGAGATCTCTGCGATGCTCGATGCCGTAACCCAGGCGCAGCTATGGAGCTTCTTGATCGACGAGTGTGCGCGCCGCGAGATGGGCGTGCTCTTGTCGAGCCACTCTGCCGCCTTGCTCGACCGCGTGGCTACGCGCACGGTGGTGCTTCCCGTATCCTAAGGGCCCGTCTCGTTTACGCACATCGCAAAGAGAAAGGCGCAGGCGAACAAATCGCCTGCGCCCTTAAGAATCAAGCCTTGCAGCTCAAAAAGCCGTCTTTATCGGCTTCTTGATTGATTGACTGATCGCTTGCGTTGCCTCCTAGGGGAACATCCTTCCGCCTTCAGCGCCGGCAGCCCCGTTGTACATCGACTGCGTGGCCATGCCCACGGTGACGCCGTAGCCTGTGCCAAAGCCGGTCTCGCCCGTGGCCCAGTCCAGGTGCTTTTTGACCATGGGGCCGTTGATCAGGCGGCGGAATTTCTTGCAATGCTCCAACAGCTCGGCCATGAGGTCTTGCGTCGTGCCCTCGTAGGACTCGTTGAGGTATTTCCTAAAGCCGCTGTAGAGCTCGTAGGGGGTGTACTTCTCGAGCTCTTTGTCCTTGCCAACAAGCCACATGCGCAGCGCGGCGTTGAAGTTGCTTTCGTCCTCGTCTTCTTCAAAGAGCGCTTCGATCGGCTCCCAGTAGGTGGCAAGCAGGCGCTCTTGCTCGGCGGTGTCGTTGCCGTAGAAGAGCTTGTTGCGCAGCAAGTCGCCCGTGTTGAGCGCCATGCCCTTGGAGTTGATGCCCTCAAAGATCAGCTGCGGGTTGTCGTCGCCAGACAGCTCGACCACGATGGCAAAGAGCTGGCCTAGGCCCTTGAGCAGGGCGTTAAAGTCAAAGTCGTCGGCGGCAAACTGATCGGCAAAGAAGCGGTAGTTGCGCTCGATGCGCTTGGAGAATTGGTAGTCCTCGGGCTTGTCTGCATCCTCTAGCAGATAGAGGTAGGTGGCGTGGTCTGCCGGGGCAGCGGTGAACTTGACTGTGCGCGTGCCATCAGGGGCGGTGATGTAAAGATAGCGGTCCTCGATGTCTTGTGCGGTGAGCTCGCAGACATCGCCATGCTGGCGTACATAGTCGCGCAGCGCCATGAAGAGCAGCGTCACGGTGGTGGTGCGCTGCTGGCCGTCTACGATGTTGCGCAGCTCGCAGCTGCCATGTGCGGCATCGAGCTGCTCGGAGGTAAAGACGATGCTGCCGATAAAGTGCGTCTCGTCGTTTTTGCCTGCCTTGATGATGTCATCCAAAAGCTCCTCGCATTGCCAGGGGCTCCAGGTGTACATGCGCTGGAACACGGGGATGGCCATCTTGGTGTTGGGGCGGCCTAGGAAATCGAGGTAGGTCTCTTGCTGGGTTTTCATGCGTGGCTCCTTTGCCAAACGGGGTTTGCGTGAGAGAACATGGCCGCATGCGCGCTGTGTGAAGTCGTTCTTGGGTGCAGCTGCGCTTGCCTGCCGGGTTTGCGGCTGCTAGAAGCCGCTTTGGTGTCCCCAGCTGGGGAGCATGTTCTTTGGCTTGCCCTTTGCCCAGTCTGCCGTGCGGTAGACCTTGGACTCGTTGAATTTGAAGTTCTCTGCCCACATCAGACAAAAGCTTCTCAGCTCGTCTAGGAGCTCTTCTGTCGTGCCGTCGTAGACGGTGGTCATGTACTCCTTGAAGGAGTTGTAGGTGTCCTCTTTGCGATGGAGGCGCTTTTTGCGATGACGGATGTCGAGCCACATGCGTATGCCGGCGTTGAGCTTGGAGGAGTCGCGGTCTTCACCAAACATGAGCTCGATGGGGTTCCAGTACTCTGCGTACAGGCGCTCTTGCTCCTCGCGCGACTCGCCTACCAGCAGGTAGTTGCGTACGAGGTCGGCCGTGGTCAGCGGGATGCCTTTGGTGTTGAGGCTCTCAAAGATGGCTTGCGCCTTGTCGTCTTCGCCCAGCTGCGCGTCGATGATGAGCAGCTGCTTGAGGCCTGCCCAAAAGACGCTTAGGTCAAAGTCCTCTGCCGCCATCTGCTTGGAGAAGAAGACGTAGTTGTTGACGACGCGCATGGACGGTTTGGCAGGTGTCTGCGTGCCGGCGATGATGGCCTCAAGCGTCAGCAAGTCAAAGGAGAGCAGCTGGATCTTGGCCTCGCGCTGGCCGTTGGCCTCTATGCGCAAGAACTTGTCCTCTATGTCTTGCGCACTCATGCCGTCTACCGTGGCACCCGTTGTTGTCAGATGCTCTTTGAGCGCGGCCAAGAGGATGGTTGTCGTGGCAATGCGCTGCTGGCCGTCGATGATGTCTACGCGTCGCAGCTCTTGCGTGCTGTCCGGTGTGTCGCGAAAGAGCACCATGCTCATAAAGTGCGAGGTACCTTGGCTGCCTGCGCGCATGATGTCTTTGAAGAGCTCTCTGCATTGGCGTTGCGTCCAAGAATACGGGCGCTGGTACACCGGAATCACAAATTGGATGTCTTTTTGACCCAGAAATTCAAGCAGGCCATCTTGCTTTGTAATCATAGAGTTTCCCCCTAAAACTCAAGTAAAACCGCAGGTGAGAGTATGGTTCTCTCTGGTTTCCTCAAAACACGATCGATTATATGACCGGCCGCAAACGGCTCGTAAGAGCCGCTTGCGAGCCGTTGCCAACGCGTTAAATCATATGTTCGGCGAATTTCCGGCGTGTTTCCCATTTGGCGCTGAGGGCACCCTTGCGGTTTGCGCGCGGGGCTTGGTTGTTGGGCTGGCGCAGATGCTTGGATGGTCACAAAAACAG
>CAVAPV010000079.1:0-5101 GCA_963590525.1 Agathobacter rectalis
AAGCCCTTTGTCAAAAGGTCTTAAAAACCCATTGACATCATTTAGCTGGTCTACGTGCACCCGCAAACGTTGGGTCGTCGAGAACAACTGCGCACAACGAGCCTCAGGTTGGATGAGCGTGCAGACAACATAGATCCGCGTAACCACATAGACGCTGGGTTGTCGAGAACAACTGCGCACAACGAGCCTCAGGTTGGATGAGCGTGCAGACAACAGAGATCCGCGTAACCACGTAGGGGAGAGCACTGCTCTCCCGGTAGGTCTCTGATGTTTGCATGGATAGACAGCCCGCTTGCGTTAAAGCCTCGCACCCTCCTGCCGTAACCTCCCTGTCATCCACATGCAGGGCAAGTGCCATATTGAGGGCATACACTTGTACACCTGCATCGCAGCGCGCATTTGCGCAAGCCTAAAAAGACCGAGGGGAGGCAAGCGTGCAGATCCTCAAGTACCTGCTGCAACACAAGATGGCGCTCGCCGCTGTCTTCGTGCTCTTGCTCGCCCAGGCGTTTTGCGACCTGTCTCTGCCGCGCTATACGGCAAGCATCGTAGACAACGTGGTCCAGATGGCGGCTGTGGGCATAGAGGCGGATTCTGTGGCCCAGCTGGTGCAGCATGGCTCTATGATGCTGTTCTTTGCTGCAGGCATGCTCGTAACCAACATTCTCATCTCGCTCATCGCCAGCTGCACGGGTTCCAAGATCGCCCGCGATTTACGTCAGCGCTTCTTTAGCAAGGTGATTTCCTTCTCTGCAGCCAACATCGATAGCTTCTCGGCTGCATCCCTCATCACGCGTGCTACAAACGACATCCAGCAGATCCAGTTCGTTGCCGTCATGCTGCAGCGCGTGGTTCTCTACGCGCCCATCTTGGCCATAGGCGGCATATTCATGGTCGTGCAAACCAACGCGGCAATGGGCTGGGTGGTTGCGCTCGCCATCGTGGCGGTGTTTTTGGTTGTGGGCACGCTCATATCGTTTACCATGCCCAAGTTCAAGGCCATGCAAAAGCTGGTAGACAACCTCAATCAAGTCTCGCGCGAGATTCTCACCGGCATGCCTGTCATCAGAGCCTTTGGGCGCGAAGACCACGAGCAAGAGCGCTTTGCGCAAGCTAACACCAACCTCATGAAGACGCAGCTTTTTACCAACCGCGCCATGGTCATGATGATGCCGTTGCTCATGCTGGTCATGAATCTCGTCTCGGTGGCCATAGTGTGGGTTGGCGGTCACTATGTGGAGCAAGGCGTTATGCAGACGGGCGATATGATCGCCTTCATCACCTACTCTATGGTCATTATCATGAGCTTCTTGATGATAGGTATGGTGGCAACGTCTCTGCCACGAGCCGATGTGGCAGCGGGCCGCATCGAGGAGGTCTTGGTCAGCACTCCTGGCGTTGTGGATCCCCAAGAGCCTAGGGATAATCAGCTGGGTAACGTCTCAAGCGGTATAGAGATCGAGTTCGATGATGTGAGCTTTAGGTACAGCCAAGACAGCGAGCAAGTGCTCGACCACGTGAGCTTTACGGCCTGCGCGGGTCAGACAACCGCGGTTATCGGGTCCACTGGTAGCGGCAAGTCCACGGTGATTAAGCTTGTGGAGCGCTTCTACGACGTGACGGGTGGCAGCGTGCGTATCAACGGCATTGATGTGCGCGAGCTAAGCCAGGCAAAGCTCCGCTCGCTTTTGGGTTATTCTCCGCAGCAGGCGTATCTCTTTGGCGGCACTATCGGCAGCAATGTTGCCTTTGCGGATGAGGATATGCCCGATTCCCGCATGCAGACGGCCATCGAGGTCGCTCAGGCGTCAGAGCTCGTGCAATCCAAAGAGGAAGGGCTTGACGCGCCCATCTCCCAAGGCGGGACAAACGTCTCTGGCGGGCAGCGCCAGCGCTTGTCCATTGCGCGCGCTTTGGCAAGCGATGCCGCCGCTTATCTCTTTGACGACAGCTTCTCTGCGCTCGATTACAAGACCGACGCCTTGCTGCGTGCTGCATTGACGCAGCAGATGGCGGGCAAGACCTTGCTGATCGTTGCCCAGCGCATCGCGACCATCATGCATGCAGACAAGATCGTCGTGCTCGAGGAAGGACGCGTTGTGGGACAGGGCACGCACGAGGACCTGCTTGCCAATTGCGAGGAGTACCAGCAGATAGCGCTGTCGCAGCTAAGCCGCGAGGAGCTGGCAAGTGGGGGTGCGCGATGAGCATGCATGACAACAGCCAAGCGTCTGCGCGCGCCCCTCGCCGCCGTGGCGGACACCCCGGGCCTCCTCCTGGACCTGGCGGCCCTGGTCCGCGCATGCTCTCGCCGGATGAGAAACCCAAGAACTTTGGCGGCACGCTTAAGAAGGTCCTCTCCTTCTTGATGCCCTACAAGATCTCTATCGTCATGGCAATCGTGTTTGCCATCGGGTCGACGGTCTTCAATATCTTTGGGCCCAAGGTGCTCTCGCAAGCCACCACCGAGGTCTTCAACGGAGCGGTGGCCATGCAGCAGCACACAGGCGGCATGGATTACAACGCCATAGCCCATATCCTGCTTGCCACGCTTGCCATCTACATCGCGAGCTCGCTTTGCAGCTTTGGGCAGAGCTGGCTTATGACCGGGGTTACGCAGCGCGCTTGCTACCGTCTGCGCGAGTCCATAGACAAGAAGATCGACCGCATGCCCTTTGGCTATTTTGAGCGCACTCCCACAGGAGACACGCTCTCGCGCATCACCAACGACGTCGATACCTTTGGGCAAAGCGTGTCTCAGGCCGCAGTCGAGCTCATTACCTCGGCGACCACGATAGTGGGCGTGCTTGTCATGATGTTTGCCATCAACCCGATCATGGCCTTGGTGACGCTGATCATCGTGCCTGTCTCTGCTGCGCTGGTGGCCCTGATCGTCAAGAAATCGCAAAAGCACTTCTTTGCCCAGCAAGAGCTCTTGGGACAGGTCAACAGCATTGTGGAGGAGAGCTTCTCCGGCCAGCCCGTCATCAAGGCGTTTGGCAAGGAGGACGAGGTCTGCAAGCGCTTTGAAGACGCTAACAGATGCCTTTACAACGCAGCATGGAAATCTCAGTTTGCCAGCGGCATGATGAAGCCCCTCATGGACTTCGTGGGCAACTTGGGCTACGTAGTCGTGGCGCTTTTGGGCGGGTGGTTTGCCGTCAACAAGGTCATCACCGTGGGCGACATCCAGGCTTTTATCCAGTACGTCAAGAACTTTACGCGCCCTATAAGCGAGCTTTCCCAGGTGAGCGTGCAGTTCCAGCAGATGGCTGCTGCAGCCGAGCGCATCTTCGAGTTTCTGGATGAGCAAGAGGAGCCTTCACAGGAGCCGCATGAGCTTGGCGCGCCGGTACGAGGTGAAGTCGACTTTGAGCATGTGAGCTTTGGTTACGAGGTAGACAAGCCCGTGATCAGGGACTTTACCGCGCATGTAAAGCCAGGCCAGACCGTAGCGCTTGTGGGACCCACGGGCGCAGGCAAGACTACGATGGTCAAGCTGCTCATGCGTTTCTACGATGTGAGTAGTGGCTGCATCAAGGTCGATGGCGTGAGCTTGCAAGAACTCTCGCGCGATCAGGTGCGGCAGATGTTTGGCATGGTGTTGCAGGACACCTGGCTTTACAACGCGAGCATCCGCGAAAACATCCGCTACGGCGATCTGTCTGCAAGCGACGAGCAAGTCGAGCAGGCTGCCAAGGTGGGCTGCGCTGATCACTTTATTCGTACGCTGCCCGGTGGCTACGATTTTGTCATCAACGAGGACGCGAGCAATATAAGCCAAGGCCAGCAGCAGCTTTTGACTATTGCGCGCGCTGTGCTGGCCAACCGCCCCATGCTCATCTTGGACGAGGCCACAAGCAGCGTTGACACGCGCACAGAAGAACGCATTCAGCAGGCTATGGACAACCTCATGGCGGGTCACACCAGCTTTGTGATCGCGCACAGGTTGAGCACTATCCGCAATGCCGACCTCATCTTGGTCATCCGCGACGGCGATATCGTGGAGCAAGGCACGCACGACGAGCTGCTTGCCCAAAACGGTTTCTATGCCGAGCTCTTCAACTCCCAGTTTGAGGATTGCAAGTAGACAGCGCCGGTTCGCGCTAAACAGAGGGCCGTGTTGCTCATGGTTGACGGCAAGATCGCGCGCGTTTGCGAGGAGCTAGGCGTCAGCTATGCAAAGCAGGTGTCCTTGTGATGCCGTTGCTGCCCGCCGAGTGCGTATAATCACTCCTTACGTGCATCATTCGCATAAAGAGAAAGAAGGCATCATGAGCCAGACTCCGTTTTATATCACCACGCCCATCTACTACGTTAACGGCACGCCGCATATCGGCACCGCGTACACGACTATCGCGTGCGACACCATCGCGCGCTTTAACCGTCTCGACGGCAAGGACGTCCATTTCCTCACCGGCATGGACGAGCATGGCCAGAAGGTGGCCCAGTCTGCCCAAGAGCACAACATGACACCGCAGGAGTGGTGCGACAGCCAGGTTCCGCAGTTCAAGGATCTGTGGCGTGACCTCAATATCACCAATGACGACTTCATCCGCACGACGGAGGAACGCCATGTCAAGGGCGTGCAAAAGTTTCTGCAGACCCTCTACGACAACGGCTATCTCTACAAGGACTCTTACGAGGGCCTCTACTGCACCCCGTGCGAGACCTTCTTTGCCCAAGAGGACCTCAAAGACGGTTGTTGCCCGGATTGCGGCCGCCCTGTCCAGGCTATCAAAGAAGACAACTGGTTCTTTAAGCTGAGCGAGTTTGGTGACAAGCTGATTGAGTATTACGAGGCAAACCCTGATTTTATCCGCCCGCAGATCCGCCGCAACGAGGTCATGAGCTTTGTCAAAGGCGGCATGCACGATCTCTCCATCAGCCGCTCTACCTTTGACTGGGGCGTTCCGCTGCCCTTTGACAGCGAGCATGTGACCTACGTGTGGGTTGATGCCCTCATCAACTACCTTACGGCGCTGGGTTACGGCAGCGATGACGAGTCCGAGTTCGAGAAGCGCTGGCCGGCGGACTTCCACTTTGTGGGCAAGGACATCATCCGCTTCCACTGCGTCATCTGGCCGGCCATGCTCATGGC
>CAVAPV010000080.1:0-4911 GCA_963590525.1 Agathobacter rectalis
TGCTCTCTTGCTCTCTTGCTCTCTTGCTCTCTTGCTCTCTTGCTCTCTTGCTCTCTTGCTCTCTTGCTCTCTTGCTCTCTTGCTCTCTTGCTCTCTTGCTCTCTTGCTCTCCTGCTTAAATCTGCGGGCCGCGTGATCGCAGACATCGGTTTGTCACGTGTCAGCTGCACCTATCGTCTGCCAAGTATTTTGACTTTGAGATCAATGTGTTTTGAATCGTTACTAAATCTGCAAGGTTTTTAACGTGTTGGAAGCTTGTCTTCTTTGAAGATAGGACAAGCACTTATAATCAGAGGGCACCTATAAATCCATATTCCTACAGAGGGGGATAAGAATATGATTGATAAGGAAGCGGTGATGGCAGAAGAGGAAGCCATCCGCAAGGAGGTCGCCGAGCTTGGTCGTCTGACCAAGGAGCAAGAGGACATTCTCTACACCATCGCGCTGCGCCAAGACGAGCTTGGACGTCAGCCAACAAACATGATGGAAAGCAAGCTCAAGAACAACGAGCTCTATCAGGCTCTCATCGATCGCGAGTATCTTACCTACGAGGTTTTCTCCAATGCGATCAACCCCGATCACAACATCGCATCGCTTTATGTGACGCTCAAGGGCATGCGCTACTGCATCGTCTACTCTGACGAGCTTTCTGCCCAGCGCCCCGTTGACCCTGCTGGCGCACGTCGCAACCAGTAATAAAAAACTGTTGCATCACCTACACAAAGCCTGCTGCTTGCAGCGGGCTTTAATCTTATGCTGTGCTGCTTAAATACTTTTGAGCAGCATGGCTTTGCCTCATCGTTTTGCTCCTTTGCTACTATGAGTCAGGTCTGATGCGATGTTTATTAGGAAAGTGAAGCTGCCATATGACCGATAAGGCTTTGAAAGCTGCCCTTGATCACTTTGACAAGATCGAGAAGGACTACGTTAACGCGCTCGTAGACAAGGGTCTGACCTTTGCACCAAGAAACAGTCATATTGCCCAGGTGACGCAGCTGCGCCAAGAGCTTGCAGCGCGCAATGCTGCTTTTCGCAATGCCGGTGCAAGCATAAGCTGCGGATGGCTTTCCAAAGCTTGTGTTGAGTGCACGGGCATCAATGGGTCAGAGACTTTTTCTACCACCTTCAAATGCCATCGCAACTGCTACTTTTGTTTTAACTTCAACCTCGCCGATTACGACAAGTACGTCCAATGCGGATGCCCTTGGGAGCAAGAGCTTGCAGCGGCGCATGAGGCCACAGGCGGCAAGCTTGCGGTGATCGGTCTTACGGGTGGCGAGCCCTTGCTTAATTTGGACGACAGCATCGCGTTTTTGGAGAGGGCAGGCGAGCTGTTCCCCGATGCTCATAAGCGCATGTACACCTCTGGGGATCTGCTCACATCCGATGGAGCCAAGCGCCTTGCGCAGGCGGGATTGGACGAGATCAGGTTCTCGATCAAGCAAGACGATCCAAGCCAGCTGCGTGAGACCGTTTTGGACAACATGAAAATGGCTGCAGACTATATCAAAGACGTCGTTGTCGAAATGCCGATCGTTCCCGGCACCAAAGAGGTCATGAAAGATTGGATGCGCCGTTTTGCGCAAAACGGCATCAAGGGCATGAACCTATTGGAGTTCTGTTTCCCATTTCATAGTTGGGAGGAGTTCCATAAGCGAGGCTTTAAGCTTAAGAACCCTCCGTTTGATGAGATGTTTGACTACGGTTACTCTGGCGGCTTGGCCGTGGCCGGAAGCGAGGAGCTTGCTCTTGAGCTCATGGTTTGGGCATTGGACGAGGGGCTTGGTTTTGGCTTGCATTATTGCTCGCTTGAAAACAAGCACCGCAGTGAGATCCGTCAGATGAACGAACCTGCGCGCAATGTCCACCCTATCTTTGAGTTTGACGAGTCTGACTTCTTTGTCAAAACAGCAAAGGTCTTTGGTGCACAGCGTGATGCAGCACGCCAGATCCTGTTAGATGCGAAGGTGCAAGATGTCGTCGAGGACGATGATGATGACACGATCGCCTTTGCACCGCGTTATGCGAGCCTTTTTGAGGAAACGGAAATAGACCCTATGATCGCCTTCAACGTACTCGACAGAGACGAGCAAGGGCGATTTTTGCGCGAGGTCGCGCTTAAGCCATACACGCCGCGTGCCTAGCGCCGCGTTTTAGATTGCACAGCACATCGAGGAGGGATGCTGCATGGCATTAACGGAAGCAAAGGGGACCTTGGAAGAGCAGGCGCGCACTGTCGCGTTTGCAAAGAAACTGCAAGAGGAAAAAGAGCTCAAGGCGGCACAAGAGGCGGCTATCACGTCTGAACCCGCGTTATACGAGGACGCCAGCGGCAACGAGTGGACCTATGTGGTTGTGGGCGATGAGTTTTGCCGCATACAAAGCGCTGTCATCCAAAGCGCCTGCGTGACAGTCCCTCTGCAAATCGCCTCCAAGCCGGTGAAAGAGATTGCACATGATGCATTTGCAGGCCAAGGCGCGATGCAAGAGATCACCGTGGGCGAGCAGGTGGAGAAGATCGGTGCCTATGCTTTTCGCAACTGTGTGAACCTCAAGAAGGCAGATCTTGCGTGCTTGGAGACCTGCTACGACCCCAGCTGGCTTAAGAACTGCGGTGCCCTTGAGGAGCTTTGCATCCCGCAGCTGGCTGTAGAGCTCAAGCCAAACGTCTTTGACAACGCAGGGTTGCGCCGCTTACGCCTTGGACGTGCTGCCGCCGTGCTCGAGCCTGGGATGTTTGCAAAAAGCAAGCTCGAGGCATTTGAGATCGACTCGCAAAACGCCAACCTCGTCACCGACGGCGTGGGCATCTACAGCATCGATGGCGATAAAGAGCTCGTTGCCTTGGCAATTCCAACTCAAAGCTATGTTGTAGCGCCTGATTGCGTGGTCTTGGGCAAGAAGGCCACAAGCGGATTTGCTCAGCTTGCGCAGCTTGAGCTTTCTGACGGTATCAAAGAAATCGGCGAGTTTGCCTTGGCAAAGACCGCTGTAGAGGCCTTTAAAGCCCCCGCATCGCTCAAAGAGATCAAGAAGCAGGCCTTTTTCAATTGCAAGAAGCTCACGCAGGTAACGCTCAACGACGGTCTGGAGACTATCGGCGATGAGGCTTTTTGCAATACCGCTATCGAGCGCTTGAGGCTTCCCAAGACGGTGAAGAGCCTGGGTAAGAAGGTCGTCGACCGCACGCCTTTGCGCTACTCGGGCCCAGATGCCACCTTTACCATCGATGAGGCGTCAGATTCCATCAAGCTTGATCGTTACGGTGTCTTGTATGCGATAAAGGAAGACGGGCTGCATGTTATCCGTGCGATGGACAGCTCTGTAGAGGAGATCGAGCTACTGGAGGGCACGGTCTCCATCGACGAGAGCGCCTTTGCAAAGCAAAACGCGCTTGTCGAGGTAAAGCTGCCTGA
The DNA here is from genome assembly GCA_963590525.1 of Agathobacter rectalis. Lineage (GTDB taxonomy): Bacteria > Actinomycetota > Coriobacteriia > Coriobacteriales > QAMH01 > W2P13-069. Next base: position 3,417 of record CAVAPV010000080.1, read on the forward strand.
GGGTTTGCAGGTGATTGGACGCTTTGCCTTTAGGGATTGCCACAAGCTTGTGAACGTCAACATTCCCTCTACCGTAAAAGAGATCGGCGACGGCGCCTTTATGGATACAGAGATCCGCTCTGTTGCCATTCCGGCTTCTCTTAAGAAGCTGGGAGTCCAAGCGCTTGTCACGCGCGGCGCACATCATGAGGAGTATGTGCCGTCTTTGTCACAGGTGGAGGTAGACCCCGCCTCTACGCGCTTTTACAAGGAATGCGGCATGCTCATAGAGCGCATGGACGATGTCTCGTCGCGTGTTGTGATCTACGATGGCTCATGCGATAAGGTCGTCTTCCCAGACGAGGTAGATACCGTTTGTGACTATGCCTTCAAAGGATCGGTAAACGTACGCGAGCTGCATATCTCGGACAAGGTCAAGCATGTCGGCCTGCGCGCCTTGGCTTTTGAGAACCTCATCCAAGACGTCTATATCCATTGCGACAAACCGCTTGAGGGGCAAACGGACTTTCATTTTAGGTTTCCCGATACCAAGCGCGGGCAAAAGCAGCAAAACAACGCCTTTGGCCTCATGAAGGAAGTCGACGTCGAGATGGTCTTTAGGGGGTATGACCTCTCTATCACCAACGCAGCTAAGTTCGATACCCAAGACGACGATCTCGCGCTTTACGATCAGGCAAAGCATCTGATTGCACGTATGAAGAACCCGATCTTCTTAGCGCCGGTGCACAAAGACACCATTGCCAAGATGTTCACCTTCAACCTGCTTGAGATCTGCGTGGCTTTGGCAAGGCACGACGACCGCGACGCGATAGACGACCTCGTTGATTTGGGCTACCTTAAAGCCTCTAACATCTGCGAGGTGTGCGACGAGGTCGCCAAGCTGCAGGATGCTGCCATGACTGGGCATTTGCTCAAGATCATCAAGGAGAAGTTTGGCTTGGATACCAAGCGCTTCGAGCTGTAGTTCAAGGGAGGCCGCCTTATGTCTTTTGTCACCGAACTGCCGGTATTTGACGGCAAAGGGCAAGGCGGCGCATCTCCAAAACGGCAAGCAGCTGATGCCAAGCTCTTTGACTTGTCGCAGTACAAAGAGCGCTACAAGGATTTCAAGCCGTCGTTTATGGGGGCTCGTCAGGACGTGGCCCTCTCGCAGCTCAAAGTGACTTTTGGAGGGTTTCAACCTACGCCCATGCAAGGGGAGGGCCAGCACTCCACAGAGTTCGTCGACGAGATAAACGGCCGCCTTGCGGATTACTATGCGGCAAAGAAACTTGCCGCTCAGGTAGAGCAGGCGCGTGCAAGCGAGCCGCGCTGCATCGAGCTTGACGGCTGCACGTGGACGTATGTCTTGCTTGACGGCAGCGAGGCGCGTATCGAGCGTTGCGAGACGAGCACCCAAGACGTGATCATCCCCTCAAGCATCGAAGGCTGCGATGTCGTAGCGCTTGCCCCCGACGCGCTTTCCAACCTGTCTAATGCCACGCAAATCGTGTGC
>CAVAPV010000081.1:0-4908 GCA_963590525.1 Agathobacter rectalis
CAGCAATGCACACGGCCAAGGTCCGCTTGCGGTTAGAGCTCTGGGCCATGCGCTTTTTGGGGTGATAAAGAAGCGGATGCAAATCGCGCTGATCGGTAAGGGAGCCGCGCTGGCCGCCGCGCGTGGCGGCGCGCCCTGCCTTGGGCTGGGCCGTCGCGTCAAGCATGCTAGCCACGAGCCTCACCCTCCCTGATGCGCGGGTCGACCAAGCCGTAGGCGATGTTGGCTGCGAGGTTGCCCGCAAAGACAAACGCCGCGCTCACCAACGCGATGCCCACAAGAAGCGGTGCATCGGCACCCAAACCTGCCGTAACGGCTGCTTGCCCCAACCCCGGGTACGAGAAGACCTGCTCCACAAGCACCGACCCGCCAAATATCTCCGATATAGAGGCGCACTGCAGCGTGAGCGCCGGCAGCATCAGGTTGCGCAGGCCATGGTGACGCAGTGCCGCGCCAAGACTCAGGCCCCGCGAACGCGCAAAGCGCATGCAATCGCCCTCTATGACGTCGATGGTCTTCTCGCGCGTGTGCAAGGCGATGTTGGCAACCCCGGTAAGCGACAACGTGAGCGCCGGCAGCACCATGCACTGCAGCGAGTCGAAGATCGTCGCATCGGCTGCACTCACGCCGATGGGGACGGAGAATCCCATAGGAAACCAATGCAGCCCGACAGAGAAGACCATGAGCATCAAAAGCCCGATCCAAAACGCCGGCGTAGCGGCGATGAGATAGCAGTAGCCCTTGACGATGCGATCGACCCAGCTGCCGCGCTTGGCAGCGGCCAGCACGCCCAGGCCAAAACCCAAAACACCGCTGACCACCCAGGCAAGTGCCATCATCGCAAGCGAGTTTGCAGCGCGGTTGGCAATCACCTGCGCCACCGGCGCATTAAAGCGCAAAGAGGTGCCCCAATCGCCGTGGAGCACGCCGGCAAGCCAGCTTACGTAGCGCTGAGCAAGCGAAGCATCTGCACCCCAATAGCTTGCCAGCTGGGCGCGTCGCTCATCGCTCATGCCCAAAAGCGCGTTTTGGCCGATATTGGCCTGCAACGGGTCTATGGGAGACGCGCTCACAAGCGCAAAGCACACAAAGCTCACGGCAAGCATGAGCAGCAAAAAGCGCAGCGCGTGGCGGGCGATAAAAAGGGCCGTTTGCCTCACGTTTAGGCCCACTTCCAGGCGTCGACGTTGTTGACCAGCGACCAGCCGTGGCCATGGGGATGCGGCTTTTGCGCCGCAACGTCCAGCCCGCTGCGCTTGAAGTAGAGGTGGTCGATGTTGGCAAGCCACACCCAGGTTGCCTGCCCGCAGGGTGCCACGCCGTCTCCTGACGCAGCGTCCCACTGCGCAAGCTTGTACGCGGCGTAGGAGTCCTCGATCTTGGTGGCGGCCAGCGCATCGTCAAAATGCCCGTCAACCACCTTGCTGTCGTAGGCAGCCACGTTGCCCCAGCCGCTGGAGTAGTTGAGCTCGTAAAGCTCCACGGGGCTGTTGCTGCCCCAACCCCACAAGATGGGGGTGTCAAACTGATGCGGGTAGAGATCTGTATCCCAGTCCCCGCTTTTAGCTGTGACCTCGATGCCGATATCGGCCATCTGGTTGGCAAACTCGTAGGCAAGCGCCTGGCGCGTGGAATCGCCGGCGGCATAGAGCAGCTCGAAGCTTGCGCACACGCCGTCTTTGACGCGGATGCCGTCGTCTGCGGCAGTCCATCCAGCCTCATCGAGCAGCTGCTTGGCGCCGTCGACGTCCAGGTCCACGCGCATATCATCGCTTGACCAAGGCATGCCGTCTCCCACGCTGTAAGCAGCCGTGCCATAGCCGTTGAGCACGTTTTGGATCATCTGGTCGCGGTCGCACGCCATGTTCATAGCGCGACGGATGGCGATATCGCAGGTGACGTTGTTGCCCACATCGTGCTTTGCGCCGTCCATGCCCTCGCGCTGCTTGGAGCCGGCAGGGCGCGTGGGCAAACTGATGCCGCGCGAGTCCACAGACGTGCAGCTCAAAAGCTCGTAGTCTTGCGGCACGCTGTTGCTCATCGTGGCAGAGGTGTAGGCGATGTCGACCTCGCCGGCTTGGCAGGCGGCAAGCGCGGCGTCTTCTTCCATGAAGACGACGGTCACGCGCTGCATCTGAGGTGCATCACCGTAGTAATCAGGGTTGGCAGTAAATATGGCCTGCTGGCCTTGGTCCCACTGCTCTAGCTTGTAGCGGCCGCTGCCTATTGGCGCGGCGCCGTAGTTTGCGCTGTAGGCGTGCTCGGGCACGATGCCCAGCACGGCCAGAGTGTAGAGCAGCGCGTTGTTGGGCTTAGCCATGCGCAGCTCGACGGTGGTGTCGTTTACAGCCACGGCCTTTTTGACGCTAGAGAGATCGGCCTGGGAGGCTGCCGACGAGTTGACGGTGTTGATGGTAAAGGCCACATCTTTTGCCGTGAGGGGCTGGCCGTCGGTAAAAGAGACATCGTCGCGGATGACAAAGGTCCAGGTGAGCCCGTCGTCGCTGCATTTGTACGAGGTAGCGAGGTCGTTGACAAACTCAAGCTGCGTGTTGGTGGTGATGAGCGTGGATTGGATGAGGGGCTCGTGGACATGCTCGCCGCAGCCCCACGCAATGCAAGGGTCAAAGCCAGCGGAGGGCTCGGAGCTTGGGCTCATGGCGACGATGACGGAGTCCTTGCCTGCTGCAGTGCTACTAGCGGAGGACTGGCCGTCGCTGTCGTCGCTGTTGCCGCCGCAACCAGCAAGACCAGTGCCGGTGATGCCCAAAAGCGCGCTCCAACCCAAGGCCTTTGCAAACGCCCTGCGCGAGATGTTAGTCATCCTGCTTCTCCTCCAGTAACACGATTCTCTTGTTTCGTGTTACGAGTCTAACAGAGGGCAAGGCGCCGTACCCTGTGGGGTGTTACGAATTTGCTTTTCGTCACACTGCATCGGTGGGAGGATGGGCGGCGAACAGCGGCGGTTCGCAGGTGCGGGCAAGGGTGGGCATTGCTCGCCCGTGTGAGTTGCAGCGGGTTGAGAGAGTCCACACACCGCATTCGTGTCACCCTGAGCAAAACGGGCGCAGCAAAACTAACGGCGAGCCGGTCGATAACGGATATGAACGATTTGGTGGGAAATCGTGCCGGATATGAACGATTTGAGAGGACTGAAGTCCGGATATGAACGATTTGACGAGTTGAACCCAAACGAGCGCTTTACATGCAAGCTCCTGACCTGCGGTTTTGCAAAGGCATATGACTTTTACGACAGGGCCCGAACCCTAAAATCGTTCATATCCGTCACTAACTGCTCCTGCATCGTTCATATCCGTCGATAAATGCCCCCAAATCGTTCATAGCCGACCTCTAAAGCACCCACAGGTTGTGTCACCCCGAGCGAAACAAGCGTAGCGAGTGCAATCAAGGGGTCTAGCTGCAACTCAGGCAGGTTCGCAGGTGAACGTAGGGCGAGCATTGCTCGCCCGATTACACCGTGAGGCGCAATGCATTACAACGAATCACCACGCCAAGATCCTCGCAGGCATCATGGTCGCTCGGGCAGCACATGGTCATTCAAGTGGTCACGTTGACAGGATATAGCCCTGCGTAAATGACAGGCATAGCCAGAACATGCCTGCGACCGCCTTTTTATCCAGATCCTGCCAACGTGACCGCAACACACATCCGCAAATGCCAAGGCTTATATAGAACAAATGTTCTTGATATGATTGAAAATGCCACGGCAGTCTGAGTTCAGGCGACGCCTTCCACTATGGAGGGAGGTGAAACCATGAACCTGGCAATTGCGATTCTGCAGCTCGTAGCGTCTGTCTTTGCGCTCGCGGCGGCGGTTATCGGCTTTGCGCAGGCCTGCCTTAGGGGTGATGGCCGTAAAAACAACGAACGCTAGAGCAATCTAGCGTTCGCCCAAAAAAATAACGGCGTCGCCTGTATGTGGCTCAGGCTGTCGTTGGCATCATTTTAGCACCCTTAAAGGTAGCAAGATTAGAAAGCGGCGCTAATTCTGTTCAACGAGTTGCTCATACCAGTATTCCAACGTTGATAACCGCACGACCATTCGAAACCTTATTTCAAGCTTAGGGCCCTTCTGCTTTTTCTCGCCGTAATACACATTTCTGGGAAGGCAGCCATCCTCAATGAACATCAAAGGATCCTCATGACCATGTTGAATAACAATTCGACCATGCGCTAGTGCATTGCGAACATGACGACAAATACTTTCAATACACGAATCTTCTACGTTCTTATCTTCCCCTGAACCGACAAACACAACCCCACGTTCAGAGGTTATATCAAAGACCGAAGAGTCATTGTATAAGAGCGATTTGTCAATCAGCTGTGGTTTTATGCCCCGACGCGTATATACAAATTCAAAGTCAGAGCAGTCTATATCTCGTGAATTCAGGAATCTCTCATCGAATTCAACGCGGTTTTTAGCACGAGACCCTCTCTTGACCCCTACGTCGCTTTTAAACATGCCTATAAGCGAAGGGTTGGCTAACTTCGTCACGTCGGTCAAAGGAGCCCGCAGAACAAACCAAGAAGCGAGGCGTTCAAGACGTTCGTAAGTAGACTTTGACAAGCTGTCAATCGGAAAGAGATCAAGCAGCGGGAAGGAGCGCTTGTCCACGATTACAAGATCACGTTCCTCGTACTTTGCTGTTTTGCTTTTCGTCGGTTGGTCCATCATTCTCCTCCAATAACAGCACCAGCGGCCCACCTGCCGCGAGGGCAGATGAGCCGCATTGCGCTAGGTCACGCTGTGACCGTCGTCGTGCTGGTTTCTAGAACCAAACTACTTGACGATGAACTTGGCGGTGACGGTGCGGGTTGCGTTGCCGCAAGTGACCTTGACCTTGGCCTTGTAGGTGCCCTTCTTGACGCCCTTCTTGAGGGTCGCCT
>CAVAPV010000082.1:0-4890 GCA_963590525.1 Agathobacter rectalis
AGCGAGCGCACGAGCGCCTGAAAGGCGCGAGCAGCGAAGCGCGCTGGAGCAGCGCGTGCCCTTGCGCGCCACGCCAAATACACCTGCGAATCTGCGGCACCTGCAGGCAGACGAGCGAACACGAAACCGATCGCAAGTCTGGCTGCAGCTCCTCACAAAATCGCAAAGAAAGGCCGCTAACTAGCCAGCAGGCCCTGCTCATCCATGTAAGAGCGCAGGTCGTCTTCCCACGTGGGAAGATCGGCGCCAAGCATCTCGAGCATGAGGCTCTCGAGCACGATGTGCTCGGCTGTGCGAGCATCCGTTGTGGGAACGAGTACGGCATGCGGGTCAAAGCCGGCGTACTCCAAAACCTTGGCAGCAAAGCCGTAACGGCTCGTCTTGCCCGTGGGAGCGATGTGGAAGGTGCCAAAAGCGCGCTTCTCTACCGCGCGGCACAAGAACTTGGCATAGGATGCAACCGAGCACGGTGCGGCAAACTGATCCATGCGGGCTGGAATCTTCTTGCCGCTGCGCGCCGCCTCCAAGATCTCGTGCATACGGCCGGAGCTGGCATGGTAGATCCACGAGGAACGCACGATGATATGCTCGGCCATCGTATCGCGCACCATAGCCTCGCCAGCGCGCTTGGACTTGCCGTAAGGCGTATCGGGATGCGGGTTGTCAAACTCGTTGACAGGCTCGTCCAAATTGGAGGAGTAGACGTCGTCAGAGGAAACCTGCACCATGATCGCACCGCAGCCGTTAGCCACAAGCGCCACGTTGCGCGCGCCAAGGGCATTGACCTCGTAGGCCTTGATGCGGTTTGACAAACCCGTGGCATCACGGCGGATGCCGGCGCAGTTGACGATGGCAACCGGATGGATCTCTTGGGCAAAGGCCTCCATGCGCTCGGGCTCTGCCACAGAGAGCTCTGCATCGGTACCCACAACGTCAAAGCCGTAATCGGTAAAGCGGTTGGCAAGCTCCGAGCCCAAGAAACCGTTGGCTCCGGTAATCCATACGCGTTTGTTGTCGCTCATATCAACCCCATTTCTCATTGAAAACCATGCGGATAGATCCGCAAGCATTGGTATCGGGTGCGCAGTGTTTTCTGCGCCTCCAAGGCCTTGACGCTGCATCTGAGCGCAGGCAAGGCCTTGAAACAGACGGCAACCCTTTAGGCGGCCGCGGGAGTGTTGGTCTTGCCTTTGCGGCTTATCACGTACTGGATTGCGATGACAACCACCAGCAAGACCACGCCGATGAAGTCAGAGTAAGCACCGGGGATCATGAGGCAGATGCCGCCGGCGATGAGCAGGATGCGGAATATCGGATTGATCTTGGTGACCAAGTAGCCGTTGAGTGCGGCGGCCACGCCAAAGAGGCCGATCATGGCAGCAACGGTGTTCCAGACAACGCCCAAAGCCGTGACATCGCCTTCCATGAGCAGCACGGGGCTAAACGCAAAGATGTAGGGGACGATAAACGCCGCGATAGCGAGCCTGGTCGCGTTGACGGCAGTTGCCATGGGCTTTGACTTGGCGATAGCGCTGCCGGCGTAGGCCGCAAGGGCAACAGGCGGGGTGATGTCTGCGACGATGCCAAAGTAGAAGACAAAGAAGTGCGCGCAGACCTGCGGCAGGCCAAGCTGCATGAGGATGGGTGCGCAGGTAGCGGCCATGATGCAGTAGTTGGCGGTAGTGGGAACGCCCATACCCAAGACGATGCAGCACAGCATGGTGAGCACGAGGCCGATGATGACGTAGTCGCCAGCAGCCATGACGATGACGTTGATGAGCGTGGAAGCCAGGCCCGTGACGGTGATGCAGCCCGCAATCAGACCCGCCATAGCGCAGGCGATGGCAACCGAGATGCAGTTCTTGGCACCGGCGGCAAAAGCATCGACGCAGGTGAAGGCTGCAACCTTGACGCTCTCTTTGAACACGTAGCCAAAGCCCGTGCCCTCGGGGCGCTCGCGCCAGTTGGTAAAGAGGAAGTTGATGAAGCCCACGACAAACGCGCCAAAGATGGAGATGGCGGCAGAGACGGCCATGGTCTTGGCGCCCGTGGAGACGAGCCATACAAGGAGTACCAAGGGCAAAACCAGATAGCAGTTCTTGGCCAGATAAGACCACTTGGGAAGCTCCTCACGTGCGATGCCCTTGAGGCCCAGCTTCTTGGCCTCCAGATGCACGGTGATGAAGATGCCCGTAAAGTACAGCAGCGCAGGCACGACAGCCTTGGCCGCGACCTCGATGTAAGGGATGCCCATGTACTCGGCCATGAGGAAGGCGGCAGCACCCATGATGGGAGGCATGATCTGGCCGCCGGTAGAGGATGCAGCCTCGACCGCGCCGGCAAACTCGGGCTTGTAGCCGGTCTTCTTCATCATGGGGATGGTCACAGAGCCCGTGGTGACAGTGTTGCCCACAGAGGAGCCAGACACCATACCGCACAGCGCAGACGAGATGACGGCAACCTTGGCGGCGCCACCGCTCGACCAGCCGGCAATGCGGTTGGCAAACGAGATGAAGAAGTTGGCGATGCCGGTGCGCTCCAAGAAAGCGCCAAAGATGATGAACAAGACGATGTAGGTGTAGCAGACGTTAACCGGCGTACCCAGCACACCGCGCGTGGTGTAGAAGAGCTTCTGGACGTTTTTGGTGAGCGCGTCCAAGAAATCCGGGCTGTACTGGAACTGGTAGTAGAACGCGTAGATGATGAGCAATCCCACGACGATGATGATGGGGATGCCAACGCACCTGCGGCACAGCTCCATGATGATCAAGATGCCCACGACACCCAAGACGACCTCGACAGTGCCGATGCGCGTACCCATGAGCATGATGTCGGTGGCGTTGACAGAGAAGTACATGAAAGAACCCGCGCCGGCAAACATCAAGACAAAGTCGTACCAGGGGATGGAGTTGACCTTGTGCTTCTTCTTGCTGGCCGGATAGCTCAAAAAGCCGATGATGATGACAAAGGCGACAAAGCGTGCAAGACGAGCCTCTGCCTGCTCGGTTGAAAACAGCGTCATGTACAGGCAGTACAAGGAGAACACAACCATAATCGCCGTGATGATGATCTTGGGGATGCCCTCCCAGATGCGCGTGTTGGACTCGGCGTCGTACTTGCGCATGATCTCGTCGACGTCGACAGCCTCGTCTTCTTCGGTTTGAGCATCGCTGCCTGCAACCTGGCTTTCGAGCTTGTCGTCGTCTTCTTGGCTTTTCTTCTTAAAGAAGCCCATGTAACACCTCCTGCTGTGGATGTGGTCTTGCTTATGTCGTGCTTTTACTAGGCGGTTGCGCCTGCGAGCGGGCGTCATGACGGATGCGCGCCCGCAGACTCAACGCTAAGAGGGTCGCAGCGTTTAGGCGGCGACCCCCTCAGGTCTTATGTCAGCAGTTCAAAGAGCCTTAAAAGGCTTGAGCACTACTTGCTGGCAACGTCGATGCCCTGCTCCTTGAAGTACTTGGCAGCACCGGGGTGATAGCCAACGGTGGTGACAGAAGCGGCGGTGTCCAAGTTGAGCTCGGCGTACTTGGCATGAGCGTCGGCCTGGGCCTCGGCACCGTCAAAGATGGACTTGGTGAAGTTGTAGACGGCGTCTTCGGACACGGAGTCGTTGGCAATGATGACGGCCTGGACGGCAACGGTGGTGACATCCTCGTCAACGCCGGAGTAAGTGCCGGCCTTGATGGTGTCCTTGGCGTAGTAAGGAGAAGAGGCGAGCAGCTTATTGACGTGCTCGTCATCCAAGCTCACCAGATGAGCGGGCTTGGTGGTGGAGAGATCCGTGATGGCGGTGGTGGGAGCACCTGCGGTGATGAAGGCGGCATCGATCTTGCCGTCCTTCAAGGAGTCTGCAGAGTCACCAAAGTCCTGGTAGACAGCATCGACGTCATCGACGGTCATGTCGTAGGCGCCCAAGACGTCGACGACGTTGAAGTAAACGCCGGAGTTGGCAGCGCCGACAGAGACGGTCTTGCCCTTGAGGTCTGCAACAGACTTGATGTTCTCATCGCAGGTGACGATCTGGACCTGCTCGTTGTAGAGAGCGGCGACGACAGAGAAGCCGTCGTAGCCCGCGCCCTCAAAGAGGTTGGTGCCCTCGGCCGCGTAGGCCAAGACGTCGGACTGGCAGAAGCCCATCTCGGCGTCGCCGTCTTGCAGGGCCTGGACGTTAGCCTGGGAGCCGTTGCCGGAAAGCGCGGTGACGCTCACGCCGGCGTTGTTGGTGGCGTAGTTGGCCAAGACGGTACCGTAGGCGTAATAGGTGCCGGACTCGCCGCCGGTGATGAAGCGAATGTTCTCGCTTGCTGCAGTGGTGCTGCCGGAATCGGAGCTGCCAGAAGTCGAGCCGGAGTTGGAGCTGCCGCAGCCGGCCAGGCTAAACGCCAGGACAGCTGCCGCCGCAGTAGCGGTAACTGCGGCAAAGACCTTCTTCATCTTCATGTCTTTCCCTCTCTTGTAGCTGGTTGATAGAAGAACCAAACTCCCCACCTCCCTTTAGGGCGGAAAGCTGCTTGCGAGACAAGAACGGATAATCCCCTGCTTCTCAAGCGATGCATCCACCTTAACAAATTTTTTTGGTGTAGTCACAATAATATCTTGTTAACGAGGCCAATTTTGGCCTTCCAAGCGTTAATCTGTGCAACGTCGGTCAATCTACTTGCCCGATTCAAGCATCTAAACAACAACGCGAAGGCACACAAGAAAGGCTCACTGTCGTGGCACTGGACTCCTACTGCTGGTTTACCCAACTTGCGCAAACGGGAAATTTCACGCGTGCGGCAGACACGCTGGGCATCTCGCAGCAGACGCTCAGCGCACGCTTGGCGGCGCTGGAAAAAGAGCTCGACGCCAAGCTCGTGGTGAGATCTTCTCCCCTGACGCTTACTC
>CAVAPV010000083.1:0-4172 GCA_963590525.1 Agathobacter rectalis
GCCATAGCAGTAGCTACTGGCACAACCGGCACCATAGACGCAACCATCGCCAGAGACGCCGCAAATGCGACGACCTTTTTAGAAGTGCGTTTTAGCAACCCCCCCCCGCTACTAAAATGCAGGTAATTAGATCCCAGCCTCATATGAGTCTCCTCTCTAAGAGAACCTTTCTGCGCAGGCAAGCCACACAGTCACCTTCCAAGGCATATCTCATCTATTTTAGATTTGATTACCCGGTATTTCTGCTGCAAGCGCATTAAATCAAAGGCAAGTTTTGGATTTAGGTGGAAATGACGCTCGCGCTGTTGCTCACTCTGCAAGACAATGAAACCTACCGGGAGAGCAGTGCTCTCCCCTACGTCGCTACGCAAGCACATGATCCCTGTATCGGCATGCGACCTACAAGTCATCGTCTGCAGCCCTTCAGGTTACAGAATAAAAGGGCTGTCGTAGAGCAAATGTTCGCTAGTGCATGTAGGGGCAGGCACTGCCCGCCCGATCGCGCCATCAGGCGCGATATTCTGCAGCGTGCTGGCAAGCGTGCAGAGGCTTTGAGGAAGATGGCCTTCGACAGCATTGCAAGCAATTGAAACCTACCGGGAGAGCAGTGCTCTCCCCTACGTCGTTACGCAATCATAGGATTCTTGCAAAAACGTCTAATCTATAAACCACCGTCAACATATATTTCAGACTGTGTCATTCCGAGCGCAGCGGCCGCTAGGCCGCGGAGTCGAGGAATCTAATCGCGGCTCGGTGCTACTCGCTGGTAGATACCTCGACTCCATTCGCTACGCTCATTCCGCTTGAGAACGCAGGGGTTTGTCTCGTTCCCAGTGCACACTGTCTTGCAGGGTGCAACGGTTGCACCCTGCAAGTAAGATGTAAATGCTGTTTAATCTGCCAGGCGAGCAATGCTCACCCTACGTTACAACGCAACCACGTGATTCTTACAAAAACACCCAACCTATAAACCGCCGTCAACATATATCTCAGACTGTGTTATTCCGAGCGCAGCGGCCGCTAGGCCGCGGAGTCGAGGAATCTAATCGCAGCTCAGTATTGTTCGCAGATCTCTCGACTCCATTCGCTTCGCTCATTCTGCTTGAGAACGCGGGGCTTTATCTCACTCCTAGTGCACACGGCCTTGCAGGGTGCAACGGTTGCACCCCAGTGCAAGCAATCAGGAAGTAAAGCAAAACAGCCTAAGCACCATAACAAAGCGCGCGATTTGCTAGCGCAAAATTCAAACGTATACAGCTTAAAATATAACTCCATTAAAACCCGCGCTGCAACACAGCAAAGAACCTCTGGGCCAATCAAACTCGTAAGGGTGCAATGATTGCACCGGTCATTCGAAGCAAAACCCCTATCCAGCTCCAATAAAGCAAATTCTCGATTCCAATAGAAAATTTCTGTTCCATTTAATAGAAACATATAAAAGTCAGACACTTTTGCACTAAATCCCATTAGAATGTCTTAAACGCAAAAAAATCGCCTAAAAGAATGAGGTGCTCTATGAGCGACGAGGAGAAGAAAGAGAAGCGAACCTATTCGGTTTACCTCACGCCTGAGGTAATCGAGCAGATTGATCGCGATGCTGCAGAAAACAATATGAAGCGCAGTCCTTACCTGGCTAAAAAGCTCACAGAGCTTGCAACAGGCGAGCCAGAGGAAGAATCCGATCTTCCCTTGATCTTGGTCATGAGCTCTCATAAAGGTGGTGTTGCAAAGACAATCACCGCCGCAAACCTTGCAGTGGAGTACGCCGACCAAGGCAAGAAGACCCTGGTGATTGACCTCGACGGACAGGGTTCCATCAGCGAGTACCTCCACGTTTATGACGAAGGCAACGAGAACCCCTGCATCGCTGATGTCATGGTCACCCAGATGGACGGCAGCAGCCTCACACTCTCTCAGGTCAAGCGCCAAGCGGAGTTCATCGACGATGAGGGCGAGATGCACATCATCGAGAATCTCGAGGTCGTGCCCAGCGACCTGCGCTTTGACAACGCAGACTCAAAGATGAAGAACTCCTCTATGGCAGGCGTCGACACCAGGTTGCGCGACGCAATCAAGGACCTCATCGACGAGGTGGCCGAGGCAGGGGAGGAGCCCTACGAGCTCATCATCATCGACTGCCCGCCGCGCGTAGACCTGGTCACCACCAACGCCATCACGGCGCTGGCAGCCGGCAAGCAAAGCTCCATGGTCATCGTCCCCGTACGCCCCGACGGCTTCTCAAAGCGCGGTATGGAAAGCACCGTAAGCGCAATCGCCGCCGTAAGCCGCTCTAAAAAGACGCGCATGGCCAACTGGATGCTTCTACGCACTATCGACGAGCCGCGCACCAACTTATCGCGTCTGCTAGAAGACACCGTCAAAGAGGATTTCCCGGACGCAAAGTTCCTGGACACCAAGATCGACAAAGCTGTAGTCGTGATGGAGAGCTCGCAGTTCTACACGCCGCTCGCGTACTACGCACCCAACTCCAAGAGCCGCAGCCAGTACATCGAGCTCGCTCATGAAATCGAGGCGATCGCAAATGGCGACTAGCAAGATGATGGCGGCCAAAAAGAGAGCCGCCGCCCAAAAAGCCAAGAAGGACGCAGCAGAAGCAGAAGCCACACAGGCAAGCGATGCCGTAAGCGCAAGCAGCGCAACTGCAGCCATTGCAGCAGACGGGGAGGAGATCCTCAAAGAGGCGCTGGCCTCCAAAGCTGCAGATGGCTTGAGTGCAGGTGAGCTCATCGTAAACGAAAAGGCACGCAAGCAGCTGCTCTCCAAAGCAGGCTTTGACTACATAGACGTCCGTGAGCTTACGCCCAACCCCAAAAACACCTACGTCGTAGACGAGGGGAGCGTGGAAAGTCTCGCCAGCCTCATCTTTGAGTCCAAGAACACAACGCCGCTCATCGTGCGCGAGGTGCCGGTAAGCGCAAACTATCCTCATGGCTACGAGATAGTCGACGGTGAGCGCCGCTACAGAGCGCATCTCCTCTTGGGTCAAAAGCACGGCGAGCATTGGTACATGGCACCCGTGAGAGTGTTCCATCTTGGGGAGCTCTCCGATGAAGACGCCGAGTTCATGCTCCATGCAGAAAACGTTGGCCAGCGTGACATGAAGCCATCGGAGCGCGCCCGAGGCGTGGCAATGGTCATCGACCGTGTGGTCAAACAACGCGAAGCAGACCCAGAATCCATGCGTGGACGCAAAACCAAAGACATCATCGCCGAGCAATTTGGTGTCTCTGCCAGAACAGCCGTCATGGAGTCGAACATCGGCCATAACCTAAGCCAAGCGGGCATGGATGCTTACGATGCAGGTGAGATAACAAAAACCGCTGCAGACGCTGTCTCAAAGCTCCCTCAAAAAGAACAGGAAGAGCTCATCGCCCAAGTCAAGAGCGGCGAGCTTCCCAAAAGCGAAGTTGAGCATGTAGCCAAAGGCAAGAAGCCTACAAGCACGCGAATCCCTAAGACAGCAGATGAGGATCTACGCGATGCACGCAGAGCACTCAAAAGGGCACTCGTTAAAAACAGCATCCCTGACAGGGTCCTTATCGCAGAGCTGCGCAATCTGCTCGATAAACTAGACCCAGAGCATGGAAAGGCCGAGCAATAAACTCAAACGCACTGGTGGGGCAAGATAACACAAGGACCTTGCTCCACCAAGAGCATCAAAAGGAAGCGTTAAATACGCAAGGGTACAGCTAAATCAAAGGCCAAAGCATCAACGATAGGTGGCATAACCGTTAAAACGGGAGAGGGAAGAGCACACCCCCAACTCGTATGCCAATTTTTTGAAACCATGCTGGTTGCTTTGCTGTTTTTGATGTGTAGCGCGGTTTTAAATTGCTTTTTGAGTTTGGTTTTAATGGAGCCGCGTTTGATGTTTGCCTTGCTGGTAACCGTGGATACGGTTCCCAGTGAGCATCCAACTTTGGCGGCGACTTGCTTTTGAGATAAGCCGTTGCCATAGAGCTTGCAGATAGCCTCGTTTCTTTCTTGGCGCTTGGATTGCGTTTTTTGTTTTGCCGCTTGGCGTGCTGTTTCTCTTTTTGAGGCGAAGAAATCTGTTGCAGCTATCTCATCTGCAGTGAGCTGCAGTTTGGCGATAATGTTTTCTTTTTTAAGCGGATAGAATCCTTTTTTGTCCTTGAGCGGCCCGTGGC
>CAVAPV010000083.1:4182-4853 GCA_963590525.1 Agathobacter rectalis
GCCCGTGGCAGATCGTTACCGCATCAACCGTTCTTGCGATTTGTTCGATATCTGCACTTGGCAGGGGATCTGCGAGCTTGCTGTTGAGTTTATGCGTGCGCTGTAGCGCTTCTTGTGGCCCTAAGACCTGCGTTGCAGAGTTGTAGTAGACAAAGAGGCACAGGTCGCGAGTGCCGGTGCAACCACCATGTTGCTCGCGGTACGTCACTAGCTCTTCGACTTTGGTCATGCGCATCATCTGCAAGCGGTCGAACTTGTAGACGCGCATGCTGTGCTGCTTTTTGTTGGTGCCTGCCTTAGGCTGCGCCCCGCAAGCTGTCTTGAGGCTCTTTAGATCCCAATAGCTGCGCGATGTCGAGATAAGATGTGCTCTGCGTGCGGCATTGCCGTTAAAGGAGCCCGGAATGCGGGCGACGCGCGTGAGGTCAAACACGCTCTTATCCAAGCTGGTGCCAGGGACATGGGCGACAAGCTCGCGCTCCATTAAAACCGCAAGCGTGTTGCGAACATCGGCCATGAAGCCAAGCACTACATCATTAGTGCTGCCGTTTTTGAGGCGGTAGGGGATGGAGTTGTTAAAAACGTAGTAAACCTGCAGGCCGCGGCCAGTGTCTACGACGATGTTGGGTGCCGGTATGCTTTGATCTGCGATTGCAACGTCAAGGCGGTTG
>CAVAPV010000084.1:0-4579 GCA_963590525.1 Agathobacter rectalis
AAGTATATTACGCGCCATACGGGGACCTGTCAACGGGGAATCGGAGGTTTTTTGAAATTTCTCGTTTTAGTGCCTAGCAATCATGGATATTGAAATCGCTCAATAGCTCATTCACAGAAATCTTCTCATCAAGTTTGTCATATATGCTGAATCTGGCATAAGGATAAGTATAAATTCCGTTTAGTCGCCTGTATGGAAAATTTCAGGCATAACAGCGATTGCGACAAGGCGGAGCAAGGAAGGGATCCACGTCTTGTGGCCTTGGGCAGCGTAATCAAAGAGGCAAGAGAAATCAGATGCGTCACACAAGAGGAGATGGCAGAGCGTATGGGTACCGGACAAAACGAGGTTTCGCGTATAGAGAACGGCGCGCTCGACTATTCCGTATCAAAGCTCATGGAAGTCTCAGAGGCGCTCGGTGGTGCCATGATCGAGATTGAGGTAAACCCCCTTGAAAACAACGGCGAGGACAATCGCTTTGAGTACAACTACGTGTTGTTGCAAGATTTTGGCGGATACAATGAGACAACCTCGTCAGTCTCAAGTGTGGCGACGATCATGGAAGACGGCGAGGTTATAGAGGAAAAGACAGGGCAGGTCAAAACCGTTATCGAAGACGAAGTTCTGTTAGAACAGGCTCTCAAGGAACGCGAGTCAAGAAAGACTCTCTAACGTCGTCTTGGCACAAATAAGAACATTCAACACAAGCCCTCTAGAAGGGCTTGTAGTTTTTACCTATCACGATCAGCACATCGCCTTCAAAGCTGTAGCGCGCGGCGCTGGGCACAACGCGCCCCTGGCCAAGATCCGAGGCTAGAAGCTCGGCCGCTTTCTTTTGAGAGTCGTAGTTATACACAATGAGCGTCTCGTCATATACAAAACTCTGCGCGTTTCCCGAACTTTCGAGAACCCATCCTTTCTTCTTGATAAAATTCGCGCAATCGCCCGCAATGCCCGACACGCCAACACCGTTCCAGATCGTCACCGATGTGTTCGAACGGGTTTGAGAACTTGCCTCGAGCTCCGATTTTCCGGCCGTGGGATCAAGTCCGTTGTCAAGACGAGTACGCATAGTGGCCCAATCGTCGGCCTTTAGCTGAGTGTAGCCTTCTGACGTAACCTCATCTTCTAATGGCAGGTCCTCGCCAAAAACAGCATCGTCAACATCGTCGCTTTTGAGTTGCGAGACAAACTCTGCAAGGTCGGTAGAGCTCATATCAGTTGCGACACACTTTTCAAGCAATGCTAGATACGAGCTTTGCTGACCTGAAGAAGACGACAGAATCTTTTTTGCTACGGCAACAGATTGAGTAGCAGAATCAGAAGCATCACTGATGTCCAAATTAGACAAAATCGAGGACACACCGCTTTGCGAAGCCAAGAAGACATGCTCGAACGAAGCTCCGGAAAGCTCTGCGCACG
This sequence comes from Agathobacter rectalis, assembly GCA_963590525.1. GTDB lineage: Bacteria > Actinomycetota > Coriobacteriia > Coriobacteriales > QAMH01 > W2P13-069. The sequence continues at coordinate 1,423 of CAVAPV010000084.1, forward strand.
CAGATTCAAAAGTTGCGCCCTTATCTGTCTCGTAAAGCTCGTTCAAAGACATATATCCGTGACCGGCAACATAAGCACGTAGGGTCGAAGGAACCCAAACAAAGGAGAGCTTTGCGTTTTGGGTGTCTGCGCAGACAAAGGCGAGGCTTGAGAGTTTGCCGGTACTAGGGGTATCTGACGTGGATGCCTCCACTACAAGAAGGCACCAAGCTGGCTCGTTATCGACATGCTCGCCCAAAGCCGCGACAATACCACTATCCAAATCGGGTTTCACTGCGTTTTGGACTGTCTGCCGATACACAAAAAACCCAACGCCAACAGCCAATACGATAGACAACGCAACGCCAAAAAAGACAGCGGCGATTGTGCGTCCGGACGATTTTGCTTGAGTGGTGTTGGAGAAAGAAGAACCTCCGGCCTTCTTTGACGCATGATGCTGTCGAGCAGCATTGGCGTATTTAGATGAAGACTGCCCAGCAAAAGACAGACCGGGGCGATGGTGGGCCCCGCCGCCAATGTTGAGGCGCTTACCGCCAACGCCACTGAGGTCGAGACCTCCAGGAGAGTTCTTCTTAGCCATAAACCAGATTTATCCTTATACCAACAACCTAAAGCCGTGCAATATCGGCGCCGAGGCCGCGCAGTTTTCCAACGTAATCCTCATAGCCGCGATCGATGTGATAGATGTTGTCTATGCGCGTTTGACCGTCGGCAACGAGTGCAGCAATGACGAGCGCCGCACCACCGCGCAAATCGGTGGAGCTTACCGGAGCTGCAGAAAACGCATCAACGCCGGTGATAAGCGCATGATGTCCGTCGATTCTAATCTCTGCACCCATGCGGCAGAGCTCCGAGGCAAACATAAATCGATTCTCGAAGACGTTTTCTGTAATGATGGAGTTTCCCTTGGCGTAAGCGTCCAAAACCATGAACTGCGCCTGCAGATCTGTAGGAAAGCCCGGATGGGGCAAAGTCTGGATATCCACTGGTTTCAGATCCTGCGAACGCGACACCGTAATTGAGTCTGATGTGGTCTCAACTACACAACCCATGTCTTGGAGCTTCTTCAAAGCCAAAGCGAGATGATCCGGATTGACACCTTGCGCTGTTATAGGACCGCCGGTTAGCGCACCTGCTGCCAAAAATGTACCAGCCTCGATACGATCCCCCACCGTTTTGTGCTGGGTTCCAGACATAGACGAGACGCCTTCGATGACGATATTGGGAGTCGAGGCTCCGGTCACGTTTCCACCCATCTCATTAATGAAATTAGCGAGGTCCTCGATCTCCGGCTCGCAAGCAGCGTTGCGGATAACTGTTGTTCCTTGCGCCATAGAAGAGGCCATCATGAGGTTTTCTGTTGCCCCAACACTTGGAAAATCCAAAACGACTTCTGCGCCGTGCAAGCCGTTGGGAGTGCTTGCCTCGATGAACCCATGATCGGTTGCAAATTCAACACCCAAAGCCTCGAGACTCGTAATGTGCATATCAAGCTTGCGGGCACCAATCTGACAACCGCCAGGCATGGCTACGCGCGCTCTGCCAAAACGAGCGATAAGAGGACCAAGGATGGAAATCGAAGCTCGCATCTTAGCTACAAGCTCGTAAGGAGTCTCATATGAGCAGACGTCTGTTGTATCGATCAAAAGCGTATGGTCACAATATCCGCAGGTAGAACCATCCTGAACGGTTGCACCCAAGACGCGCAAAACCTCGGACATAACACCCACATCAGAGATTTTTGGAACGTTGTCGAGACGCACCTTGCCAGAGGCCATGACCGATGCAGCCATGAGCTTTAGCGCGGAGTTCTTTGCACCGCCAATCTTAACAGTTCCAGAAATAGGATTACCGCCGTTGACAACGATGACCTCGGATGTAGCCATGTGAAAATATCCTCTCTATGTTTAGCTAGAAGATAGTAGCAAAGAAACGTGGAGAACTCTTGATAGAGAGAGTTTCAAAGGCAAATGTCAAGCAAAGACATTGGGAACACGCAAACAAATGAAAAGGGCTGTCCCGTATAGGGACAGCCCTTTTACAAGCAATGACGCTTAAGCGCTGAGCAGGCTTTTACAGCTGCGCCAGCATGAGCTTATGCCATTCGATCTCTCCAGCCGTGAAGACGTAGGAGGCGTCCTCGGGCTTGAGCTCATCAAAGGTAAGCTGAAGCTCGTCGAGGTCAGCCTTGACTGCCTCGGCATCGATATCGGAGACAGCGATGGCATGGTTGGCGAGGATAATCACCTTGTCAGCCTGAACCTGCGCATAACCGCCTTCGACAACGAACTTAGTGGGCTCTGTCGTACCCTCGACTGTAACGCGGGCAGAACCGGCGTTAAGCGTCGTGACAACAGGCTCGTGCTTGGGCAGGACGCCCATCTCGCCTTCGGCGGCGGGAAGGACGACGAAACTGGCCTCGCAGGAGAAAACCTTGCGCTCAGGAGTCACGATTTCGCACTGCAGAAAAGCCATGTGACCAAGCCTTCCTACGCGAGTTCCTTGGCAGCCTCGAGGACTTCCTCGATAGCGCCCTTGTTCTGGAACGCCTGCTCGGGAATCTCATCAAGCTCGCCGTCAAGAATCATCTTGAAGGAGCGGATGGTGTCTTCGATCTTGACGTACTTGCCGGGCATGCCAGTGAACTGGGTTGCAACATGGAAGGGCTGGCCCAGGAACTTCTGAACCTTGCGTGCACGGTTAACCGTGAGCTTCTGCTCCTCGGAAAGCTCGTCCATACCCAAGATGGCGATGATGTCTTGCAGGTCGTTGTAAGCCTGAAGAATCTCCTGGACACCGGTGGCGACGGCATAGTGCTCTTCGCCAACGATGGAGGCGTCCAATGCGCGGCTAGTAGAAGCCAGCGGGTCGACAGCGGGGTAGATACCGAGCTCGGCGATGGAACGGTTGAGAACCGTAGTCGCATCCAAGTGGATAAACGCGGTTGCAGGCGCAGGGTCGGTCAAGTCGTCTGCGGGAACGTAGACAGCCTGAACGGAGGTAATGGAACCCTTGGTGGTAGAGGTAATGCGCTCCTGCAGAGCACCCATCTCGGTAGCCAACGTGGGCTGGTAACCGACAGCGGACGGCATGCGGCCGAGCAGTGCGGAAACCTCGGAACCTGCCTGGGTGAAGCGGAAGATGTTGTCGATGAACA
>CAVAPV010000085.1:0-4548 GCA_963590525.1 Agathobacter rectalis
GCTGCGGGAGGGTAGGGCGCCGCTGGGCCGACCGGGGGCTCTCGCCGTTTGGGGGGCGATTTGCGGCGCTTAGGTGCGCGCTGTGGCCATGTTCAAAGCTGTTAAAAATCTACTTGACGAGATTGCACACAGAACGATCTCGTTGCGCCTTGTAACTCTCTGTTACGCTATGCCGTTGTCTTCTATCGTTTGCTGTTGTGTGCGCTGTATCTACATTTGGCTGCCTTTTTGGACTCACTCCGATTTGTGGCAAATATATTTATGCAATCAGGCGATTTCATACGGGTTGATTGCATCGCTGTCTGCTTGAGACAGCCTGTTTGCATCATGTTTGATGCTAAGCTTTTTGTATGGGAATAAACAAAACGCATGTAATAAGCGAGCCGGTCGAACCTGATTCTTGTGAAGGTAAGAGCGCATTGAACAAATGCACCGTTGCATCTTTGAATGCGCGGAGTCTAAAGGATTTGAGCAGCGTGTCTGGTATGAGTTCGAATCGCAACATGGTATCTACTGTTGACTTTGCTTTGCTGTCAGAGCGCGAGCTCGAGGCTGTTGCTCATATGCTCGCTGGAAGGAGCTCTAAAGAATCTGCCGCTCTCATGGGGCTTAAAGACTCTACAGTTCGCAATTACCTTCAACGCTCGTATAAAAAACTTGGCTTTAATAATGCTCAGCAACTAAGAGCTGCTGTTCTTGGCCAAAGTATGGAAACCGAGCTTGCCAGCAGTGCTTATCCGCAGTCTCTAGATATTGATCCCAGCATGTGCTTTTCAATGCCAGATGCCATACGGTGCAGCGTGCCTGCAAATGGCTTTTCTGATCGCGAGTGTGTCAAACATAAAGGTAAATCAACTCTTTGTCGCCGCATCTATAGTTCTGTATCTCGCAAAAGTTCTTCTGATGTTAAACCCGATTCTGATTTTTCCCATGATGGTAGTTTGGTGTATCAGACGCCGGAAAATTCAATTCACCTGGGTCTGCTGATGCTGTTTTCACTTGCCTTGGGTTTTGCAACTGGGGAGCTAGAGCGTGGCTCGTCCAGCTTGCTTGCGAGTTGTTCGCTTCTTGCTTTTCTTAGTCTTTCGACTTTTATGATGTTGGTTCTTCTTGCACGAAAAGAAGCCATGCCGTTTGTTGGATTCATTCTTGTTTGCACGGCTATGCTCGTTTGCTCTGTTTTTGGCGGTGTTAAATCGGGGTTGCTTTTGGGTCTCGTTGCAAGTCTCTGTATTTGGCTTGTTCGATGTCGCCCATTATCTTTGCGTATGTCTGTGGTCGCGTTGCTCGTGTTTGGTGTGGGCCTTGTTGGCGGGCGCTATGTGATCATGGCGTGGAAAGATGCCTTGCTGTACGAAGCATATTCGATTGCGATTTACGGGGATGCAATTACAGCCTCGGCTTTTGTGCCGGCGATGGCGGTGTTGCTGCTTGTTCTTGGCACAATATGCATCGTTATCGATGGGGTGTTATTTGGTGCTCCGGGTCAATTGATCAAAGAGCTGCAACAGTCGACAGCACAAGAAAAAGTTCGCTTGTATTTTGCCAGCCAAGGTTTAGGGGAACTCGAGTCTTCGGTGTTGTTGTTGATTCTTGCAGGAGATACCGGCCCGGTTATTTCTCAGAAGCTCAATTACTCCTATGGTTCTGTAAACAATGCGCGCAACAACGCCTATAAAGCTTTGGATATTCATAGCAAACAAGAGCTGGCGCAGCTTGTGGACAGGTGTGTTTTGCACGTGGACAGAGAAGGACAACCGTCTTCATAAGCGTGGATTGCAGACAAGCTCGCATTGATTGTCGACTATGAGCTTGCCTGGCCAAGCGGAGGTGGCTAGATGCCGCTGGATTCTTCGATAGGGGTTGCGCCTTATTGAAGCTTGGCCTGGTAATCGACAGTTTCTCAACTGAACGGAGACGAAACATGGAAGCACGGAGCAAGAGCAGAAGCAAGAGAATCAGATCGTATTGTGTTATCGGTGCCTGTGCATTGGCTATCGCAGGTGTTGGAGCTTGGCAGATGAGTGGGGGTTCATTGAGTCCTCAAAGCGCAGACGCCACTCAAGGCTGCGCGCTCGTAGAGCAGGTGGCTGAGATTTCTTTGAAAGACTATGAAGCTATGACTGATAACGAGAAGGCTAACTTTGTGCGCATTACGCAAAGCGATGCAAGCGGAAACGAAAAATGGGCTCAGATATTTAAAGATCGCATCCAAGAGATCAAGGATGCAAATTATGTAAATCAAGGCGAGACTTTGACCTTGGAGAGCGATAATTTTAAGTATCCCGTGTTTGTGAGCAAGGACAAAAGCGCTTTCGTTACACAATCGGACAATTATTATTTCCAGGATGGATCGATTGATGTGACGCTCGAGTCTGCAGATCTGTATGACAGTATCACGGATGCAAACAAAGAGCTGGGTGAGAACCATTTTGATGCGGAGGGCATTTCCGCTGATCACACAAGCTATACGCTTAAAGAAGGACTTTGGGAAAATGCGTATGGTCCAGATCCCAAGACTGCCGATTACGACTTTATCGTCTATAAGGTGAAAATTACAAACAACAGCTCCAGCAGCATTGCAAAGAATGGGTTGCGTTGCACCTTCTTGCGTCCTTATGACCCAAGCTTTAGTGAGCTTGATACCACTTGGCACATCTCGTATCTTAACGTTGACGATGGGAAATACGTAAAGGGTGAAGACTTGGATTTTGCCATTGCCAAGGGTGAGACGGTGACGATGTACGTGGGTTACGATGTTGCCGTCGATCAAAACGCTATAGATATGGTTTCTTATGGAATCGATTATTCCTACGCTATGGAAGGCCGTGACGATACGGTTGAGAGGCCTGTCGATTGTAGTTTGGCTGGTTGCTACGTTAAACCGGCAAATCATAAAAAATAGCGACAGGCATCGAGGACGCAGAAATCTGCAAGGAAGCTTTTTCGCGGCTTCTTTGCTTCTCGCAAGGTTAAACGCCGTTTGCCGATCTCGGGAGGCGGCGTTTCCTCTTTTATCTCGCGCTTCTGCCTATGCACCGTTGCGTGTGCTGATGGCTCGCAGATGCCGGTAAGTACAGCGTATTGTGAAGTTGCGGCAATGTGTCAGTATTTCCTGTGCGAGCCGATGTTCTTCTGGTTGATCGTAATCTCCAGACATCCGTTTTTCTCGCATTTGGTTATCTCTGCGTAAGCCACGGTTAGACCCTTGGTGCCCAGACGCAGCGGAACCACGGTGAAGTTCGAACTGGTGCATTCTTGATCTTCTGGGCACAGCTCCTGTACAACTTTTATTCTGACGACACCGCCGCCAAGAGCCTGCAGATAGGCAAGCAGCTTGTCTATGCCGTAATCTGTCAAGCCGCCTTCCATTCTTGAAACGCCAGCTTGCCCTATCCCCATGGCTTTGCCTACTTGCGCCTGCGTGAGCCCTAGCTTTTTCCTGGCTGATGTCAAAGCTTCACCTAAAACGGCTATCCGGGGATCGATCATGTTCTTTCGCTTCGACTCCCTCATCAGCCTGTAGGTTCCATCATAGTTGGGAAAGGACTTCATGCACGCTCCTGGTTTCCGTTAGCTTTCAAGCTGGCTTGCAGTCTCTCATGCCTTGGTTACATTGGAATGTCGCCATAGAGACAAAGGCTTGTTTTGGTGATAGGCTATCATTCGTTTAGCTAGATTATGCCCTTGCGATTGGGCGTGACAAGAAAGGAAATGCCATGATCGATAGGGGTATGCTTGATTACGTTATGGAGCGAATCCGCCCTCAACTTCAAGCCGACGGAGGCGATGTCGAGGTGACGGAGATCGATGATGAGAAAGGCATCGTCTACGTTGCCTTGCAGGGTGCTTGCGTTGGCTGCCCCATGTCTTCTCTCACCATTTCCCAAGGCATCGAGCGTGTTCTCAAAGAGCATGTTCCCGGTGTTGAGCGTGTGCTTCCCGATTTGAGCGGTCAGGAGTTTGCTTCTGACGAGGTCAAGGTCTCTGTGCTTGATGACGATGGCAATGTGATCGAGGAAAAGAGCGTTTCTCCCGAGGAGCTCATGTAACTCATCTTCTTAAGCTGTCAAACTCCTGCAACGCCTTTTTGATCTGCCTCCCATTTCCTGGACACGAGAAATGGGAGGCTTTTCTATGCACGCTGACCTTAGGTACAAGCACGACATCGAGGCGAGGAGGCTGTCGGTTGGGAAATTTTCGATCCTTGCTAGATCTTGTGGGCGACTTTGTCGACGAGAAACGCAGGCGAGTTTCCGCCAAGCCATTTTCCCAAACGCGAGTTGATTATGGGGAAGTACCCAAGCTTTCTTCCTATGCAGCTCTTTATCGATTTAAGCGAGGCATTGTACGCGCTAAGGGGTGAGGTGCCGGCGTCTTTGTGTTTGCCTTGAGTGGCAATTGCCAGTCCTGCCAGCTTGCCGCTGTTGAGTGCAAAGGAGATGCCCTCTCCAGAGGAAGGCGACATTATGCCGTTTGCTTCTCCAGCAAGCAAAACGCGTCCCTCGCCGCCTACGATGTCACGTACGGAATTGACCTTTACTGCTG
>CAVAPV010000086.1:0-4536 GCA_963590525.1 Agathobacter rectalis
GCTTTGAGCCTCATCAATCTTCTTGTAAAGCAGGCGCTCTTGGTTGTCCATGAAGATAAGCAGCAGGGTGAAGGTGAGACCCATATTAGACATGGGCAGGTCGGTAAAGAAGAACTGCGTATAAGTTCCCAGCAGCAAGGGAACGACGTATTTGATGCACTGGGGCAGGGCAATGCGCGTCTCTTCATTATTGCGGCGCACATAGCCCACAACACACACAACAATCGCCGCAACGGTATAGCCGTTTGCAAGCAAGAAGACAAAGATGGCAAACAAAGGCCCGCGAACGTAGGTGCCATCGGGCATGATGGAGAAAATCCAACCTGTCTGCAAAGAGCACACGAGCATAATGCCCAAGACGATGATGGGGATGGAGATGAGATACACCCACAGCTTCCTCTCCACTACCGGCGAGCCAAAGCGCACCGCACAGTAAAAGAAGAAGAGATAGGCGATGTAGTTCGTAGAAAGATCGAACGCGAAGTTAAAGAGGTAGTTGCCCCAAAATCCCGCCAAGGCTCCTACTCCAACGCACAAAGCATCAGACAGGGCGCAAATGCACGAGGCAACAAGCAGTTTGACGATCCAGCTCTCCTCGCGGCCAAAACCGGGTGTTCGGCTCAGGCGGTATATCAAAACGACATCAACAATAAGCAAGAAGAGAACAAACGCAGCATAGTTAGTGCTGGCAGCGATAGTCATCAAGTCAAGACTCCTAAAAACCAAGCAAGCAGGTCAAGGTGGCGCATGGCGTTAAAGAATGCAACGAGCGTTTGGTTACATGTCATCCAAACATGATAATGCACTTGTTTAAATACAGAGCCTTGCAAGCTTGTTGGGGTGTCGGCTTACGCAATACTTTGCAACCTATGCGGGCGGGCACTGCTCGCCCCTACGTGTGCTTGCAAACCACTGGTACCCGTATCGTTCCTTTGGATGCAGCTCGCACAAAGTCCTGCGTGCCTGGCGGCACGTCTTCGATACGTCGCGCTTGCCAGCGCGACCGGGCGAGCATTGCTCGCCCCTACCCGCACCTGCGAACCTCAACCAATCGGCAGCTTCCTGCACTCTACAATCTGCAAGTTCTCCAGACCATGGCTCATAGGATTCAAGGCGTTGCGAGAATCAACCTGTCGCGTAACGACGTAGGGACGGGCAATGCTCGCCCAGTAGGTTTCAAAACCTTGCAACCATCAGGTTGAGTCAAAATCAAACGCGTTCTTTTGGATTGAAAAAGCCCCGCAAGATTTTTGCGGGGCTATCAAGATCATGGTGGGCCTTACAAGATTCGAACTTGTGACCTCACGATTATCAGTCGTGCGCTCTAGCCAACTGAGCTAAAGGCCCTTAACACGCAAGACGGTATAATGCCAGAGGATTTGCCTTATGGCAAGTAAAATCTCAAAAATTTGGAGATTTATCGGCATTTGCCGCACTTGCACACAGTATTCCAAGCACAGGCTGGGACCCGCGTCGCGAAACGCGGATCCCAGCTTTGCCGCAGCGCCCGGCTGCCCGTGCACCTCAAGCGCTACGACGCGCTGTTACCCAGGTACTCGAGCGTGTAGTAACGCTGGTAGGAGTTGTAGCGTTTACCGCTGTAGGGGCTGCCGATCTTGGCGTACTTGACGCCGCAATCCACAACCTTGAACTGAGCATCGTTTGCCAAGAGCAGCTCGTACTCATCGGGATACTGGGAGAACTTATACAGATAGCCGCCCAAAGTCTTGTTCTTGGGAGCGTAGATATGAATCGTCGTGCCGTAGGTGCCATTGCCAAAGCCCTCGGCAATGGACCCAAAGACAGAGGTCGATATAAGGATCGGGTGCGTAAGCGTCTTGCCCTTTGAGTTTTCCATATCGTCTAGGGTACTGGCTGCACCGGTGTAAGCGTACACGCTGCCGATACCGCTGTAGAGCTCGGTGTTAACAGGCAGGTTGAAGCGCGACAGCTCCCATTTGAGCAGGTCGGAAACCTCTTTGTATTCCTCGACGTCTGTGCCGTAAGCCTCTTTGGCGCGCTGCTCATAGCCTTTATCGCCCTGGGCGTACTTTATAGCTACGTAGTCGTTGCTGGTATAGCAGTTGATGCCAGGGTTGCTCTTCTTGGTAAAGGAGATGCCCTTGTTTGCGGCGTAGTACTTCTTTTGCCAGGCTTTGAGGGCCTTCTTGCCGTCAAGCGCCGTGTAGCTCTTATAAGGGTTGTTGTTCGCAGAGGCCTTCTTGCCGCCAACGCTCACGTTCACATGCATGTAGTAGGTGCCCATAGCGGCGACGATATTGGTCTTACCGGCACCCACGGCGGTGACACGGCCCTTCTTGTTGACCTTGACCACATTGGTGTTGCTTGAGTAGTACTTTACCTGGCCGTTCTTCATACCCTTGACGCTCACCGTCGTCTTCTTGCCCTTCTTGGCAAGCGACGCCTTGGCGATCTTCATCTTGGGGGTAGTGGTTGCAAAGGCAAAATCGTTGGCAAGGGCATAGCTTTCTGCAGCAGAACCGCGTTTGCCGACGATAAGCACCGCACTATCGCGGCCACTGTCTTCGTGCCCGCTAATATAGCCGATAGAGTAATCCTCGATGGTGGTGACACTCGAAGGTATCTCCACGCCGCTCATATAGAGGTTTTCCGTCTGCTTGAAAGCATCTGTTTGGATCGTAGTCACCGTGGTGGGCAAAGAGATCTTGAAGGCAGTCGAACCCTCAAACGAATTAGAACCTATAACCTCGCATCCCTTGGCAACAGTCACCGTGGGCTTGCTTTGCTTTTTGTTGTAAGAAGTCGGAACGCTCACCAACGTCTTGCCATCGGCAGAGTACAACAATCCCTTCTTGGCCTTGTAAGACGTGCTGCCAGAGGCAACCTTGAAAGTCGTCACGTTTGACCCAGAGGTAAAGTTGCCAGCCACGTCCGTCGCAGTGGCGGGGATGGTGACCTCTTTGAGCTTGTAGGCACCGCTAAAGGCGTCGTCGCCGATCTTTTCTACGCTGCCAAGGTCAAGGGTTTTAACGGCAGTGCTGCTAAAGGCGTTGTCACCTATCTCTTTGATGCTACCCGGCAAACTAAGCGCGCTTATGTTCGTAGAGCCAAAGGCGCCTTCTGGGATAGAGGTCAGGTTCTTAGAAAACGTAACGTTCTTTAGAAACGCCGCTCCGTAGAAGGCATTCTTGCCAAGCTCGCTCACATTGCCCAGATCAACGCTCTTAAGCTCGTCGGCGCCTTGGAAGGCGTAATCGGCGATTTTTTCCACAGAGGAGGGCACGGTAAAGCTCTTGGCAGTAGATTTACCGGGATATTTGACCAAGGTAGTGCCATCTGCGTTGTAAAGCACGCCGTCTTGGGCACTAAAACTCTCGCTGCCCTTCTCAACCTTGAACTCACCCACCATGGGGCAGTAGATACCCAAGGGAGAAATCTCCTTGAGCGTCTTGGGAATCACGAGTGCAGATTCCAAAGACCCGTCAAAAGCAAAATCGTCGATCTTTTGCACACCTTCACCCAAGGTAAGAGATGTGATACTCGAGCAATTAGAAAAGGCAGATCTGGAGATCTCCGGCACAGATACAGACAGCTCGGTAATCTCTTGGCAGTCACTAAAGGCGTACTCACCCAACGTTGCAAGCGATTTGGGGAGATCGACCTTTCTTAGCGCTTGGCATTCCTCAAACGCACGGTCTCCGATAGAGGTCAGACCCTCGTTAAAGGGAAAGCTCTCCATAGCGCGGCAGCGCTTGAAGGCACGCGCGCCAATGGAGGTTACGCTCTTTGCACCTGTCACCTTCTCGACAGCGCCGCACTCCGCAAACGCATAGTTGTCGATAGAGGTGACGCTGCTTGGGATATCAAGGGTTTTGAGACTCGCACAGCCATAGAACGCACCGCGGTTCACCTTGGTAAGCGAGGTAGGAAGCGTGATGCTAGCCAAACGAGAGCAGTAGAAGAAGGCTTTGCCCCCAATCGAGGACACGCTGTTGGGAAGCGAGATACTCTCGAGGTTCACACACTCCTCAAAAGCCCTCTCTCCAATAGAGGTCACGCCGTTTTCCACTTTGACAGAGGTGAGCTTTTGCATACCCCAAAACGCTTTATCGGCGATTTGAGTAACGGAGTACTCGCTGCCATCGTCCAAGGTGATAGTTGCAGGTACCGTTGCCGTAGCGCCTTCTACCTGGGATGATACGAGCTCGGCAGTCTTTGCCGCCTTGTCGATGATGCGGTACGTGCCCAAGATCTCGCCCTGACCCGCCGTCTGCTGCGGGTACTCTTCTTGAGCCTGCTGTGCATAAGGTTGTTGCTGATCACCTTGTCCGGCCGCAAAAGCCGCAGCGGCAGGTGTAAACGCCATCAGCATCGCAGCCGACATAGCAACGCTCAAAGGCTTCTTAAAACGCATGACTTCGTTCCTTCCTCTTGAACTCGGTCTTTTATGCAGACAGCATACGGCACGAGGGCCTTAAGGGTTTCTTACCTTTAAGGTACCGTCAAGAATCTTTCGCAAATTTAGGCTGACCCCTATGTGCTCATCGGCATGAC
>CAVAPV010000087.1:0-4007 GCA_963590525.1 Agathobacter rectalis
GACATAGGTGTCCCAATCTGTGATGGTCGAGGTATACGTAATTTGATATTTGCACTTGGCAAAAGCTTCGGGAATCGTATAGGTAAATGACGTCGTTCCAGCCGCGAGCACGAAGGAGTCTTCACCTGCTTTACCGCCATCATGATTGTAGAAAACTACCGTGGCCGTATTGCCTGTGAACACCTGATCAGGGCCAAGAGTATCGGTAATAACAAGACCACCGACGTCGCCGGGTTCCTTGAACTCATTGCTCTCGTTGCCCGTAATGGTCCAGGAAATCGTTCCGTTGTTTTTGTCCAAACTGCCGGTTTTAATCAAAGTGATCTGGGCAAGGCAAAAAGTTGAGTAGTCGTGCGTTTTATTAATGTCATTGGCGTAGTAGCCGTTTTGCCCGACGTTACCCACAAACACACCATTGTAGGTATAGGCATTGTTTCCCACGTATCCGCTACCGGAGACATGAGACCAGTAGCTCTCATCGAGTTCGAGATACGCATCGATGGTCACCACGTCACCTGGACGAAGCTCGGAAATAGATGCATACCAAGATCTAGAGTCTGCGTTTCCGCGAGAATCCACCTGCTTGTAGTTTCCGTACGCGAGGGGCTCCGTCGTTCCGTCGGAATGCTTGACCGACATGGAAGCGATGCCGGATCCCTTGTAGTAGCTCGCGTCAAGGTAATTGTTGGACAGACAATCCTGTATAGGCACATCGCGCATCGTATAGCGATTATCCTCAGGAGAGGTCACCGTAATAGTGAAATGCTGTCTCTGAGTCGCCGCGTCAAACGATTTGGTACTTTTGGAGACCTTGACATAATTCTTGACGATAGTCGAGTAGTCATGACTCACTGCATCGGTATCGTCAGCGGAGACACTCGCTGTGTTCTTGATTGTGCGCGCGTCGACAGCATCAGAAGAGGAGTCTATCGCTTTGGCGGCATTAACAGCGGTCGTGATGCCTTCTTTGTCAATCTTTACCTTGAACTTGACTGTTGCTTCGCAACCAATACCCAAATCACCGATGTTCCAACCATTGACGTTCCCATCGTCGTCGTAGAGAGCGACAGCTGAATCCGTCATGGTTATGCCATCGTTGGTCGCGCTCACCAGCGTCATGGTGGAGAGGTCCACCTTGCTGCGACTCGCTTCATCAAAAAGATCGGTTACTTTGACGTTCGTAAGCTTATAAGTATTGGCGATACCGGCCGAGACCTTAACGGTATACGTAAGATAACCATCAGAGTCAACGGTAGCGCCACCCTGTCGCGGATAAGTAGGAGTGCTACCCCAAACATAAAGTTCCGAACCGTCCGTCTCGCCCGTCTTCTCAATGCTCAGGTTGCGAATAATCTCAAGTTTAGAGAACTTAGCTTTAACAACGAGATTGCCAAAGACAAGCTCAGTGTCAAAGGACTCGGTCGTCTGAGTGGAGGTGTCAAAGCCGCCGGAAAGCCTCACAGAGGAAGCGATGATCTTGCCGCTCTTCTCCTCAACATAACCATCGTCATACGTGATAGTGAGGATATTGTGCCCGTTCTCGTCTTTAGAAACGGTGTAATCTCCAACGCCATCGTGGTTGTCATTCCACTCGGCTGTGGTATCAATCAGGCGGCCTGATGTAGTGCCAGAGCCTGTACGGATAATATCTGGCACGCTGCAGATGATCTTATCGCCCGCAACAAAAGGATATTTGCCTTGGGCCTTGAGCATATTCTCGGTATTGATGTTGAGGTTGACAACATACGTTGCACTACGAGAGATACCATCGGGAAAATCACCTCGCGTATCTATTTCCCCAGAACCCTCGGTCTCGTACTCTTTGGTTATATCGCCGCTCGTAAGAGACAAAGTGAGTTTGTTAATGTAGCTGTTAGCATTAAAAGTCTCTGCATCTCGCGACGACTCACTTTGATCGGCAGCTTCAGGCTGACCCTCATCTTGCCCTTCTTTAGAGGCGCCTTGACTGCTATCAGCATTGTCTGCGTTATCGACATCACTATCATCAACAACATCATCCGCACTGTCTGCAGTATCGCCCGAGCTGTCAATCTCTATAGGAGGGTTCTGATCTGACGCATCTTCTACGGCCGCGGCAATCGAGGCCGGCGAAACCATGCTAAACGTCATCATAAATGCCATGACAACTGCAATGGCTTTCTGCCGTATATATTTGGAACGTTTCATAGTAAACCTTTCAAAACAATAATCATGTGTCTTATCATGGAAACTTTTTACAAATGGGAAAAGCGGAAACCTTAGCCTCCAACCTGTTCGAGCTGCTTGTTTTGCTTGTGCCTGAGGAATATGACGATTGCGAGTATTGCCGCAGAGATCCCCGCGGCCGCTTCACATGACTCGATGTTTGCAGCTTTTTGCGCCATCGTCTTAGAGATGGCAAAACTGCCCGTCGCACCTTGTTGGCTAGGGCTGCAATAGGCAGATATATTGGGTTTTATTTGAGGGTCTGCTACTGCAAGATTAGCCAGCGCGCTTACACTATAGTCGCTGGCAATTATCTTGTTTGCTAGAGGTTTTTGCTTGTGGTGACGTTCATTGCTTTGCTTGCGGTATAAAGCATCAAAGGAGTGCCCCCCCCCCGACGCTCCTGGAGCACAAGTCAAACCACATGCTTAGCAAATCATTCGCCGAAACAGGGAGGGCATTCGAGCTGGCATAGCTTAGTGTTGCCGCCGTTGCTGCAGCAAACACGTTGGGAGTTATCGCGAGAAACATAGCAAAAGCTAGCAACATAGCCATCAAGGCCATTTTTTCATCTCCCCCATATCTCCCTGTAACCCATCGCATTGCAGTGCGATGGACACGAAAACTCTCCGTCACTGACAAAGTGCCCAGTCAGCATGCTCTGCACGGGCATTTTGCGAGTTATTTCTCGTAGGTTAACAATAGAAGGAGAGTTAGAACAGAGGAACAATTTGAAGGAAAGAGGTGAAGCCTCTTCTGCTACCAACAGAGACGCAAAAACAGCTAATACAATCCAAACGGCGGGGTGACTAACCTACATCCCCAACCAGATCTGAATCTTGGGCAGCCAACCGCCAACAAAGAGCAAGACGATGAGCACGGGCAACACGTAGCTCATATAGCCGCGCGCCCATATGGGGAACTTGAGACCATCACCAGAGTCAACCTCTGCCAAGAAGTTCTTGAATCCCCAGCCGCGCCTGCTCGTGCAAAAGAGCAGATACACCAGCGCACCTATAGGCAGGATGTTGTTGGAGACGACAAAGTCCTCTATAGATTGGATATCGCCGATGCCAGGGATGCTCACATCTGCCAAGAGGTTGTAGCCAAATAGACAAGGCAGCGCCAGCACAAAGAGCAGCACGCTGTTTACAGCGCAGCTTTTCTTGCGGCTCAATCCCCATTGGTCTATCGCAAAGTTCATGATGTTCTCAAACACGGCGATAACCGTGGACAACGCAGCAAAGCTCATGAACACAAAGAAGAGCGTGCACCACAGGCGCCCTGCGGGCATCTGCCCAAAGACGTTGGGCAAGGTGATAAACACCAGGCTGGGGCCGCTGCCGGGCTCTACGCCAAAAGCAAAGCACGCCGGAAAGATGATGAGGCCGGCCATGACGGCCACCACCGTGTCGATCCCGGCGATGCGCACCGCCTCGCCCGCGATAGAGCGGCTCTTGCTCATGTAGCTGCCAAAGATCGCCATAGAGCCAATACCCAAGCCCAATGTGAAGAACGCCTGGCCCAAGGCAGCGTAGACGGCCTCACATGCATGGCCCAGACCCTGGCCAAAGAGCTTTGAGAAGTCCGGCAGCAGATAGAACTCCAAACCTTGCGCTGCGTCAGGCAGCGTTACCGCGCGCACTGTCAAAACGAGCAGCAAGACAAACAAGGCTCCCATCATCACCTTGGTTACCTTCTCTATGCCGTTTTGCAGGCCAAGGCTGCACACCAGCGTACTGGCGGCTACGACAAAAAACAGGTAGACGAGCATCTCGGCTGGGTTGCCGAGCATCGCCCCA
>CAVAPV010000088.1:0-3954 GCA_963590525.1 Agathobacter rectalis
GCTGTAGTCAACGCAAACGTCACCTTCCGTCTGCGTATCGAAGGCGAAGAAGGCTTTGCAGAAGAAGACTTCTGCTACCCCAAGGGCATCGAGGACTACGTCATGGAGAAGGTGGGTCAGGACTATCTGACCGAGCCCTTCTTTATCGAGGCAGACCGCCGCGGCCGCGACCGTGAGGATCTGCCGGATTACAACGTCAAGATCACGGCATGCTTGTGCTTCTCGCGTACGTTCCAGATGCAGGAGTACTACCACAACTCATCTTGGCTGGAAAACGGCGGTTCCCCAGAGAAGGCAGCTCGCAGCGCTTTGACCAGCGCCATCGACGCCTATATCAAAAACCAGGGCAAGTACAACAAAAACGAGAGCTCAATCAAATGGCAAGACGTCCAAGATTGCCTCGTGTTGGTTACCAACTGCTTCTCTACGCAGACCTCGTATGAGAACCAGACCAAGAAGGCCATCAACAACCGCTTTATCCAGCAGGCGATGACAGCGTTTTTCAAGGAGCGCTTGGAGACCTACCTCATCGAGAACAAGCCCGCTGCAGACAAGATCTTGGAGCAGGTGCTCATCAACAAACGCTCGCGTGAGAACGCCGAGAAAACACGTCAGAGCATCAAGACAAACCTGCAGCAAAAGACCGATATGGCCAACCGCGTGCAGAAGTTCATCGACTGCCGCTCAAAAGACAAAGAGCGCAGAGAGATCTACATCGTAGAGGGCGACTCTGCGGCAGGCGCCATCCGTACCTCCCGTGATGCGGAGTTCCAAGGCGTTATGCCTGTTCGCGGCAAGATCCTAAACTGCCTCAAAGAAGACTATCCGCGCATCTTCAAGTCCGACATCATCATGGACTTGCTGCGCGTCTTGGGCTGCGGTGTCGAGGTCAAAGACAAGCGCATGAAAAACCTGGGCACCTTTGACTTGAACAACCTCAACTGGAGCAAGGTCATCATCTGCACCGACGCCGATGTTGACGGCTATCATATCCGTACGCTTATCCTCACCATGCTCTACCGTTTGGTGCCCACGCTCATCAACGAGGGCTATGTCTACATCGCCGAGTCGCCTTTGTATGAGATCAACTGCAAAGAAAAGACCTATTTTGCCTACACAGATCTTGAGAAGAACAACATCCTCAAAGAGATCGGTGATCAAAAATGCTCCATCAACCGCTCAAAAGGTCTTGGTGAAAACGACCCGGACATGATGTGGCTCACCACCATGAACCCCGAGACTCGCCGTTTGATCAAGGTCGAGCCCGAGGATCTTCTTACGATGGAGAAGATGTTCAACTTGCTTTTGGGCAATGACGACGAGGGTCGCAAAAAGCATATCGCCGAGCATGGCAAGGAATACCTCGACCAGCTCGATTTGCAGTAAGACAGCAGCAAGGGTGCCAGGCGCGCCGACTGCCAACCGCTCTCAGGCGGGATAAACGAAACATACCAAGGGGAAACCGTGGCAAAGAAGACCAAAAAAGAAGCCAAGAAAAAGCAGGTAGACAGCTCGAACGTGATCGGCCTGCACTCAGAGGTAACCGAGCAGCCCATTACCCAGACGCTCGAGTCAAACTACATGCCCTACGCCATGAGCACCAATGTCTCGCGCGCGTTTCCAGAGATCGACGGCTTCAAGCCCTCACATCGCAAGCTGCTTTACACGATGTACAAGATGGGCTTGCTCAACGGCGCGCGCCAAAAGAGCGCCAACATCGTGGGCCAGACGATGAAGCTCAATCCCCATGGAGACAGCGCTATCTACGAGACCATGGTGCGTCTTGCCACGGGTAACGAAGCTTTGCTCATGCCCTTTGTGGAGTCCAAGGGCAACTTTGGCAAGTACTACTCCGGCGACTTGAGCTATGCTGCCAGCCGCTATACCGAGGCCAAGCTCTCCCCTATCTGCGCAGAGATTTTCAAAGATATCGATAAAGACCCCGTCGACTTCATGGACAGCTACGATGGCACCATGAAGGAGCCGCGTCTTTTGCCCACGACGTTTCCCAACATCTTGGTTTCTGCCAACAAGGGCATCGGCGTTGCGATGGCGTCCGACATCTGCGGTTTCAACCTCAACGAGGTCTGCACTGCAACGATGCACTACCTAGACGACCCTGACTGCGATCTGCTCGAGTACATGCCCGCTCCGGACTTCTCTACCGGCGGAGAGATCATCTATCGGCGCGAAGAGATGGAGCGCATCGTTAACACCGGCACCGGCAGTTTTCAGATTCGCTCCCGTTGGCGCTATCTGCCAGACGAGCGCATTATCGAGGTGTACGAGATCCCCTACACCACAAAGACCGACATCATCATCGAGCGCATCGTCAAGCTCTCCAAAGAGGGCAAGGTTAAAGAGATATCAGATATCCGCGACGAGACCGACCTTTCCGGTTTGCGCATTGCCATCGATATCAAGCGCGGGACAGACCCCGAGCAGCTCATGGCAAAGCTCTTCAAGACGACCACGTTGCAAGACTCCTTTGCATGCAACTTCAACGTGTTGGTGGATGGTTACCCGCGTGTTATGGGCGTGCGCCAGATCCTTGGGGAGTGGGTCGCTTGGCGTGTTGAGTCCACGCGGCGCCGCATCAACTACGACCTCGCCAAAAAGACGGACCGCTTGCATTTGCTGCATGGTCTTGAGGCGATCTTGCTCGACATCGACAAGGCGATAGCCATCATCCGCAACACCAAGCTCGAGGTAGACGTTGTCCCCAACCTCATGAAGGGCTTTGGGATCGACCAAGTGCAGGCCGAGTTCGTGGCAGAGATCAAGTTACGCAACATCAACGAGGAATACATCCTCAACCGCACCAAGGACATCGCCAAGCTCGAGGCCGATATCAACGAGCTCACCGGTATCTTGGCCAGCGAGGCAAAGGTCAAGAAGGTCATCCACGACGAGCTTGCAAACGTCAACAAGAAGTACGTCTGCCCGCGTAGGACGGGTCTTGTCTCGCCCGAGGATGTAGTAGAGGTTGATTTGGAGCCTCAGGTTGAGGAGTATCCGGTCACGATGATGCTTTCACGCGAAGGTTATCTCAAGAAGATGACCGATCGCGTGCTGCGCAAAGCCGCTGCGCTCAAATACAAAGACGGAGACGAGCCGTTTATCGAGTTTGCCTCTTCAAATACGCATGATCTGTTGGTCTTTACCGACCAATGTCAGGTTTACAAATGCAAGGTTGCGCAGTTTGAGGATACCAAGTCTGCGCAGCTGGGTTCCTTCTTGGCTACCGATCTTGATATGGCACCAGGTGAGAACGTAACTTGGGTTATCGATCCAGAGGACTACAAGGCGGATGTGCTGTTTGCCTTTGAAGATGGCCGCGTGGCGCGTGTGGCACTGTCTGGGTATGTAACCAAGACTAACCGCAAGAAGCTTAAAAACGCCATCTATGGTGGAAGCAAACTTCTTTATGCAGCTGTGCTCAAAGAGGACCGCGATATCGCGCTTATCTCCAACGACAACCGACTGATCAACTTCAACACGTCATTGCTTAAGACCAAGACCACCAACAATACACAGGGTGTTCGCGCGTTTACTATCAAGGGAAGCCGTGCGGTTACCGCTGTGGGCCAGGCCGAGGACTTCTTGGGCGGTACGGCATCAGCAGAGGATTTTCGCGTGGCAAGCTTGCCCTCTGCGGGTATCCCGCTCAAAGAGACCGACATGCTCAGCTTGTTTGACCTTGAGGATTAACGCAGGTCGCTCTGGAGTTTTTGCGGCATGGTCTTGCGAGAATAGGGCTAGGTGGCGGATCTTTTATAGCGTCAGCCACCTAGCTCTGCGAGCTCTTTCTACTGCGGCAATCGTGCTGCGGTGTAGTGCACCTATTTCATATTGCGTTACTTTTTGGCAAAGCGCTTGCTGATGCCTTGCTCGATTTCCCGTTTCCAGGACCCATCACCTATTGGCGCGTCTGATTGTATCCTTTCATTAGCG
>CAVAPV010000089.1:0-3810 GCA_963590525.1 Agathobacter rectalis
CCCCCCGCCCCTGCCCTTGCATCTCATCCACTAACTGACATGGTTCTTGTATTGGACAGGTGCCTATAGTTGCTATAAACTTAAGCATCGCTGGTTGCGTGAGGGTGTGACTGGCGATGCTTGATTCAAAGAGGGGTATATTGAAAGCCAACACGCTCACAGAGAAGTTCTTTAGCAAGTTCTCTTTGGCCAAGCCCAAAGAGGTTGCAAAGATGCTCGTCCCGTTTGTGGTCATGATCGTCATGATGATCGCAGACGGCGCGTGTGACGATGTCTACCCAGACTGGTACTCCTCGTATTGGTATCCCGTCTTTATCCGCGTCTCAAGCGCGGTTTATTTGGCCTTTGTGGTCTGCTCCATATGGTTCGAGTATTTTCGCCGCCACTTTGTCAAATGGTGGGGGCTCATCACCTTCATCTTCTTAGCAAGCGGCATCTACAACCTCTGCACGGTCAAAACCGGCTACCTGGACCTGCCGTATTTCCCGTCGTTTGACTCTATGCTCGCCTACGTTTTTGGTAACTGGGATCGCACGGTAGAAGACACCTGCAACTCCGTCACGCTGTATCTGCAGGGCATCTTTCTGGGCGGCGTGCTGGGCTTTTTGTGGGGCAGCGCCATGGGCTATTCCAAGCACTGCAACTACTGGCTCAACCCCATCATCAAGATCATCGGCCCGGTGCCCGGAGTTGCCTGGTGCACCGTGGCACTGGTGCTCGCTCCGTCAAACCACGTTGCGGCGCTGGTTATCATCGCGTCTACCACGTGGTTTCCACTCTCGGTCAACTTGGCCGGCGGCATCCGCAGCGTGAGCCGCGCAAGTATAGAGCGCGCGCAGACCTTGGGCGCCTCCAACTGGTACATCATCCGCCACGTGGTCTACCCCGCGGCCATGCCGTCGATCTTTACCGGCCTCTTTATGGCATGCTGCTTCTCGCTCACGTCCCTTGTCACGGCCGAGCGCCTGGGCGTGCAAGGAGGCCTGGGCTACCGCATCAGCTGGGGCCAGAGCTTTGCCTCGTATGACGTCGTCTACTCTGTGGCCATCTTGTTCATCATCATGGCCTTTGTGCTCATCACCATCTTGTTTATAGTTCAGCGCCACTTCATGGCCTGGTCAAAGGAGGTCGTGCAGTGGTAGAGATGGATAAGAAGCTGGTGGCGCGCGACGTGCGCCGCGTCTTTGACGATGCCGATCGCGGCGAGCTTTTGGCGCTGCATGACTTTAACCTCGAGGCCTCTCATGGCGAGATAATCGCCCTCATCGGCCCGTCTGGCTGTGGCAAATCCACCTTCTTGCGCCTGGTGGCCGGCTTGGACGAGGCCCAAGGCGGTACGATTACCTACGGTGGAGAGCAGGTCAAGGGGCCTTCGTACAACCGCGGCTTCGTGTTTCAGGAAACCAATCTCTACCCGTGGCTCACGGTAGAGAAAAACATCGCCTTTGGCCTCAAGGCCCGTGGCGTCTACAAGCAGGAGAAGCACCGCGTCCAAGAGATGATCGATATGATGGGCCTCACCGGCTTTGAGAAGTCCTATCCGCATCAGATATCCGGTGGCATGGCTGCGCGCGTGGCCATTGCCCAAACGCTGGTGCAAGATCCCGGCATCATTTTGCTGGACGAGCCCTTGAGCGCGCTGGATGCCTTTACTCGCGCCATCATCCAAGACGAGATACTCGCCATGCGCGATCGCTTCAAGCCCATCATCCTCATGGTCACCCATGACATCGAGGAGGCCGTCTACATGGCCGACCGCGTTGTCGTGCTCAGCCCGCGCCCGGGCACCGTGGTGGGCGAGGTCGCCATAGACATGCCCCACCCGCGCGACCGCATATCCGCCCAGTTCATAGAGAAGCGCCATGCCATCATGGACATGCTCGAGTTTGACTAGGGCAGGTGCGCTTTGACTGGCAAAGACACAATCAGGCAGGAGCTTGAGAGGGAAGAGGCGGCCAAGTACACCCCCAAGGCCAAAAAGCCGCTCGTAAGCCTCATCAAGCCCAAGGAGCTGCTCATGCTCCTAGTGCCCTTCTTGGGCATCGCCATCGCCGCGGTAGAGCATGTGATGCTGCCCAACGTGCATCCGGTGGCCTACCACCCCAAGACCTGGCTGCCCACGCTTGCCGTGTGCGCGGTGGTCTATGCCATCATCTGCATCCTGTGCGTTTTCATCCGCCCCATGCGCGAGCGCTTCTTGCGCTTTCCCGGGCTGATCTTTGCGATGTTTTGCTTCTTTACCCTGCAAGACTACCTCACGCTCAAGACCGGCACCCTCAAGATGCCGTTCATCCCGTCGCCCGACCGCATCATGCACGAGCTCATCGCCAACGCCGATGTCATCTTTACCGATGCCATCGCCTCGATGCGCATCCTCTTTGCGGGATTGATCATCGGCATCACGATGGGTGTGTTCTCCGGCATCGCGTGCGGCTGCGTGCGCGTCTTTGACTACTGGGTCAACCCGCTGCTCAAGATCATCGGCCCGGTGCCGGCGCTCATCTGGATGCCTATCTTCTTCATCATCTTCCACTCCAGCACAGCCGCCGCGCTAAGCGCCGTGGTGCTGGCCAGTTGGTTCCCGCTTACGCTCATGATTGGCAGCGCTATCAAGAACATAGACGGCCGCCTCATAGAGCGCGCGCAGACGCTGGGCGCCTCAAAGATGCACATCGTGTTCCATGTGATGCTGCCCAACTCCATCCCGGCCATCGCCAACGCGCTGTTCATGGCGTTCTCGCACTCGTTTGGCGCGATGTCGGCCACCGAGCTGTGCGGCGCGACAGAGGGCCTGATGTTTAGGATCCAGTACATCCGCGTCCTTGCCAACTACGGCGAGGTTTTTGCCATCATCGGCGTGATGATCGTCATCTTCTCCACCATGACTGCAATCATGTTCGCGTTTCGCAACTGGCTGCTCAGGTGGCAAAAGGGCCTGGCGCGCTGGTAGAGGTGTTGCTGGGGGAGGGGTTGTTTGTTTGGCCCCGCAAACGCTTGGTTGCCTTGCAGGATGAGGCTGCCGAGCAAAGGCCCGCAAGAGGGCCGCAAGAGGCGCTGCAGCAAGAGCTTGCAGGGCCGCAAGGTTTGGCAAGAGCAGCATAGTGCTGTTTGAGCATAGCAGTTGCCCGGTAGTTGCCGGGCAGGGAAGAGAAAGAGAAAGGAAGGGATTCGGATGAAAAACGTTTCACGCCGCTCCTTCATCAAGTCCGCCGCTGCAGCCGGCGGCGTCGTTGCAGCTGGTGCTGCGCTCACCGCATGCGGTGGCAACAGCTCTAGCTCCACCGAGGAGAAGAAAGAGGAGACCACTACCGTCAATACCGACGAGAAGATCCCCATGACCATCGGCTACTGGGGCGGCAACTGCTGCGAGCTGGCCGTTTATGTGGCTATCGAGAACGACACCTTTGCCGAGGCCGGCATTGACGCCAACATCGTGACCATCACCGCAGACACCTCCGAGCTTCTGGCCAACGATGAGATCGACTTCTTCTTGTCCACGCCGGGCTTCTTCTTGTCTTACCTCAACGGCACCCCGCTCAAGATCATCGACACCATGCACACCGGCTGCTGGTCTGGCATCACGCTCGAGGGCAACGGCATCGACACCTGCAAGGACCTCGTGGGCAAGAAGGTCGGCTGCACGGGCATGTCCGGCCCCTCCTACGTCGAGTCCAACGCGCTGTGCGCACGCCAGGGCGGCGACCCCTCCAAGATCAACTGGGTTGTCTACGACGGTTCTTTGCTGCTGCAGGCCCTCAAAGACGGCGAGGTAGACGCCATCATCGGCATCGACTCCACGCTGTACCCGCA
>CAVAPV010000090.1:0-3505 GCA_963590525.1 Agathobacter rectalis
ACATGGAGCGCCTCTTCCGTGAGGGAAGGCGCTCTTCTTCGTATTTGCTCAACGTGCTCTGCCTGCCCTCCCCTGCTGATTCGCCCTCTTGCGGGCGTTTGGGGTTCATTGCAGGCAAGAAGCTCGGCGTTGCCCCATATCGTTGCCGTTGCAAGCGTGTTATGCGCGCTGCAGCAGCCGAGTTAGGCGGTCCCTGGGCGGGCTGGGATGTGGTTTTTGTCGCTCGTCACAAAACCGGGCGCGCTAACCATGACAAGCTGCTTAAGGAGATGAGCAAATGCTTGGGTCAGCTTGGGGTTGTCGGTGGTGAGTGAGAAACATCATGCCGCTAGCGGTTGTGGTGATCATCAGGGCTTTGGCCCCGAGGATCTCTATGGTGCTCCGGTTGATGGAGAAGACGCCCTTGCGGGCGCTTCTGCTAAAGAGAAGCTGCATGCGTTGCCAAAGCGGCTGTTTATCCGCTTGGTGAGGTTTTATCAGCGTGCTGTCTCCCCGCTGTTTCCCCGTACCTGCCGATTTGTTCCCAGCTGTTCGCAGTATGCGGTCACAGCCGTGGCAAGATACGGCTTTGCCAAGGGTTTTTGGCTTGCGCTCAAGCGCCTTGTCAAATGCGGTCCTTGGCATCCGGGTGGTTACGACCCGGTTCCTTGATATGTAGTGTTGGCTTTGGACTTAGGTCCTAGCTGAGAGGATAGTTAACATGTGGGATGGAATTCTTAACGGGTGCGCATGGCTGCTTCTGCAGCTTGCAGAGCTCGTGGGTGACTGGGGTTTGGCGATCATCATCGTCACCCTCATCATTCGTTTGGTGCTTTTCCCTATCCAGGCAAAGCAGTATCGCTCTTCCTTTGCCATGAAGGAGATGCAGCCTAAGATCGCTAAGATCCAAGAGAAATATGCCGGAGACCAGCAAAAAATCTCCGAGGAGACTATGAAGGTCTACGCAGACATCGGGTTCAACCCGCTGGCAGGCTGCGTGCCTATGCTTATCCAGATGCCCATCTTTATCATCTTGTTCCAAACCCTGCGTTGGAAGCTCGTTGATCTTGCCAACCAAGGCTACGTCATCAGCTTCTACAACTTGTTGCCTGACTTGACCCTTACGGTTCCCGAGGCTGGCTTCAACGTTGTTTACTGCATCTTTGCCATCTTCTTTATCGTTTTGTCTGTCGGCCCTATGGGTTACCAGCTCATCAAGCAAAACACCAACCCTCAATCCGAGACCACTAACTGGATGATGCTCATCTTCTTTGGCTTGATGTTCATCTACATGGCATGGATCTCTCCGGCTGGCGTCATCTTGTACTGGGCTTTGTCCTCTGGCTTTGGCTTTGTGCAGCAGCTCATCACCAACCGCAAGCTGCAGCGCCAGAAGGATGAGGAAGAAGCAGAGAAGAATGTTCCTCAGCCCATGGAGATCGAGGTCGAGCGTAAACCCAAGAAAAAGCGTCCTCATAAATCTCGTTAATACATATCTTTAAGCTAAATGCTTTTGGTTGAGAAAGGCACCTATAGCAGGTGCCTTTCTTGTTATCTGCTGCCCTTATTTCTTTTTGCGTCTTGCAAAAAGATGAAACTCCTTCATCATCTATGCATGACGTTTGTAGCTGGATGCGTCTTCATTTATCTCGCATAGACCACCGGCAATCCTTAGAACATGGGAGGGCATAATGCCTGAAGAGGATATTCTTGAAGAGGAGACTTCTGAGCAGGATGCAGAAGCTCAAGAAGACCAGGACCAAGAGCTTACCGATGAAGAACTCGATCATGTAGCTGATACTGCTATCGACACGCTTAAAGAAATCCTTGGTTTCTTTGACATGCACGGTGTAGAGATCAACGAGTACGAGGGTGATGAGGGTGAGATTATCCTTGATGTTGTTGGCAGCGATGACCTTGCGATTCTGATTGGCCGTCGTGGACGCACTTTGGATTCTCTGCAGCTGATGCTGTCTACTATCACCTTCCGCAAGCTTGGTTTCCGCTATCCGGTTACCGTTGATATCGAGAGCTATAAGCATCGCCAGCGCCAGAAGCTCGAAGGTTTGGCTTCTTCTGCCGCTTCTCGTGCCTGCCGCCAGGATAGAGATGTAAAGCTCAGGCCCATGAGCCCATACGAGCGCCGTTTGATTCACATGTATCTACGAGATGATGATCGTGTTGAAACATTCTCTGAGGGTGTGGACCCTGACCGTTGCGTCGTTGTTCGTCCTCTATAACCGTAAATTAGGCGATTTTGACTGAGGTTTCACGTGAAACAGACCGATAGTAAAAGGGCCGCATTCGATGCGGCCCTTGGTCGCTTGGGACTTGATTTTGAATTGGCGACCAAAGATAAACTTCTTGATTACCTTGACCTTGTGATAGAGAAGAACAAGGTTCTCAATCTTACACGCATCACCTCCTTTGAGGATGCTGTGGTTTTGCATCTTGAGGACTCTCTTTCTATATACAAGGATTTCTGTCAAACATCCGGCAAATTCATAGATATTGGTACTGGTGCAGGGTTTCCTGGGATTCCTCTGGGTCTTACAACAGGCAGAGACGGTGTTTTGCTTGATTCTGTTAAGAAGAAAGCTGTAGCTGTCCAAGGTTTTATCGATGAATTAGGTTTGGATAAGACCCTTGTGGCAACAGGAATGAGATCAGAAGAGCTTGCTGTGGAGCATTCTGCTTCTTTTGGTGTTGTTACAGCACGTGCGGTCTCCTCGTTGCCGGCGGTTGAAGAATTAGCGACTCCGTTACTTAAAAAAGGTGGCTGCCTAATCGCTATGCGAGGTGTAGATACGCCAGAAGATATCAAAACAGCGCAAAAAGCCGCTGATTTACTCGGTTTGGAGCTTGTTGAGCGTAAAGAATTTACGATAGGAGAGGCAGGAGAATACAGCAGGTCCGTCTGTATCTTCCAAAAAGTTTCAAAACCAAAGATAAAAGTACCAAGGCATCCTGGTTATGCATCAAAGAAACCGCTTGTTTAAGCCGAGTTTTAGCTGTTTTAAAACCTGTTGCCTATCAAGGCTAAAGAGGGGAGGTGTTACCTTCCCTCTTTTTTGTTTGCAAGTATGTTGTTGGCTTTAGTCTGTATCAATATTTCGAGCCTGCTTTACTGATTTTCCAAGGCTATCAAGAACCCAAGCTTGAAAGGATTAATGTCAATAGGTTTATGTGGGTCTGTTTGTGGGATCAAATATATCGAATTTATCTACGATAGAGATGTGGTTGATCCTGCTTGATTTCTTAAAGTGTGATTGGTCTTAAATCTATCTGATCTTCTATTTTGATCAAACGTGTTTGTGTCTGCATTGTATCTAAGGCAGGTTTTTATAATCAGCTTTTGATGTTTGATTATATAGTCTCCCGATGACGTGGAAGAAGAACGAGTTTTCAGTCAGAAGTAGTTCTTTATCTTGCTGTCTCAAGTTCTTGATTCATAAATAGCAGTCAATTAAAGATTGTAAATTTATATAAAATTACTTGCAAAATAAATGATATTAAGTATGTATAC
>CAVAPV010000091.1:0-3442 GCA_963590525.1 Agathobacter rectalis
GATCAGCCCGCCCTTGATGACGTCGGCGCCGCCCTCGCCGTACGACCAGAAGTTGCCGTTGTCCTCGAGGGTGCCGGGGTGTTGGCGCTCGGCATCGGCGTCGGTGCCGCCGTTGACTTTAAGCGTGCCGTTCTTCTTGACGTAGACGGCCTCGCCCTTTTCCTCGGCGTACCACTTGTCGCCGTAGCTTCCGGCCTTGCCGCGGTTGAGCATGTGGCCATTGAGGTCGAGGTGCAGCGTCATGCCCTCCCCCACCACGATGCGGCCGGCGGCCTTGGTGTTCCAGTCTGTGTAGAGCTCGAGCCTGATCGACTTGATGAAGGTCGCCGAGCCCAGCTCCTCTATGGCCTCCACCACCTGGTCGACGTCGTAGACGTCGGTCATGCCCTCGCTGCTTATGGGCATGGTGCCATCGGCGTCGAGGTAGGCGCACACGGCGCCCACAGGCTGCGGGTCGGCTTCTGCCTGCCAGGGCTGTACGGCCGCGAGGACGCCGGCGATGCAGGCGGCCGCGGCAAACATGAGCAGCGCCGCCCAGCGCCTGACGGTTTGCTTGGGGGACTGCTTGGCGGTGATGGAGTTCATGGGCTTCACGGGGGGCTCCTACCTGAGGGTTCGCTTCTTGCACATCCCCCTATTCTAGCGCTGGGCGGCATCGGGCCGTTGCGCACTCGCTCGGTTCTTGCAGCATCTTGCAACCTAGCGGGCTGGCGATGCCAGCCCCTACGTGGTTACGCGTCTCGCAGCAGATCGCGACGCCGCTCAACCTAAAGGCCGCCGTACGCAGATGCTTACGGTGATCCGATGTTCGCTGGTGCGAACTGCATGCAAGACAACGGGGATCCGCAGGTGCAAGTAAGGGGCGGGCACTGCCCGCCCGGTCGCGGCGCCAGCCGCGACGCATCGAAGACGTGCCGTCAGGCACGCAAGGCTTTTTGGGCGATGCGGGCATCTTGCACTTGCAGCGCCTTGCAACCTAGCGGGCTGGCGGTGCCAGCCCCTACACACACCTGCGGGCCAGATTAAGCCGTATCTTGATCTGTCATCCTGAGCGCAGCGGCCGCAGGCCGCGGAGTCGAAGGATCTAGCCACGACTCAGATAGGTTTGCATAGCCACGCAAGGACGTTTTCCTGCCCGCCCGCACAGGGTTTCGTCGGTTACAAAAACTCGCACCGCCCTAAAGGTCTTGCGCACTCTCATCGCAAACTCAGAGCACTCAAATCAACCTCGTAGACAGACCCGCTTTGAAGCTGCTTTGCCTGAAGGAACATGGTCATATACAAAGGCAGGTAGGTTACGTTTCCCTCTCTTGCCACGTTGCCCTTGCAAAAGACGGCGGCAGAGCCAAGCTTCCACTCCTCGACATCCATCACTTTGTCCAAAGCGTTGTGGACGGTCCAGCTGTTGCCGGACTTGACCTCGACAGGCAAGACGCTGCTACCGTCTTGAACCAAGAAGTCAATCTCGCCTTGCCGTTTGGTGTTGAGATAGAAAAGATCGAACCCATGGGCCTTAAGCTCCTGCGCGACCACGTTCTCGGTTATGGCGCCTATG
This sequence comes from Agathobacter rectalis, assembly GCA_963590525.1. Taxonomy (GTDB): domain Bacteria; phylum Actinomycetota; class Coriobacteriia; order Coriobacteriales; family QAMH01; genus W2P13-069. The sequence goes on from CAVAPV010000091.1 coordinate 1,556, forward strand.
TTGACCTCGAGATTGCCCTGCAAGATGTCAAACTGGACGTTCCCAAACGTTGCAGCGCAAAGCAACCCCGTATCTCCCATGAAGAGCTTGAACAGATTATGCTTGCTGTTTGCAGATAACGGCGTCACAGGCGATGTCGCGTTAAAGCAGGGCAGAGCGACCCCTGCATCAGACAGCCACAGAAAGCTGCTCTGGTAGCGGTTCTGCCTTGCGTTCTTAGAGAGATCGGCCAGGATGAAGCGACGGTTCTTGTCATCAAGCTGCGCAGGGATGGCATCAAATATCGACCGTATCTTTGCCTTTTCTGACGCAGGCGCGTACTTCTCGATATCGAGCCTGTACAGCGACAGCAGATCCCGCTGCAAAGCAACAACCTGCGCGATATCATGCGTGTCCACGTAACGCTGAACCACCTCAGGCATGCCACCCACTGTCATGTACGCACGGTAAAGATTCATCATCGTCTCATGCACTGCGTCGGGAACGGCGCTGCAATCCGCATAGGCTCCTTCCAGAAAGTCTAGGGTCTCCTGCTGGACGCCGTTTGCCCTGCAGAACTCCTCGAAGTCAAGCGGGAACATGTCGAGATGCTCCTCGAACCCGACGGGATAAGATGGCACCTGCCGCGTTTTCACGCCGAGCAGTGAGCCCGTCTCCACATAGTCAAAACGCCCGTCCTCGACGAGAAACTTGATCGCTGCGCGCGCGTTAGGGCACTCTTGGACCTCGTCGAGCAAGACGAGCGTCTTACCAGGGACGAGCGGCATGCGCAAATATGCCGTCAAGGATGCGATCAGCGTCTCGGCATCGAGATTGCCGTCAAATATCGCGGCAGCTTTTCTGTCTTCAAGAAAGTTCAGCTCTGCAAAGTGCTCGTATCTCTCCTTGGCAAAAGCGCGGACCAACGTCGTCTTGCCTATTTGGCGAGCTCCTTTGATCAAAAGCGCTTTGCGCAAGGGACGGCGATGCCATTCCTCAAGCTTTGACCAGGCTTTTCTCTCGAGCATCGATTTCTCCGTAACCTAATCTGCAACGTTTTCTCGAGATTATACGATGATAATGCAACGTTTTTCGGCTTCTTTAGCCTCTCCGTGTTACGTTTTTCATACCGAGTATATTTACGATTGCGCTAAAAAACGCAGGATTGCGTGAAGTCAGAATCTCATGATCACATGCCGCTCGAGCATTACCACACATCAAAAAGCACGCCGCTGATTAATGCAGCGTTTTGCAACCCACCGGGCTGGCAATGCCAGCCCCTACGTGGTTACGCATCTCACAGCTGATCGCAGCATCACTCAACCTAAAGGCCGCCGTACGCAGATATTTTCGGTAATCCGTTGTTCGCAGGTGCGAACTGCATGCAAGACAACGGGGATCCGCAGGTGCAAGTAGGGGCGGGCACTGCCCGCCCGGTCGCGCCGCAAGGCGCGACGTATCAAAAGCGTGTCGTCAGGCGCAGGGCTTTGCGGCGATGCAAGCTCCATATCCTCGCAGCGTTATGCAACCTAGCGGGCTGGCAATGCCAGCCCCACGCGCACCTGCAAGCCGATGTTGCCCGCATGCAGAACCCTCGACTGCTGCTATGATGCAAACCATGCAATGCGGGGTTTGTTTGTCGCCTATCGCCCTCCGAGAGAGGAGGTGCGTATGGAAGAAGCAATTTTGCTGCTTTTGGTCGTCGCCTTCTTGGTGCTTCTGAGCAAATAGCCTTATAAACGACAACAACCGCCCCGGCAGGCGGTTGTTGTCTCACTCTTTTCAACAGCTAAATGCGGAGGGCTTGCCCCGCATTGCTATCCTAACACGAATCCTCCCCTACTTGACCGTCACCTTCTTGCCGCTGTTGGCCTTGGCAAAGTAGCGCTTGTACTTCTTGAGCTGCTT
>CAVAPV010000092.1:0-3334 GCA_963590525.1 Agathobacter rectalis
GGCCTTATTAGCGCCGTAGCGGATCTCAAAGCCCGTGGTCTGCGCCTTGTGCTTAGTCCAGCTCACCTTGACCTTGCCCTTGCCGGACGTCTTGACGGCAACGCCTTTGACCTTAGCGGGCACAATCTGGAAGTTTGCGCTCACCTGGCCGCTCATCACGCCGGCACCCGTAATGGTCACCGTGGCGGTGCCGACCTTTGTGTTGTTGCTGTAGGCAACCTCGTAGTCAACGCCAGCCTCGAGCACTTTGCCGTCCAAGGTCACCGTGACCTGCGGCTCAAACGCATCACCGGTGTAAGCAAAACTCGTCTTATCAAGCGAGGCAACAGCATCGCCAAGATCGCCAGCGGCGCGCAGCGTGTAGGTTGCGCTCAGTTTGCCATTGGAATTCATCTCGAGCGTGCTCGCGCCGGTCATCCCATTGATCGAGACAGCCGTTTGCGTGTTGAGGAGCACACCCGTGCCCGCCTGCGGAGAAACCATTGCGGTGACCGTATAATCGGTACCCGCCTGAGCAATCGATCCAGCCTCGACAATCTCGCCAGCAGACGTCATCCAGGCAAGCTGCGCTGTACCCGTAGCAATCTTATCGCCCTTGGCGTTAAGGAAAACAGCTGCGGCCTGTGTAGGCAACTCATCGCCAGCCTTGATAGCGGGCAGCTCCACATCCATCTTGGATGCGAAGACAAAGCGAGTACCCGAATCATTATCATCGCCGCTGCTATCGCGCTCCCAAACCGCAGTGAGCGTGATATCGCTATCCACCGGGCTCTTAAAATCGTAATCTTTGCCATCAAGCTGCCAACCCTTGAAGATATAGCCGCTCAGCGTGGGATCTTGGGGCTTGGTTGCCGCTTGGCCGGTTGCAACGTTTTGAGCAGCAACAGCAGAGCCCTTGCCCGCATCGAAGATGACACGGTAGGCATCGGCATACTTGATGTTGTTATCAGTTGCATATTTTTGCACGCATGACTCGCCATCGGCTGCTTTGGGAGCATAAATCGTCAGCTCATTGTTGCGGCCGCTAAAGGCATCAGAACCGATAGAGGTGATAGTCGAGGGCAAAACCACGGTTTTAAGCGCGGAACAGCCCTTGAAAGCGTCATCCCCAATAGAGGTCACGCCCTCGGGGATAACAATGGTCTCAAGACTGGTGCAGTCTGAGAAGGTGCTATCGGCGCCGATGCTTGTGACAGTGCTGGGGATAACGATGTTCTTGAGGCTCGTGCACCCGGCAAACGCGTTGCGCTCTATAGTTGTCACACCCTCGGAGATGATGATGGTCTCGAGGTTGGTGCAGTTTACAAACGCGCTGTTGCCAATGGTCGTGACGGTACCAGGGACGGTAACGGTCTTGAGGCTTGCACAGCCTTGGAGAAAACCGGTGGGAACGGCAGAAAGTGCGCTGGGCAAAACGATGCTTTCAAGCGACGTGCAACCCACAAAGACGTCGGTTCCCACAGAGGTCAAACTCGCCGGGAAGGTAAAGCTCGTAAGGCTAGAACAGCCGCTAAAAGACTGCGATCCAATACGGGTCACACTGTCGGGAAGTTTCACGCTCGCAAGCGAAGAACAACCATTGAATACCAATACATCGATTTCTTTAAGGTCACCTTCAAAGGTGATGGTTTCAAGCTTGTCGCAACCATAAAAAACGCCGTAACCCAAGCGTTCCACACCCGCGGGAATCACAATCTCTTTGAGCGCAGTACAGCCGTAGAACTGCTTGCCCGCAATCATGCTCCATTCCCCGGCGGACATTCCAAGCACGGAAAGATTCTTTGAGAGCGTCACCTGCTCAAGCGCCGTGCACCCCTCAAAGACATGGCCGTACATAGTGGTAACGCTATCGGGAATAACAATGCTTGTGAGGCTTATGCAGTTTTTGAAGACACCGTAATAAAGCGTCTCCAGTGTGCTGGGAAGCGTCACGTTTGTGAGCGAAGTGCAATCCTTAAACGCGCACGGGCCAAGGGAGCGCAACCCCTCGGCCAGAGTCAGCGTTTTGAGGGACGTGCAGCCCTTGAAAGCTCCGCCAGCATCATCGTTTCCATAGGGCTCGCGCGCATTATCGGTCCCACCCCATGTGGTGACAGTAGAAGGTATAGAAACGCTCTCAACGGAAGTGCACCCCGTAAACGCGCGGACCCCGATAGTCTCAAGGCCCTTGGGCAAATCGAGGTTCTTGATGCTCGAGCAGCCGTTGAAGGCATCCTCCCCTATGGATTTGAGCGCGGTGCACTTGGAGAAATCGACCGTTTCAAGAGCGCTGCAAGAGGTAAAGGCTTTGTTACCGATACTCTCTAACGTGCTGGGGGAGGAGATAGCGCTCAAACTCTTGCACTCAAAAAACGTATACTCCCCGATATCCTTCAGGGAGCTGGGCAAGGATATCGAACTCAGTTCCCCGCACTGGTAGAAGGCATATTTACCGATGCGCTTCAAGCTGCTGGGAAAGACGACAGAACTCAATTCTCCACACGCATAAAACGCGTAATCGCCGACGCTCTCAAGCCCATCGCCTCCAAAGGTCACCGAGTTGAGCTTTGAGCATCCGTTGAATGCGTTGTCCGCAATCGTTTTGAGGCTGTCGCCCTTAAAGGTTACGGATTCAAGCTTAGAACATGAATAGAATGCATGAGACCCAAGGCTCGTAACTGTCGAAGGGATTGTGGCGCTTTTCAACGAATACAAGTTGCCAAACGTCCAGTCACTAATGCTCACGACTGTAAAAGCTTGACCCTTATACGTAACTTGAGAAGGCACCTCTATGCTTGTATATGACTTGTACTTGCTATCGCTCGAAACAAGCACTGCAGTAGAGTCATCTTGCACATAAAAGCGCCAGCTGTCGCTATCGTCATAAACATACTCTGCCGCCTGCGCACTAGGGGGGGCAATAAAGAACGCGGCCATCGCCGCAAACATCATGGTTGCAAATATCGCAGACAGACGACGCAAAGACACAACGGGCATAGTGAAGTTCATAATCAGCAACACCTTAAGAACGCAAACCAAACAGGCAAAAACAACTCCCCCAGACACAGCGTCGCCGTATCTGGGAATCATTAAATTTTACCATCGACACAGCATGCAAAAGCGCACGTCATTGGGCAACTAACGGCTGCAGAACGGCGCTGCAACCTACCGGGAGAGCAATGCTCTCCCCTACTCGCACCTGCATCCGATTCACTTCTCGCAATGCATCGACTCCTGTGGGTCATCATCTAATAGGCGGCGACATGTGCGCTGCGAAACGCCTCGCGCAACCGTTACACGTATAGTTGCGCGGAGCGAGCGCACGAGCGCCTGAAAGGCGCGAGCAGCGAAGCGC
>CAVAPV010000093.1:0-2951 GCA_963590525.1 Agathobacter rectalis
ATATTTGACATTCCGCTCTGTCGCCTCAGCCGCTAGCAGCCGTATTGGGCTTTGAAGGCCGTTCCCCATTCACCAAGCGCCTCGATAACAGGCCTAAGGCTCTGCCCCAGCGGCGTGAGCGAATACTCCACGCGCGGCGGAACCTCGGCATAAACCTCGCGATGCACAAGGCCGTCGGCTTCCATGGATCGTAGCTGGCTCGTCAGCACCTTTTGAGAGACCTTCCCCACCCCGCGCTGCAGCTCACCAAAGCGTTTGGTGCCGTCCATGAGCTCGCGCAGAATAAGGACCTTCCATTTGTCGCCTATGAGGCTGATGGTTGTCTCGACCGGACACGCCGGTAATTCTCGTGCAGCAGCTTTCTTGCTCATTTGATGCTCATCTCTGCATTTGCTGATCACAGCTTTAGTTACATTTGGATACTTGCAGCATAATTTGCCGCTTACATCCCAAAATCACTATACTGCCCGACTATAACAGATACCGAGAAAACCAACGCTTCTCCACTCCCCTACCCCACAACCATGAGCTCATGGGTGAGCGTGCAGAAGTTGTCAAAGCCGTCTTTTGTCACCTGCCCGCAGTCCTCTATACGCACGCCGTTTTGGCCGGTGATGTAAACACCCGGCTCGACCGTGACGACCGCGCCCTCTGGTAGCGGCTCGTTATTGCGCGTGTTGAGACAGGGCTCCTCATGGATGTCCAAGCCAACGCCATGTCCCAGGCCATGGCCCATCAATCCCGCATAGCCCTCCTCGGCAAGGATGTCTTCTGCAAGCTGATGCATCTCAACGCCGGTCACGCCCGCGCGGACAACACGGCGCACCTCCTCGTTGGCGCGTTTGACGGCGTTGTAGATGCGCAGCTGCTCTGCACTGGGCACACCTATGCACACCGTGCGCGTGGTGTCGCTGCGGTACCCGTCAACGCGAGCGCCGTAATCGATGACAACAAGATCGCCCTTGGCAAGCTTGCGCTGTCCAGGCACCGCATGGGGATTGGCAGAATTAGGGCCGCTTGCCACGATGTTGGCAAACGCAAGCTCCTGCGCCCCGCGGCTTCTCATCGCAAACTCAAGCATGAGCGAAACCTCGGCCTCGGTTTGGCCGGCATGGATCTTCTCGAGCACCTCCATGAGAGCATGCTCGGCCACACGCTGAGCGCGGATCATGCGCTCAATCTCTTGAGGCTCCTTTACCTGACGCAAACGCAAGATATCGCCCTCGCGCTCAACAAGCTGCGCGTTTGCAAGCTTTTCTAGATAGGCGCGATAGAGGTTGAGCGGCGTAGCAGCGTCTATGGCAACGCTGCCAGCTGCAACGCCCAGCTCGTCCAAAGCACGGGCGGCAAAGGCAGCGGCCCCCTCGCGCTGGTCATCGACATCCCACAGCCCCTCCCCTTGCGCAGCGGTGCGCATGGCGGATGCATAGCGGCTGTCTGTATGGATGATGCAGGCATCCGCAGTAACCACAGCGGTATGGGCCTGCTCTGTGTCAAAGACGTCCTCGAAGCCGGTGAGCCACTGCAAGTCTGTTGTAGAGCGAACGATGATAGCGTCAAGCTGCTGTTGGGCCAGCAGCTTGCGAACCTTGCCTACACGCGCGGCCGCCCTCATCGCACATGCTCCAGCAACAGGTCCAAGGCACGCAGGTAGCCTTGGGCGCCCAACCCCTTGACCTGACCGATGCAAGCATCCGCAAGCACGCTGTGATGGCGGAACTCCTCCTTGCGCTTGGAGATATCCGATATATGGATCTCCACAACCGGAGTGGTGACGCTGGTGATGGCATCATGGATGGCATAGCTGTAATGGGTATGCGCGCCAGGATTGTAGACGATGCCGTCAAAGCTACCCATGGACTCGTGGATCTTGTCGATGAGAACGCCCTCGTGGTTGCTTTGGAAGCACTCGACCTCATCCACACCATGGGCAGCGGCATATTCGCAGAACATGGCCTCGATATCTGCCAGCGTGGTAGAGCCGTAAACGTCTGGCTCACGCACCCCCAGCAAGTTGAGGTTGGGGCCGTTCATCAAAAGGACTCTCATGGTCTGATCCCTCGTTTCTTAATGCACATTGCAAGCCGCAAAAGGGTTGTAGGTGATACGATGAGCACAGGTTGGGGCAAGAGCCTCCGCCATCTAGTGCAACATGATGTGCTACGACTAACGGCAGCTGGCGGGCTGCCGTTAGTCGCCTAGAAGGGCGGAGGCTGGCAGGTCCAAACCTGCCTAGCCATCCTATCACGCCATTGCAGCAACGTAAGCAGCCTTTGACCAGCAGACCATTAAAACTCTCTGCAGCATTTATCGCATGTTTAATGTACTGCTGCTCCATAGGCCCATATGTTAAAGCACATGGTTCTTTGCTATAGCAAAACCGCAGGCCAGAGGGCTGCAAGAGCTCTCACAATGGACTTTTGTCTAAGCAGCAACTTTCAAACAGCATTAGAAACTCGTCCATTTGCATTAAAACAGCGGCAAACTTTTTAATGGAATCGCTTGACGCAGCACAAAGCAGCGATTAAATTGTATGCAAGTTGAAAACCGAGATAAGAATGGCCCCGGGTGCAACCGGGGCCTGTGCGATAGAAACACGTTGAGGTCAAATGCCAGACTCGCCAAAGTAAAGCATTGATCCATGTTTCTGCAGGTATTTTACCTGCTCAGGGGCCTTTTCGCAACTCTACCGCGCTGCTCTCACACCATGCGCGGGAGGAGGAAGGCCCAACTTTCACCCCGGTACAACCAGATACGCCTGCAAACTGCGTTGCCATGCGCTTAGGTTTTTGCACCCACATGCAGGCATCTCTCAACGCTTGGCGTACCAGGTGTGGGCTCGAAGTATGCCTACTGCCGCCGTTCAGACCGCTCTCACCCTCAATGCCTCCCCACACACAAGCGAGGCCGTCGAGTTCTACTCGATCCTCTTTCACGACGACCGCAAAAGC
>CAVAPV010000094.1:0-2847 GCA_963590525.1 Agathobacter rectalis
GGTCACAACCATCGTGTACTTGTGCACATGACTGGACTTAGAGACGGTATAGGCGCCGTTGATGTACTGCGCGCTGTAGCCGCTTGCCAGGTAAGCAGCGGCAGGTTGCTGGCTAAAGGTGCCGCCAGTCAAAAAGGCGCTGTAGCTGTTATCGCTTGCAAAGTTTGCCAGCTTGCCGTTAAAGGTACCGCCTGTCACCTGCAAGGTGTTGCTCGCGCCAGTAGATGCAGTGCCTTGAGGTGTGCGGATCACCGCGTCGCCGCTAGCGGCCTCAAAGCTGCCGCCGCTGATATTGAGGTTAAGGCCCGTATTGCGATACGGGATGCAGATAGCAGCGGTAGCGGCATTGGCCGTCTTGAAGGTACCGGCCTTGAGGTTGATCGTGCCCGGTGCCTGCAAGCAGACGACGCTGTTTGCGTTAGCTTGTGCAGATGCGTTGCCAGCGGTGCAGACGCCGCCGTTAACCGTGATGTTGTAGCCAGAAGACGCGTCATCGGTACCTATGGCCGACCAAGCGCTGGTGATAGAGGGCCCGTTGCCGTCTGCAGTGCCCAGGGTCACATTGCCGCCGCCTTGCTGCGCATAGATGCCATAGCAATTGGGCGCGGTAAGGGTGCCCTTCTCAAAGTTGAGCTTGGCAGAAGAACCGATAGCGTAGATCGCGCCTGCGAGTTTTGAGGCATCGCTGTAGCTAGCGGTAAAGCTGCCATCCCTGATGGTTGCCGTGCCGTAGCAGTCCAAAAGCGCGTAGCCACCGGTGGCACAAGCGCCGTTCTCGACCGTGAGGTTTGCGTTGGTAGAGACCATAAAGACAGGCGCCCTGTCCCCGGTGCCCGTATTGGTGATCTTACCCTTGCCCGTCACCGTGAGGTTTGCGCCACCAGCGCTGCTATCGTTCATGACGCCGATAAGCGGCGAGCCAGCATGCATCTGGCCATCGCCGCCTTGCTGAGCAGGAATCGTACCGCTGATGCTCTTCCCGTTGAGATCGAGCGTGATGTTGCTGCCGCCAGGCACCTGTACCGTGGTGGCAAGGCCAGTCACGTCATTGAGGAGCTTGATGGTAGAGGCATTGGCCATCTTGAAGGCGCTGACAAGATCTGCCGCCAGCACAACACTGCCGTCACTGCAGCTCACCTGCGCGACTTTTTTAGTCTGCGGATTGAGGGCAACGGTATAGCGGCTGTCACTGCCTTGCGTGACCGTGTAATCGGAAGTGTTGCCTACGTACTTGGCTGGGTCCTCGCTATAGCTGCCACCAGTGATGGCGAGCACGGTTGCATTTGACGTGTCGGTATACTGCTTGTCGGTCAGCTTTTCAACACGACCGGTATACGTGCCAGCGGTGAGATAGGCCCTGGGTGCACCGCCATGGACGTAGTCGTTATTCTCGACTATCGCCACAGCATAGCCGCTCTGAGTAGAAGGAGCATTGGTAACAGGCACATATTTCTCATCTGTTGCGGCGGTGACCACAGGTGTTGCGCCCGGCAAAACACTCAGATTACCGGACTTCATCTCTATACCACAGGGTCCGGAGATGTTGGTTGAGCCCAAGTACAAGTTACCAGCTTGCGGTTGATAGATGACAGGGGCCGTAGTGCAGCTCAACTTAGAGCCGTCGCCCAAGGTTATGTTGGTTGCGCCATAGCCCTTGGTTCCGTTGCCGCCAAGAGCACACCACTGGCCCGTGACGGCGATAGTACCCAAGATCTCCAAGGTCTCTGTAGTGGCGCCAAAGGCAGACACGCCATAACAATGGTTGGATTTCACCGTCACGTTCTTGTCGATCTTGAGCGAGACGTTGGTCCTGCTGGGATCGGTCGCAGATATGCTCGCGTCTTTGTTACCGTTGCCTACGCGGATAACGGAGCTTTCGGCATTAAATTTGAGGCTTTGGTCTTTGATATCTGCGCTAATAGTGCCCGTGCCCGTAATGGTCACATTACCCGCAGTGATGTGAAGTGCACGGATATCTTGAGCAGCGATGTTATGGCCGTTGAGGTCGAGAGTGAGGTCTTTGTCGATGGTGACCGTCACAGCGCTAGCACCGCTAGTCTGCACGAGGCTCACGTCGGTCTGAAGCCTGACGGTGCCGCCTTTTGCAACCTTGCTCACAGCATCAGCCAAAGAAGTGGAGTCGTTAACTTCAACCGTCTGCGGGGCGGCATTGGTCGAAGCATCGTCTGCATATGCAGCAGTAACATCATCTGCGCCTACTGCAGCACCAACAGCCGGGGCAAAGGCAACGACCATGGCAGCACTCAGCGCGCTGCACAAGACCTTGCCCGCAATAGAAGAGCCTAGTTTCTTCATGTATCCGTCCTCTCGCATAAAAGCCACATCCAAGCGGCTTATCCCATTCATGGGTATAGATGCAGAGATTATACGACTGATAAGCAGGTCACACATGTAAAAGAGCAGGCTGGCCCGACGCTCGGCAACATGATTCTGCAATCATCAGACACTCGCAGGGACACTGTTTGCCCGACAGGTTTGTAGAGGCCTTGCAAGCTTTATTTGGCCGTAGGAGGGTGTAGGGGCGGGCACTGCCCGCCCGGTCGCGCTGACAAGCGCGACATGCTAGAACGCGCCGCTAGGCGCGCAGGACTTTTGGGCGATGAGGGCATCACGCCCTTGCAAGATTTTGCAACCTACCGGGAGAGCAATGCTCTCCCCTACTTGCACCCGGGAATCCCCTACGATTCGCTATGACTGGAGCAATGCGTGTAAGCGAGCGGAGGGGATGGGTGCTGCGTAACGCCTCGCGCAACCGTTTCTAGTTTAGCTGCGCGGAGCGAGCGCACGAGCGCCCACAGGGCGCGAGCAGCGAAGCGCGCTGGAGCA
>CAVAPV010000095.1:0-2654 GCA_963590525.1 Agathobacter rectalis
GTGCAGACGGGTGTTGGCGAACTTGACCTTACTCCGATCATAGGCAACTTGAGCATGACTGATGCCAGCCTCACGACAAATCTCACGGTAAGCAAGAGCTGGAATGATGAAGACGACTTTGACGAGGTGCGCCCCAGCAGCGTTGATGTGCAGCTGTTCGCAGATTACGGTGACGGTCAAGGCTATGTGGCGGTAGTTGGCGATGATGGCAATGACGTTATTGCCAGCATCACCGCTTCTGGCGTCGACGGTCAAAAAGATACGGACGACGATTGGAAGGCGTCCTTTGACAATCTTCCAGTGATGAAAAACGGCGTGAAGATTTCTTATATCGTCAAAGAATTTGACCCTCAGACTGGCAAGGTTGTTGAATCCGGTTCTGTGATGAGTAATGGCTATACCGTAACAGTTGGCGGTGTATCCACCGACGATGATGGCAACTGCTCGATCACAGTAGACAATTCCTATCAACCCAAAAAGACCAATATCACCGTTTCTAAGATATGGGTTGGCGACGACAGCGATTCGAGGCCCGACTCTATTTTGGTGGACTTGCTAAGAGATGGAACGAAGGTCGACACTGTCGCCATAACCCCTGATGATGAGGGCAGCTGGAAGTATGTCTTTGACCATCTGGATAAGTTCGATTCTGACGGAAAGGCTTATAACTACACCGTTGAAGAGCAGGAAGTCGAAGGGTATGTGAGTGCTGTTGCAGGCGATGCCTCGACTGGATTTACTATCACCAATACCAAGAAGACTAATCCTCCTGCACCGGAGCCCCAAACCAAGGTGGGCAACCTCACTGTCTCTAAGACGGTGACGGGCAATGCAGCAGACACTGCGAGGGATTTCAGTTTTACCGTGATGCTGGCGAGCAAGCTCAACGGGACCTATGGCGGCATGGTTTTTGCCGATGGTGTTGCATCCTTCACCCTGCGTCATGGTCAATCCGCCACGGCTACGGGTCTACCAGCAGGAACGACTTATACCATCACAGAAACAGGAACCGATGGCTATACCGTGACTGTCAACGGCACGGCGAGTGCCACAGTAACCGGCAGCATCGAAGCCGATAAAACCGCTGTAGCCTCTTATGTTAACGATAAAACTGCTGACGATCCTGTGCCAGATCCCGATCCGAGTCCCGATCCATCGCCTGACCCCGATCCGAGTCCTGAGCCGTCTCCAGATCCAGACCCGTCGCCCGCTCCTGATCCGAGTCCTAGCCCGTCTCCCGATCCAGAGCCTGCGACAGATGACGATTCGTCAGATAACGACGTGCCTAAGACCTCAGACAGCTCCAATACCGTGCTTTACGGAGCAACTGCGGGTGTCTCTGCAGCAGCACTTGCAATCGTCTTGTTTGTCAGGCGCAAAAAAGGAAAGAACGGCAACTAGCCTTATCGATTTGATTTTGTTTGACGCGACCCATGCTGTTTTCGGCGAGTTCTTTTGCCGTCAACGCTTAGGGTCGCGTTGCGTTAGGAGATGGTTGTATTGCGCAAAGTGTGCTTGGCCAAAGGTTCTCATGGTATTCGCGCTCAAAAATCTAGGAAAAGCAGCCCCGTACTGACAGCTATTGCCTGTCTGTGCGCTGCGGTTTTTGTCATCTCTGCATTTTTGTTTATCAAAGCCTGCTCGCAAACAGATCAAGAGCAGCAAGCGTTCGAAGTTCTTAAAGATAGCGTACAAGTTTCCGAATCAAGCGAAGATTACATTCAAGAGGACGGAGATGATGAACAAGACAGTGTTTATCAGGCCCTCTATAAGCGAAATAGTGATTTCGTCGCGTGGATCTGCGTGCCTGGGACCAGCATCGACTACCCAGTTATGTCTACCCCGAATGATCCTGATTACTATCTCTATCGGGCATTTAACAAAGAAGAATCCCAAAGTGGAACTCCCTTTGTAGGAAAGGGCTGCAGCCTAGACAGCACGGCGCTCATTATTTACGGCCACAATATGGTAAGCGGTACGATGTTTGGCACATTGGACAGATACGACAACATTGATTTTTGGTCACAGCACAAGAGATTGACTCTCACTGCAGGCGAAGGCCAGATTAAGTACGAGGTTTTTGCTGCTGTGAGAACCCAGGTTAACTCTCAAGAAGCCAACCCAAATTGCATGCCCTTCTCTATGACGGGCGATCTTTCAAAAGATAACTATAACTCCCTTGTCACGTGGCTTAAGGATAACTCGCTCTTTGATACGGGACTTACTCCCTCTTATGCTGAGCAAATCCTGTTGCTTGCTACCTGCAGTTATCATGCCGATGACGGCAGATTTGTCCTCGCTGCGCGCAGGGTCTCTTAATCGCGCGATTGCTGCTATGTTGTAGCTTGCTCTTTGTTGGCGGTTGGCTGCCTAAGATCAGGTCTGGCTGGGGATGTAGCCTGTGGCTTTTTAGGTGGCTGTATCCATAAAAACATCGCAATTTTAGGTAACTACAACAATCAAATTTTTGGTTGTTGTGCCCAATTTAGCCTAACAACAATCAAAAATTTGGGTGTTATACCGTCGAATCTCTCCTTAGCAGCTGCTAGTGATATTTTGCTACGTTGCTGCAAAATGCACCCCTTGCTCCCTAACCTCTTTGCTTGAATCATCGCACTCTTATCCCTATAATCCCTGCTTATGAGGTATTGGCA
>CAVAPV010000096.1:0-2376 GCA_963590525.1 Agathobacter rectalis
TACAAGAACGCGTTCAGGGGCTGCAAGAAGCTCGGCACGATCACCATCGGCAAGAAGGTCAAATCGATCGGCGCCAATGCGTTTAAGAACACCAAGGCAAAGACCGTGACGCTCAAGAGCGCCAAGCTCTCCAAGACCAGCATCAAAAACCTGGTCAAGGGCTCTAAGTTCACCACGATCAAGGGCACGGGCCTGAGCAAGAAGGTCAAGGCCAAGTACGCCAAGTGGGCAAAGGCCTACAAGGCAAACGTCAAGGTCAAGTAAGAGCGCTGCTCAAGCGCACGAGCGCGACATAAACGCTGCAGGCTCAGCGTCCAGTTGAGTCTGCAGCAAAAGCGAGGCCCTCTCAGCTCACGGCGAGCTTTGAGGGCCTCGGTGTTTGCGATTGCCCGCGTATGCAAGGCTTTTGGGGCGATGCGAGCACATGACCCTTGCACGTCACAGCAACCTACGCGGGAGAGCAATGCTCTCCCCTACATCGTTATGCGGACGATTATCACTCGCAACTCCTTGAAACCCACGAGTCATCATCTACAGCTCTACGGGGCTCTACGCCTCTACAGGCAGCAGAACAAAGAACGCCCTCGTTCTCAAAAGAACGAGGGCGCTTGAGTTTTGTGCGATTTCCCGTTGGCGTAAGCCGCTACGAGAAACCTGGATCTTAGCGACGGTAGCCTTTACTTAACAGTGACCTTCTTGCCGCTGTTGTACTTTGCAAAGACCTCGGAGTAAAGGGCCACGTACAGCGCCTTGGTCCTCTTGGAGCCGGAGACCTTGACCTTGACGGCGGTCACGGCAGAGCCCTTGAGAGAGCCTGTCACATCGGACTCGGTAAGCCTCTTAGAGGAGATGTTGAGCGTCTTGAGCTTGCTTGCGCCCTTGAAGGCCTTGCTGCCGATGCTCGTCAGCGCAGTGCCCGTCGTGAGCGTTTTGAGCTTCTTTGCACCTGCAAAGGCGTTGGCCCCGATAGTCTTGACCTTGGCGATCTTAAGCGCCGTGAGGCGGCTGCAGTTCTTAAAGGCATTGGCCTTTACCGCGGTTGCCTTGGCGGCGTTTACTTGGACGAGCTTGGTGCAGTTGGCAAACGCTTGAACGCCAATGGTCTTAGCTGCCCTGATATCCACAGACACGAGCGACTTGCAACCCTTGAAGGCGTAATTGCCCACCGTGGTGGCCTTGGAGAGGTTGGCGGCAGCTGCAGAGGTGGAACCCGCGGCGTTGACGGCCACAAGCGAGCTGCAGCCGTTAAAGAGGCCCTTGGGAACAGCCTGTAGGTTGGCGGGAAGCGTGACCAGCGTAAGCTTGCCGCAACCCTTGAAGGCGTTGTTGCCCACGCTCGTTACCGCAGCAGGAAGCTCGATGCTTACAAGGGAGCTGTTGGTAAAGGCGTTGGCACCGATGCTTGCCACCGTAGAGGGGATCTTTATGCTGGTGATAGCCGTGTTCCTAAAGACATAGCCCGGGATCTGGGTGAGAGTGCTGGGCAAAGTGACGCTGGTAAGCGAGCTGCAGCCGTCAAAGAGGCCCTCGGGGATGCTTGTCAGCGTGTCCGGCAAAGAGACAGACGTGATGGCGGTGTTGCCCACAAAGGCTGCCTTCTCGACACCGGCAACAGCATATTGCGTGCCATCGATAGTCACGGTTTGCGGGATGTTAATCGTGGTTGCCGTTGCGGGGATCTTGGTGATGGTAACGCTGCCTACGGCGTTAGTGCCGTCTGGCGTGGTAACGGGCTTGGCATCGTTTACCTTGACCTCTACAGACGCGGTGCCCGCCGTTGCCGTCTGGGTGCTCTCGAGCTTGGCCACGGTATTGGTAATGGTCGAGGTGCAGCCCTCATGCGTGCACTTTGCCACGGCCACGCCGGTGGTCGTGGTCGTAGGTGCCGTAGTAATGGTGTAAGCGCCGTAAGAGTGACCCAAGGCGGGCTCGTCTTGAACGGTCTTGCTAACGCTGATCACCGTGCCCGTGGAGCTTGTAGCCGTTGCCGTGTAGGTGTTGGTGCCCTTAACCGTGCAGGTGGGCTTGACGGTGAGGGTCTTGCTGATGGCAGCCGTCACGGTCTCAGTATGCGAGCTGTCGTTTGCGCAAGTGAACTTGGCCGTTGCAGCGCTCGTGCCGTTATCTGTCCATGTGATGGTACCGGTCTTGAAGCTGTGGCCCAAAGCAGCGATGGGCTCGGTGTAAGTAGTGCCGCAGCCCTTGCTGGAGCTGTCATTGGGGTCGCCTTCGCAGGTGAAGGTCTTTACGCCGGCTTGCGTGCAAGTGGCGGCCTTGGTCACAACCATCGTGTACTTATGAACGTGGCTGGACTTAGAGACTGTATAGGCGCCGTTGATGTACTGCGCGCTGTAGCCGCTTGCCAGGTAAGCAGCG
>CAVAPV010000097.1:0-2248 GCA_963590525.1 Agathobacter rectalis
CGGCGAGTTGTACGTCGACCTGCTGGGCGTAGATGTCTGCAGAGCCATCGCCGCAGATGATGAGATCTGCAGAAAGATCCTTGACGGCGCTGGTAAGCGCCTCTGCGGTGGCCTTGGCATCCAAATCCACATAATCGGCATTGGTAACCAGCGTTAGGGAGTCGACGCCGCGGGCGAGGATGTTCTTATTGTTCTTGGTATCGTCTATAGAGGGATCACCCACAGAGACGACGACATGACTTGCTTCCTGCTCCTTTGCGGCAAGGGAGCCGGCCTCGATAGCGTTGAGGTCGTAGGTGCTCACCGTGGGACGAGCCTTGGAGTAGTCAAGCGTGCGATCGGCGGCAACCTGGATGTCTTGGTCGTCGCGAACGATCTTCGCAACAGTAACGATGTTCATTGTTCACCAGCCTTCTTTGAGCCTAGTCGCGGGCGTACTTCTTGATGATCTGACGGCCTGCGATGTGCACCATAATCTCGTCGGTGCCGCCGCCAAACTGTGAGCCGCGAGCGTCAATCCACAGGCGCCCGACGCAGGACTCGGTCGTGTAGCCGATGCCGCCCATGATCTGCAAAGCCTCCGAGCATACCCAAGTGGACTGCATGGAGATATAGCGCTTGGCAAGAGCGCTGTCCAAACGGACGGACATACCTTGGTCGAACTCCCATGCAGTCTTGAGCAGGAGGTTTTCCATGTTCTGGACAGCGATTTCCATGTCGGTGAGCTTTTGCTGGATGAGCTGGAAGCTGCCGATAGTCTTACCAAATGCCATACGCTGGCCTGCATAGGCAGCTGCTTCCTCCATGGCGGCCTTGGCAAGGCCCAGGGAGTGGGAGGCGAGCATGATGCGCTCGAGCTCGAAGTTCTTCATGAGCTGCAAGAAGCCCTTGCCACGCTCACCCAGCAAAGCGGTCTCGGGGACGACCACATTGTCGAGGTAGACCTCGGAGAAGTTGGTAATCTGCTGGCCGATCTTATGCAACGGGGCAAGCGTGACGCCCTCCTGCTTGGGATCGATGATCCACATGGACATGTTCTTGTTCTCGCGAGAGGGATCCTCATCTTTTGCGATAACGAGCATGAAAGGCGCGGTCTCGGCAAGGGAGACCATGGTCTTGGTGCCCGTGAGTGTGACAGTGCCATCACCGTTCCAGTGGGCGGTGGTGGTCATACCCATATTGTCGGAACCTGCACAGGGCTCGGACAAAGCAAGGGAATAGGCCTGCTCGCCCGTCTCCTCGTAATACTTCATAGCCTGCTGCATAAGCTCGGGCGTGGCAAACTCGGACATGTCAAACATGGCAAGGCCGTAGGACATGAAGGGCAGCGTAGCCTTTGCAGACTTGATGAGCTCGGTTACGACCAAAGCCAGCGTCACGGCATCGGAAGACACTCCGCCGTACTCCTCGGGCACGAACATGTAGCCAAAGCCGGCTTCCAGGTATGCCTTGCGCACATCCTCGTCGATGTAGCGCTGCTCGTACCACTTCTTAATCTTTTCCTCGGGGCATTCGCGGGCGACGAACTCTCGCAGGTTCTCGAGCATAAGCTCTTGCTCGTCGGTGATGCTGAAGTCAATCATTTCTTCCTCCTTTTGATGCAAGTTAGCAATGCTAGTAACTAGCGCTTTCGAAGGTTGGGATGGACCTTGCAAGATCATGTTCCCCCCTCAAACTCTTTGAGAGTCAAGGGCGAAAATGAGATGCACCCCCATGTTTTTCCAACTCTTGGCGTCTAAGCAGCGCGCGGTCCTGTTTGCGGTTGCGCGTTGTGGGTATGGCATCGATAAACTCAACGTAACGGGGCACTTTGTATGCAACAAGACGCTCTCTGCACCAAGTTCTGAGTTCTTCTTCGCTTATATCCTGGCCTTCTTTCAAGACCACGAACGACTTAGGACGCTCGCAGGAGTGAGGGTCGGGCACGCCGACAGTGCAAGCATCTGCCACAGCGGGGTTTTGCATCAGACATTCGTCGATATCCTTGGGAAAAACGTTAAAGCCGCTTACGACCAACATGTCCTTTTTGCGGTCTACAACGTAGAAGAAGCCATCGTCATCCATATAGCCGATGTCTCCGCTATACATCCAACCACCTCGGATGGCCTTAGCGGTTTCTGCGGGGTTGTTCCAATAGCTTTTAGCTATCTGACTGCCGCGAAAGATAATCTCTCCACGCTCGTTGGGCTTGCACGGTGTGACTCCGTCTTGCGTGTCGACCACAAGCATATCGATGCCGCTGATAGGA
>CAVAPV010000098.1:0-2221 GCA_963590525.1 Agathobacter rectalis
GCATTGGCTTACGGATATCGTCGCTGGGGTTCTTCTGGGTTTGACTCTTGTGTTTGCATACGCCTATGCCGTTGATCGCCTTGCGCTTTGTAAGTAATATCCGCTATTACATCGCTTAAACCCTATGCAATTGCATTGCCACAATATGTCTATGCGAGGCAACCGTTCCGCTTAAGAAGATCGCCCTGCAGCTCTATGTGAGTTGCAGGGCGTCTCTTGTCAGGGCGAAATAACGCGCTTTGCCGTGTTGTGTGATTACAGCTCGATGCGTCCAAACTTAGCCAAAAGCTCGCTTGCCGCTGCGCATGCTGCGCAGTTGCAGTACTTGGCACCAGCCTCTTTGCGAGCTGTCTGCTCTTCGAGCATCTTTGCGGCGACATCGGCACCCAACATCTCGATAGCTGGGCCTTTGGCAAAGGCGATAACGCCATCGATAGTGGTGGGACGCCCTTCCAGGATGTCTAGCAGGACAGTCGTTGCGGCATCTACTGCCTCATCGCTGTTGTCTGCGGCAACTGCCGTTTTCCAAGCGGTTGCAGCGTCTTTGGTCACCTGCGTACTCGAGCCTGCTGTCTCCAAAATATCGGCGCGTTGTGCGACGTAATCAAAGGTTTCCTTATCCATTTTGCTGTCCTTTCGGGTGCTTGCGGTTGATGTAATCAAACGATAAGCCTCAAACGGACGGATGCAAAGTAGGCACTTTGAGGAAACTATGCAACCACAAGGTTGCCTGATTTGTATTTGATCTATCGAGCCTGACTGCTAGTTTGAAGCGGCTAACAGCATCTTGAGCGTGTGGGTGGGCTTTGCCGCTATTAGTGGTTAGGGTTGAGTCCCATGGCCTTCTCGATAGAGGAAGCCTCATAAGCTTTCCAGTTGTTGGCATGAGCTTCAAAGCTGTTGTTGTGATAGTCCTTGTAATCAAGATTATTTCCGCTTGGAGAGACGATGCGCGTTGTTGCGTCGCTGTATAAGAAGACGGCAAACCAGTTCCAGCTGCTGGCATCTTCTCCTCTTGCTTTTGAGGTGAGTCCAGACAACCCAGTCGAGCTCATGTAGTTCTTGAGCCTGCTGTAATCATTATCGCCGTCGTTAAAGGTCTTGCCGCCTATCTTAACGTTGCCGCTAACAAAGACCTGTTCTGATTCTGGGCTGACTACAACGGCTATGCAGGAGAGCTTTGAAGCGTCGGTGTCGGTTGTTGTATTGGTAAACTCGATATCACCCGAGTTCATGCCAACCATGAGGGCGGCGTAGACGCTACGCGCATTGGCCATATCTGTCGCCTTGCGGCTTTTCTCTAGTTGAGCTGCGTATATAGGCATAGAGATAGCCACCAAGACGGCGATGATTGCCACTACGATGAGCAGCTCGGGCAACGAGAAGCCGGCTTCTCGTCTTTGTCTGTCTTTGATCACGCTACACATAGCAACCTCAACTGCAGGGCATGCAATTTCTCTTTGCAAGGTTAGTCTAAAGATACGAACTTGGTTTTTGTGCAAACACGCCTTAATTTTCGTTAACGATTTTAACGTTTGCGCAGTTATGCGCTCTGTTTGCAAGCGATAGGTATGCCTTCATGCCCTTTTCTTGCGCAAAGCAAAGGAGACCTGCCAAAAGCAGGTCTCCTCGACATTTGCGCTTATCAGCTTGCAGTTAACGAGCTGCTGCGCGTTTACTCGCTTTCCTCGATCGAGGTGGGCTCAAGCTCGGATGCCTCGGAGCTCGACAACCAACCCTCGGGAATCTTGGAATCGCTGTGGCACTGCGAGCAACCCATTACGCTTGCTCGATGGGCCTTGTGGCAATCGGTGCAAGCCAGCTTTGCGGTGTGGTTGCTGGGCAGGCTGGAATCTGTGGCATGCGGGTTGCGCTCGCCGTATTCGTCCGCCGTGAGCTTCTCCAGGTCTTCCCTGGTCATAACGCTGCCATCGTCATTGGTGTGGCAACCGCTGTTGAGGCAGAAGGCCTCGGAGTCGCTTCCGCGAGCCTCGGTAAGCTGCTCGCCGTTGCGCTCGGTGGGGACAAAGGACTCATCCAGCGTTTGGGATACGTTGTAAGATCCGGTCACCCAATGCATGCCCTCGCTCAGCTGCTCGCTCAAGGTGGGGACATGGCAGCTCAAACAGGTGATGGACTGGCCGTTTTCCTCGCCTTTTTGGCGATGAAGGGCAGCCATCATTGAGCTCGCATCGGCAACCTCGTTACCCCATTTGTCTGT
>CAVAPV010000099.1:0-2213 GCA_963590525.1 Agathobacter rectalis
CCTTACACCTATATAGACAAGGATGACCCGGACTTCCTCATCATGCACGGTGACAAAGACACTCTTGTCTCTCCCGTTGCAAGCGCAGATCTGCAAAATCGCCTTGAAAAAGCAGGTATAAGCGTAGAGCGTTACATAATCGACGGGGCCAGGCACGGCGGAGCGAAATTTGCCCAACCCAAGGCCTTGAGCATCATGACAAACTTCCTTAAGCAGAAGGCGTACACCACCATCACTCCTTCAACTTCTGGCGCAAACAACAAGGCTGCCGGCACCAAAGTCTACGCCATGGATGATGTTCCGACGCTCGAGCAAGCTACTACCCCTCGCGATAACGAGCATCTTCTCAAAATCGACGAGAGCTCCGCGACAGCAACATACTCTGTAAAAGAAGTCAAAAACGTCGTCTACAAGCAGGTCAAAAGCGGCTCTTCCAATACTTCACTTTACATGGATCTGTTGATCCCCTCTAAGGCCTCCGACACTACGGCCAAACCTACAGTTGTCTATATCAACGGCGGCGGCTTTACCAACTCCGATCAAAGCCGCAACATCAACCTGCGTTGGGAGATGGCACAACATGGCTATATTGTCGCCTCTGTCCAACACCGCACCGTACCGCAGGCAACTATGCCCGGACCCCTGCAGGATGTCAAAGCAGCCGTAAGGTTCCTGCGTGCAAACGCAAGCACCTACGGCATTGACAGCAAAAAACTCTACGCCTGGGGCAATTCTTCTGGTGGGTACTTTGCCACAATGCTTGGTGTGACCGGCAACACCAAGTCCATCACTGTCAACGGGCAGAAAGTAGCACTCGACGAAGGCGATAACCTCGATCAATCCTCAGCCGTCAATGCCGTTATCGACTACTACGGTGTCTCAGACCTGACGATTATCGGCGCATGCTTGGGTGAGGAGTTTGAATCGGCGCACCATGGCACATCCAATACAGAGGCCCTGCTTGCCAACGGTGCGGCCTTTGGAACCAATGCAGGCGCAACGGTCTTTGACTCGCTTGAGAGCGGCAACAAAGCTGCTTACTACAGCCCCTTTACCTATATCGACAAAAATGATCCCAAGTTCTTGATCTTGCATGGCGATAAGGACACGCTTGTCTCCCCTGTTGCCTCCTATGAGCTCTACAACCGATTGACCGATGCAGGAATTAGCGCCCAACGCATAACGATTCCCGGCGCCGGTCATGGTGGGGCAAACTTTGAGAAGACCAACGTATACGAAAGCGTTATGAACTTCCTCGACGCGCAAAGCGGCAAATAAACCGCTTGAGCACACAAAAACGCATGACCCTGTCTTGCCCCTATCGGCAAGGCAGGGCTGGTTTTGCTCGCTGGATCTAATTGTTTCTGTCGTAGCGGTTGTCCAAGAACTCCGAGGGTTTGTCTTTGTCACGCCTCACGGGATTGCAAAAATCGCTCTCACCCTCAAAAGGCACCCATGCTTGGTAGATGCTCGTATAGTTGCCGTCTTCTCTTCTAAACATATGGACCATCCTCGCAAAAGGCGAGTTCGCCAAGCTCAGACCATGTGATCTCATGAACTGGAAAGACGGCTCGAACATATCGAGACAGAGCTCTTTGTCTGATCCAGACAAGAAGAACGTGCTAAGGCACTTTTGCGAAGGAATCATGACTACGTCTGCATCGCTGCTCTCGTCGTTTTCTATCTCTTCCAGCTTGTCTGGGTGGATATGCCTGATATCCACCACAAGGCCGTAACGCAGATTGCCATCACCGGGAGACGGATAGTCGAATATCCCACCAGCAGCGGCATAGGGAACCCGGTCGATCCACTTGCGATACAAATCAACCCTGGAATCCAAGATGCTGTAACTCCGTTGCACATCGATGAAAAACATCGTAGGCGAGTACACCAACCTGAACTTGTTGATGTTGTTCATGCAGTCGGTCAGGATGCGTTTATCTGCACGCATCTGCTCAAGCACGTGACTTTGATGCCTGATAGAGTCCTCCAACGCCGACTCCTTCTCGCCCAACCCAGCTATAAGCGTGTTCAAATCAGATTCTTGCAGCGCCTCGGTAGTGTCTAAGAGCGTATAACCGTATTTGCGATACATCCTCGTTCTAATGAGCACGTGAAGATCCCACGCCGAATAAGACCGATAACCCGAGTTACCGTCTTTTTTGGGTTCGATGATGCCCTCTCGCTCGTAATAGCGGATAGCCTCCGAAGAA
>CAVAPV010000100.1:0-2157 GCA_963590525.1 Agathobacter rectalis
TCACCAACACTGCTGCGCTGTCCATCCTGGCTGTGATGTACAAAGACGAGGCCGAGCACGGCAAGTTCGTGGGCTGGTACAACATGGTCATGTCCGTCATGGGCGCCATCATGGCCTTTGTCGCCGGCATCTTGGCCGTGGGCGGCTGGACTCACGCGTTTTGGGTCTACTACATCTCTGTCCCCGTACTCGTCATGCTCATCGTCTTCTTGCCCAGCATGAAGCCCGCCGCCAAGGCTGCAGACAGCAGCAACGGCGAGTCTGCAGAGGCTGTCGAGGCCGGCTGGTGGAAGCCGCTCGTCCCGCTGACCATCCAGGTCTTCTTTGCAGCGCTGGGCTTCTTTGTCTCACTGTACATGGTCGGCCTGTACGTCACCGGCGCAGGCATCGGCGATGAGGCCTTTATCGGCACCTTGAGCTCTATCTCCACCATCGCAACCGCCATCACCTCCGTCGTCTTTGGCACGCTGTACGCCAAGTTCAAAAACGCCGTCTACCTGCCGGGCCTGTTCATCATGGGCGCTTGCTACCTGGTGATGAGCTTCTTCCCCAGCCAGATCGTGGCTATCGTCTGCATCGCGTTGCTCGGCCTGCTGTGGCCCACGTACTTCTGCTACTTCTACACCCGCTGCACCGAGCTCGTCCCCGCCTCCAAGGCAGGCACCGCCACCTCCATCGTGGCGCTGTCCGACGGCTTGGCCGCAACCGGCTGCTCCTACCTGCTCACCTACTGCATGGGCATCACCGGCAGCGCAGTGAGCGCATGGGCCATCCCCGGCGTCATCATGATCGCCACCGGTGTCGTATCGCTCGTGGTCTACATGGGCAAGCGCGCCAAGAACAACTAGGAGCAAGACTCCGCCAGGCAAAACAGCTTGCCAACGCTTGCCACATCCCTCCGGCATCCCCAGCGCAAGCAAGCTTAATGCAACCAGAGGGGGCCGGCTCGCATCTGACGCCAGCCCCCTCGTCTTCTTAGGAGCAAGCAATGACTTACGCAGATATCGTCATCAAGAGCACCGCAATCTTTACCGCGCAGACGCTTGACACCGTAGCCGGCGCCGTGGTTGTGAGCGGCAAGACCATCCAAGACGTCTGCTCTGCAAGCGAGGTCGAGCAATACATCGGCCCCAACACGCGCGTTATAGACGCAGGCGACAACCTGGTGTGCCCCGGTTTCAACGACTCGCACACGCACTTCTTGCAAAACGGCGTCATGACCGATGAGGACTTCACCCTGAACTTGGAGGGCGTGACCGCAAAGGACGAGGTCTTTGCAAAGATCGCAGACTTTGCCGCTGCGCATCCGGAGAACAAATGGATCGTGGGCTGCGGTCTCAACTTTGACGACTGGGACGAGCAACCCTGCCGCCAGATGCTCGACAAGATCGTGCCCGACCGCCCCGTCTACATTGCCAGCTGGGACATGCACACCGGCTGGATGAGCACGCTCGCGCAGCAGGAGGCCGGCTACACCGATACCAC
Source organism: Agathobacter rectalis (assembly GCA_963590525.1). Taxonomy (GTDB): domain Bacteria; phylum Actinomycetota; class Coriobacteriia; order Coriobacteriales; family QAMH01; genus W2P13-069. The sequence goes on from CAVAPV010000100.1 coordinate 1,486, forward strand.
GCCCGATCCCGAAGGCGGCTATCTGGGCCGCGATGAGCAAGGCCACCTCAACGGCTTGGGCTACGAGCCGCCCGTCAACGACCCCGTTTGGGGCTTGGGCAACCTGTCTGCCGATATGGACCGCGCACTGGGAGGCAGCATCAAGAAATGCCTGAGCTTTGGCGTGACCAGCGCTGGCGTGGTGTTTCCCTACGGTGGCATCCCAGAAGACGACACCATGCGCATCTTCAAGGAGTTCGAGGATGCAGGCAAGCTCCCCATGCGCCTGACAGTGTTTCCCAAGGTTGAGCCCGGCCTGGCCGCAGCCAAGCGCTACGAGCGCGAGCTCACAAGCGAGCATCTGCGCTTTGGCGGCGTCAAGCAGATCGTGGACGGCGTATGCGAGGCCCATACCGGCTACCTCACCGAGCCCTACGCCGATGACCCCTCCACTTGCGGCGAGCCCACCATCAAGCACGACGAGCTGTTGGAGCTCATCCGCGAGGCAAACGCCAACAACTACCCGGTGCGCCTCCATGCCATAGGCAACGGCACCGTGCGCATGGTGCTCGACTGCTTTGAGAAAGTAGCGCACGAGCAGGGCTTCAAGGGGCTGCGCAACTGCATCGAGCACATAGAGAGCTGCAGCCCGCAGGACATGGGACGTTTTGTCGAGCTGGGCGTGATCCCCTC